>DATKHB010000015.1:0-24888 GCA_035510455.1 Saccharimonadales bacterium (SeqCode) | reverse complement strand
GAAGACTGTGAGCGCTACAATACTTACCGACCGCATACTTCACTAGGAATGAAGACACCACTTGAATACTTACAAAGCCTACCCGGCTTTGAGAATGCTACTATTAATCTAGATGTCCTATATGTTTGAAGCCTCGACCCTCCTCGTAACGTCGTAATTGCTTTTTATCCGTTAAAATGATATAATCTACTTAATCTAGGCAGGTACAAGTTTATATGGAAGCTGATCAAAACAGGTTTAATAAAGACGGTAGGCTATTCGAGACACCTGAATCAGAGGAGCCTCGTAAGAAATCCAAGCGTAAAAGATCGAGAAGGCGCCGTAGTTCTACTGAATTGCCAATTGTTGAGACTCCTGTCGAAAAGAAGGTTGACGAGGAAGACCAAGAAGATAAACCGCAGTCTAATAACATCGCTGATGAGGTAGCTAAGGTTCTTGATAGGGTCAAACAGCCCAAGGACAAACCGGAGACCGACGCTGTTGTGTCACCGCCCCTTGAAGTGGAAGGCCGCGAATTTACTGATGAAAAGCACCCGGATTATGAGACCGAAATGGCAGAATCACCAGACTTTACCATTATTGAAGGTGAGATTTACATCCGTTCGCAAGAAGACGATAACCAGGAAGTTACTGCAAGTAACGAAGGCGATATTATTCAGTCTTCTGAGCCCGTTTATGATGCGCCTAGGCCCGAATCTGTAGATCAGCCGACGAATCCTCAATCAGTTGAAGCAGTGGCTAACGTCCCAACGGTTGCTAGCGTTGAACAGCCTGAACGTCTGCAAGAACCCCCGAGTTTTATTGGGCCCAACTATGAACAGGTAACCGCAGTCGGGTCAACTGGCAGTATCGACCCTAATCTCATCACCAACCCAAACACAGTCGCGTCTTCGCCCAATCAGCGCGATTATCGGCCACATCTTCACCAACATGGTTCTTCGGTCCCGCCACTGCGTCCTTTTGGGCCCAATATAACATCGTTAAATCCAGATATCCGGCCCGTTAATGACCTGGAGAGTAAATTAAACAACCAAAGCCGACAGATTAGAGAGCTGGAACAGGCCAGAACCGGCGGCGATCAAGAAACTTCCACATTAAAAGATCAAAATGATGAGCTAAGAGAGAAGATAGCCCGCCTATCAACCCCCGCTTACTCGCAGGAAATGCATAAACCATTTGAGATTCCTAAACCTCAAAAACCTGATATGCCAGAGATCGCACCGATTGAACCAATAGATAAACTGCCGCCGCTCGACCATCACTTTGAGCAAAGTGCTTGGCATACCATTGAAGTTGATTCCAAAACTGGCCAAGCGGCTGAACAGCCGTCTTTTAACTATGGCTCAGAGTTTACCCATGAGCAGCACCAAGAGACTATCGGCTCGGACGATGATGAAATAGCCGTTGCCAGCGGGCAATTGGCTGTTGTGGGCACCGATGCCAACGTTTCGGCCTCGCAGCCGACCGTGGCTTCCCATTCGTCATCTGATGAATCTTCAATAATAAATCAGATAAATCCCTTTAAGAGCACTTCTCAGATGAATCTAAGAACCGATATGTGGCTATGGATAATACTATTTTTAGTTGTCGTTGCTGATATGGCTGTAATTCTCGGCTAGCTGTCTTTAAAATTCTCCCTAAGCCATTCGTCTAAACTGTTACCGCCGCCACCACTCATCGCTACTACTAGATCGCCTTTATCAAGATGCTCTTTGATGGTTTTCTTGAGTTCCGGCCCCATCTTGGCGGGTTCAGCGATACTCGGATCACTAAGATGACTAATTAACTCTTTTGGCGAGAGGTTAGGCTGCAGAGGATCTTCACGCGCTAAATAGCTGGGTATCCAGTAGATCTTTGAGGCGCCGTCAAAACTATTTTTATATTCTTTAGCGACGTAGTGCTGACGACGATTAGTAAGCGGCTCATAAATTATGGCCAGTTGTTGGTTGTGCTCGGCAGCGGTCTCCATAGCTACACTCATCCCGCCGCGGATTTTATCCGGTGTATGAGCATAGTCGCTGTAGAGATTCTTAGCTATCTCTTCCATTCTCCGCGAGATGCCGGGGAAGCTATTAATCAGGCCCACCAGCTTACCAATCGGTGTGTCGGTTAAGCGGTGTACTGCCTGAATAGCCAGCCAGCCGTCGAGTCGGTTATAACGGCCTTTTTGCTGCAGCAATTCAATAACCGGGTTATCGGTCTCTTGGATGACAATATTGATTGGTGAATCTATCTGCAGGTAGTCGAAGTCTTCTTGCCAAATAATGGTTCTTTGGCTCCCAGCTATGAATTCTCTAAAAGCTGCCTGATAGTCCTCACGGGTTGGGAAAATTTCATGGTGATCCCAGGTAACACCGGTTATTAGGCTAAGAACTGGTTTATAGGCTAGAAAGTTGTTGGCAAATTCGTCGGCTTCATAGACAAAATACTTTGATCCCGGCAGGTATTGCCCCATATTGCCAAAGCTGTTTTTGGCTCCCAGCGAATAGCTTATCGGAAAATCCAGCTGCTTGCACAGCCAGATGACCATGGCGGTGGTGGTGGTTTTGCCATGCGTGCCAGCAATAGCTACCATTTCTAGTTTTTTCTCAGACAAGAAGTAGCTTATGAATTCGCTGCGGTCCGATTTTTTTATAGACTGGCTTTTGGCAAACTCCAGCTCCGGATGATGAGAATCCTCCATGGTAACGGCTGATGAATAAACCAGCCAGTCTATCGGACGACTGTCGTGGACTTTTGCTATAGCTTCCTTGGTTTGACCGATATGGATATCATTTATGCCGAGTTTTTTAAGCTCTTTTATGTAGCTGGAATCATACTTGTCTGAGCCGGAGACATTGAAGCCGGCTTCCTTGGCAATTAGAGCTAGCGGTCCGATAGCGGTCCCGCCTATTCCAGAGAAGTAAATATGCATAAATACAGTCTAACACGCTTATGGTACACTTTAAGGAGCATTCTCGAGTAAAATAAAAACTATGAATAAACGACGATTACACCATCTTTGGACGAAGCTTCGTTTAATTCGTCCAGTTTACGTTTTTATACTACTAATTGTTAGTTCCGGTATTTGTATCTATGCGCTTCGCCAGAACAACCTGACGATGGTTCACTTAAAGGAAAATGTCTACCAAACTGATAAAGATGACGGTAACGTCCAGGGGGCCCTAAAACAGCTTCAGGCTTACGTGGTCGGCAACATGAACACCAGCCTGACTCAAGGTGCTAGTTCGGTATATCCGCCGATTCAGCTAACCTATACGTACGATCGATTAGAACAGACCGCCCTGTCAGAAAACGAGTCTAGTAATACCCAGATCTATACTGATGCCGAAAATTATTGTCAGCAGCTAGACCCAACTGACTTTTCTGGCCACAACCGTGTTCCTTGTGTTGAACAATATGTAGAGAACCACGGTATTGCTGCCCCGACCGTACCGTCAAGTTTATACGAGTTCGACTTCATTTCGCCTACTTGGTCGCCAGATCTTGCGGGCTGGACGCTAGTTGTTAGCGCTTTGCTATTTATCCTGTTCGTAGTTCTAGTTGCCACCGATCGATGGTTTAAGAAGTACGTTGAATAAACAGGACTAGTAAAGTCAGGCTAAGGCCAACTTCTTCTGGTACTTTATTTGGTAGTCGTAGTTGATGACGGAGTAGTGGTAGCAGCTGTGCTGCTGGTGCCGCTGGTAGAACTTGTTGATGAGGAAGGACAGGTCGGGCCATTAGGGTTGTTCTTTTGGTAGGAAGTAATTGTGGTGGCAACTTTGCCGGTAGGCTGGAGATTCTCCCACCAGTTAACACTGCTTCGGCTGACGACCATTTGGTTGAATGGGGCATCTACCTGACAGATTAAGGGTTCTAAGGTAATACTTGAGGAAGTCGAGGTTGTAGGGATGTAGTAGACATCATCAAGAACCACGAAATTGCTATTTAGAGCCTTCACATGACCGAAGTAGATTTGATCACTGCTGCTTGATCCGCCAACATTGATGTCAACGGCTTGGAAATCGTTGGTATCGACATATTTAGTCTCATCAGCTGGTCCGTAGTGAACCAGGAATATGGTGGCCAGTAGCAGTATGGTGATACAAAACAGCAATAATACTGAAGCTAATCTGAATCCTTTAGTTGACATACCAGAACCCCGACTTGATGAGCTGTGTTTTGGTGTACTATCGCTACCGGATGGTGGCTGTGCGTTTACTCCTGGGTGGCTTGCGCCCCGGACCGAAAAATCCATTATCTGTACCTCTTATTTTTTAATTATTAAGCTTACGATGACTAGTGTAATACATAAGCATTAAAAGATGCAACTCTAATCAGTGAATAAAAAAAAGGTTGACAAATAAAATGCTAACAGAGTATGTTAGGGGTACCATTACTAAGTTTAAGAGAGAGGGAGTAAGTCAGACAATGGCATACAAGCACACAAATTCAAAGGGTGTAACATATTACTTAAATTCTAAGAAGGTTACACTTCGTGGGGGCAAAGAACAAACAATCTACTACTTTAGTAAGGATCAACGGCCAGAAGCTAGTGACCTGCCAGAAGGTTTTGTAGTAAACGAAAACCCGCGAAACGGTTTTTTGACAGTTAAGCGTAAGTAATTACACTTTCTGTACCTAAAATACACCCTAGGTTTAGCCCAGGGTGTATTTTTTTGCGCCCAAGTTCTTAGTCTGTTAAAGTTCAATGGATGTCTGATAAAATTATAGTCGTTAAAGACCTGCGTAAGCGCTACGGCGACCGTGATGTCGTAAGAGGTATATCATTCGAAGTAGACAAAGGTGAGATATTCGGCATCCTAGGGCCCAATGGTGCGGGCAAAACCACTACCTTAGAAATGATTGAGACCCTCCGTCAGATTGACGGCGGCAAGGCCACTGTATCCGGCATTGACGTGTCTAAGAACCCTCGGGCTATCAAACAAATTATTGGCGTCCAGCCTCAATCGCCGGCTTTTATGGATAAGGTTAAGTTAACTGAGCTACTGGAAATGACAGCTGCTTCTTATGGTGAGAAAGTCGATCCGATGAAATTCCTGAGTGATGTTGATTTAACAGATAAAGCCAGTAGCTACATCGAACAGCTATCCGGTGGTCAAAAACAGCGTTTTAGTATTGCCGCCGCGCTGGTTCATGACCCTAAAGTGTTTTTTATGGATGAACCGACTACTGGGCTTGATCCGCAAGCACGCCGCAACTTGTGGGAACTAATAGAGAAGATTAGTGGGCAGGGGATTACGGTCATTTTGACTACTCATTACATGGAAGAAGCCGAGAGACTTTGTAAACGCGTCGCTATCATGGACGATGGAAAAATTATTGCTCTTGATACTCCTCAGGATTTGGTACAGCAGTTACTTAAAAAAGGCTTTACCAAAAAGCAAAAGGTTGAGCAAGCTGATTTAGAAGATGTCTTTATTGATCTAACTGGCAAGGAACTTCGAGAGTAATTATGAAAAAGTCACTATTTAGCGTTATAGTTTTCGCCAAGATAAACGTTAAAAGATACTTCCGAGATAAGACAGCTCTGTTTTTTACAATCCTTTTCCCTTTGATCTTTTTATTTATCTTTGGAGGGATATTTGGTCATAACAGCAACGTGTCTTTTAACGTAGCGCTTTTTAATCAATCGTCTAGTACGGTGTCAAAGAGTTTTATCCAGGAGATTAAATCCAGCAGCACGTTTAAAATCAAGCCAGGCATAAGCAATCTATCTGTTGCCAAGCAGGAATTGAGCCGGAGTGAAATCGATGCGGCGATAGTTTTCCCGTCGAACTTTGGACAGGTAAAAAACAATCTCCCCAGCGGTCAAATAGTGGTCTACTACGATGAAAATAATGCTCAAGCCGCCCAGACCTTAGCAACCGTGTTAGAAGGAGCCGTCACGGCTCCAGTTAATGCTAAATACGTTAACGTCAACCCGCCCTTTACGGTTGTTACAAAATCCACCAATCAGGCTGGGCTTACCCAGTTTGATTATGTCTTTTCAGGTTTACTGGGCTTTTCGATCATTGGACTTGGTATTTTTGGACCAGTTAATGTCTTCCCCGAACTTAAAAAACAAGGTGTGCTGCGTAGAATACACATATCTCCCTTAAGAGTCTGGCAATACTTTATGTCGAACGTTTTATCCCAAGCAGTAATTGGTCTAATATCGGTGGGCATTATGTTTATCGTGGCTGTCACGGTATTCCATCTAAAAATGCATGGTAGTTACCCGCAACTAGCGGCCTTTGTGCTTATTGGGATCTTCCTTATTTTCGGTATAGGACTGGCTATTGGGGGTTGGGCTAAGAACGAGAACCAGGCGGCACCCCTAGCCAACATTATCGTCTTCCCGCTGATGTTTTTAACCGGCGTGTTTTTCCCAACGTATCTTATGCCGGAGTGGCTGCAGCACGTTTCGACGTTTCTGCCACTTACTCCGGTGATCGATGGTATGCGGATGATTATTACCGAGAATAAGGGTTTATTAGAACTAGGCCCCCAGCTCGGCTTAATCGGTATTTGGGCAGTTATTATCTACGCAATCGCCTTCCGAGTCTTCCGTTGGGAGTAGACAAATCTGATTGTCTATGCTATAATATTACATATGAATCATGAATTTCCGGCACTACCCATCTCTAGAGAAGGTCAACCAAGCGATACTCGCGATGCCGTTGAAGTCGTAATACCGGAAGAGGTTGTTACCGGCGATGCTGTTAGAGACCGCGTAGAGAGTCTGAAAGCCGAACTTAGAGCCACTACAATAGTTAGGGCTCCTAGTTATGGGAGAGATTCCGGGGAAGCATCAGAAACAGGCTATTCACAAAACCCAACGCTTCATTACCTACTTGACCGCGAACGCGTTTTAGGCGGATCAGGCAACAGCAAGTAATAGTTTTTACTTGTAGATAGACCAAAGCTAGACTTAAGTAAGTAAATCAATCATTTTTACGGAGAATTAAAAGTGTTACGCGAAGCACCAAGCGAAGATCGGGACCAAGAGGAACGTATTGACTGGAAAACTGCACCGTTGCCTGAAGAACCAGTTGACCTAGCCGTGTTTGGCCCTACGCTTGATCGGGCTGATTTTGTAACTACCCACGAAAGGCTACAAGCGCTAAGCTTTTTACCGTTTTCTCATCTTGAAGTAACTCAGGCGAATGCGCTTCAGGGTCATATGCGGACACCGGGACATCCGGCCAGTATGGTTCCCAGATACCTACAGACAATATTCAAAAACGCTGAGTTTACTTTCAAAAAGAACTACGAGAGCGAGAAGGCACGCAGAGAGGCTTTAAGGGAACGCGCTGAGGGTATCCAGGGACCACTCTATACGGTTATTTTCCCGCCGGAGAAGTTCGACGGTTTTGGTAATCGAAGAAAGAAAGATCCTAAATATGATGATTGGAAAGAACTCACCGATGATGAGAAAAAACGCCTTGGACGTGAGGCAGGTAAAAGGGCTCTAATTAGTGTGGCATTCGAATATGGCGAGCACTATGAAAACGCTAAACTTCGTCATGAGAAGCTATTGGAATTGGAAAAATTGATCCAAGCTAGCGATAATCCTAATATATTGGCAGCCGAAGCGGAGGTCGGTGGCCCAAACAACCCCGCTCTAATAATGATTATTCATTATCTCGATTTGGTGGAACTGATGAAAAATGGTTATACAATGTTAGGCCTGGCCTTCGATCCTTTAGCCGGCAGCGTGGACCGGACTCCTGAAGAAATAGATGGTGAAATCAAGAATAAAAAGGTAATAGATTCGTACACTAGGGATGATATAAATGATTACGTGAAAGCCCACCTTATACGCTGTCTGGACGAGCTTTCAGTGGGTGACGTAAGGGGGATCTTAAGTAGTACCATAGCCAATGAACACGCTAGAGGACTCTTTTGGCTTCAAGCTTTAAGGGAAACTTGTGGTCATGGTTCAGCTAGAATAGCCGCTGAAAGAATTTTGGCCAAAAACAACAAAAAAATTAAACCCTAAATGTTGCTCCAGAAATTACCCAAACCCTTTTTCGTACTGGCACCGATGTATGACGTGACCGATACAGTTTTTCGTCAAATTATCGCAGGTTGCTCCGCGCCAGACTTATTTTTCACGGAATTTGTGAACACCGATGGGCTTCAGAGCCCCGGTCGAAATAAACTTCTAGATAAGCTTTTATTTACTTCTAAGGAAAAGCCAATAATTGCCCAAATCTGGGGCAAACAACCTGACAACTTTTTCAAAACCGCTAGGGAGTTAGTTGAGATGGGGTTTGCTGGCATAGATATCAATATGGGTTGTCCGGATAAAACTGTCCTAAAAAATGGTTGTTGCTGTGCGCTGATTAATAACCGCGAGTTAGCCGTTGAAATTATTAAAGCGACTCAGAAGGGAGCAGCCGGCAAGGTGCCGGTTAGCGTAAAGACCAGGCTAGGGTTTAATGAAATTGATCTTTCGTGGCACGAGCTGCTACTAAATCAAAAACTTGATATGCTGAGTGTCCACGGGCGAACCAAAAAAGAGCTAAGCGATGTCCCGGCGAACTGGGAGATGATTGGCAAAATCAGGGAACTCCGAGATAAAATTTCGTCTGCTACCCTGATTGTCGGTAACGGTGACGTCCTGAGCCTTAAACAAGGTAGGGAATTAGCCGACAAGTATCAGCTAGACGGCATAATGATTGGCAAAGGAGTATTTAGCGACCCTTTCGTGTTTAGTAGTAAGAGTCCCTGGGATAATTATTCGATATCTAAGCGTCTTAAGCTGTTTAAAAAACACGTTAAACTTTTTTCTAAGACTTGGCCAGGTGGTGAAGCCCGTATAGCTCAACTTAATAAATTCTGCAAGGTATATATAAACGGCTTTGATGGGGCAAAGGAACTTCGAGAACAGCTCATGAGGTGTCATTCATTTAAAGAGCTGCTAGATCTAATAAATAGTGCCGATAAGAACCATGGCTCTTAAAGTATAATTTAGTGTTTTAGGCAGCCGGATCTACGGCCTTGCTATATACTTTATATTAACAATGAAAGCTGTTTTAAACGATACGGTAATTGCCGAGGCTCCCAAAGAAGATCTGATCTACATTGAGGGTAACTGGTATTTCCCGCCGAGTTCGATCAAGCAGGAATTTCTTAGAAAAAGTGACACCCCTTATACCTGCCCATGGAAAGGTGAGTGCCAGTATTTTGATGTTGGTAACGGCGACAATTGGGCTAAAGATAGCGCCTTCAGCTATCCGGAACCTTTGCCGAGGGCGATTGAAATAGTCAAAAAGGACTTCAGTAACTACGTAGCTTTTTGGCGAGATGTTGCGGTTAGTGAATAAGACGCCCTAATTAAGCTAAGTTTAACTGTGGACTAAAACATTGAGCCAGGAAAAGTGTGTTATATTTTAGACAGATACAGCTAATGCTATGAATTAATCATCCGTGGGATAGTAGATACGTGAATTTTAATTTGCTGAGTCAAAACTTATTATTGAGCTTGTGTGTGCTAGTAACAGTACTAGGGCTTTATATCCTAAACCGTCTGTGGATTTCCAGTACCAATAAGATCTCTAAACGGAACAAAAAAGCTCAAGCGACAAGCAAGAAGCGACTGACAAGACAATTGATAATAATACTAGTAGCCAGCTTGGTGCTAGCCCTGCTTACAATGATGTTTTTTGCTCACGAATACGGCACTCCCCTCCCCAATTCGTTTATAATAATGGTCCTGCCGATTTTTATATTCATAGGGCTGCTGGTTCTAGACATAGTACGAAAAACCAATCTAAAAATAATAACGGCGGTCAGTCTTTTTGTGGGTATTTTGTTTTCACTGATACTTATTAACAACTACTACCGTTTTTATCCAACGCTTGGCCAAGTTTTTGGCAAAACCAACGTCGCAAACTTAGGTTCTAACCAAAAGGAGGCCTTATTAAGTTTTTCACCATCCTCGACCAAAATCGTCGATTCGCAAACGATACAAGGATCTTTAACGTCCTTGGAACAGCAGCCTACTGCGGGCAAGGTGTTCAGCTTAAATATACCCGGGGCTGTTTCGAAATTTAAAGCCCGGACAGCTTTTGTTTATGAACCAGCCATTTACTCAAACCCTAGTGATATCAATTTGCCGGTTATAGTTCTCACAGCCGGCTACCCTGGGATACCGGGGAATTGGCTAGGAAGCGGGCTACAGGCTACAATGGATGAATTTGCCAAGCTTCACGATGGAATTGCACCGATAGTATTCATGGTGGACAATACCGGGTCGCTGACTAACGATACCGAATGCGTTAACAGCCCGAGAGGTAACGTCGAGACTTATTTAACGGTTGATGTGCCTAATTACATCAAGAGTCATTTTAATGTAGCGACCGATCCTAGCCACTGGGCTATTGGCGGCTTAAGTCTGGGCGGTATGTGCGCGGTGATGTTGGCGCTTAGGCATCCAGACGTCTATCATTACTTTTTGGACTTTGGCGGAGAGATAGGACCTGAAATTGGTTCACAACAAACAACTATCGACGAACTCTTTAACGGCTCCGAGCAGGCTTGGGCGCAGCACCAACCAGCAACTCTTTTAAGCGACGGCAACAGCAGCTATAAAGAGATGGGCGGTTTCTTCGCTGTTGGTGACGAAGATCAAAGAAGTCTCGTTCAGGCTGCCCAAGAATTGAATGCTGACTCTAAACAAGCAGGACTTAATACAGTGTTCGAACTTCTGCCTGGTCAGCACACCTTCACCACCTGGCAAAACGCCTTCAAATTATCCCTCCCCTGGGTTTCTAATCAGATAGGAGCTACTGAGTGCGGCAGTGTTTGCATTTAGGGACTTTCAAATAATTTTTATGCTTATAATAAGATATGTTTAAAAATCAATTCCATAAGATTACCGCTTAGTTTTTCCCAAACTCTAAGTTAGTACGAACATAGATGTCGCTAAGAAACACTATCTCATCGAAATACATAGGGCTAGCACCGGTGTTCATATTAAGCGTTGCCGTTTTCGCTGGCTTGTCTTCACATGTTAGCGCTCAGTCACCTGTTTCTAGTGCCGATAATTTTTCCGTTGGTTGCTCAGTCGATTCTAATGCTAACACGGTGTCTGTTACTTTGGCCTCTGTTCCGGTATTTCAGGCAATCTACCTAAGGTCCCAACCCAACCAGACAATAAGCCCAACAATGATTCTGTTTCAATCTTTCGCCACTGGTCAATGTATAAATCTCGGTACTTCTACCCCAAAGACCAGCATCTGGACCCAAATAGATTCATCATTGACTCCGAAGCAACTTAGCGCTGGCGGTACCTTTATGGCCACTAGTCAAACTGTTGGCTCGGCTCCGTACGAATCTGCACTGGAAATACTTCTATTGCCCGACGCTTCTACGTGTAAGCCGACTAGTACCTGCCAGACAAGTTACCACGGATGGCAAGGTGCGCTAGACCCAACCATAATATCCGGAGCCACGGATCAAATAGCTGTCTACGTAGCCGAACCAATAGTGAGCTCACGCTTAAACATAGTAAATTATTACGACAATCAAGTATTCCTTTACTCCAAGCCCAATCTAGTAGCAATTGACAACGACTATCTTAGCGGTGGAGAGAATGTTCTTACCGCAGTTGCTAATTTTAAAAATGGCGAGCAGTTTGTGTCTACTAAGTACGTAAATATGGGGCCCGATTATAGTGACTATTATTGGCTAAGAAGCTCCTTGTACCGATCAGGCGGCCGGGCAGTTTTTATACTGAAAATGGCAGGGTTTGTCGCGGTTTTAATACTGCTTTTATTGCTGGTAAGGCATTCTCATAACAAACGATTATATAAGCTAGAGCATGGCCTAAAGGGTTACCGGGGGCATTCAAAAGAAGAGAACACTCCTAAAGATAAACCTATTAGCGGCTAGAAGCGTATAATTTAGAAAACCTTTATATCACTAAGAGGCAGTAATTTTACGACCACTTGCCCAATGACAATATTAGTAGGGACATTACCCAAACTAGAGCGTGAGTCTATCGATGCGCCAGGGTTACGGTTATCGCCCATAACAAAAATCTGGCCTACCTCGACTTGCGTTGAGAAAGTACCAACTGGCGGTAGCAAATCTTTTGCAAAAGGGGCAGCATCGGGATCTATCCCTTTGGGATACTGATTGCTATATACGGTAATATTGTTGTTGGCTATATCTACCCGCTCGTCTGGTAGGGCTATAACTCGTTTTATTAGTTGTTCATGAGCCACATTGTTACCTTGGATTATAACGACTGAACCCCTTTTTGGGACGTATTCTGCGCCTGTCAATTTTGCCCAAGTTTGCGGCGCTTTCCATACTAGTACTACATCACCAGTGTGGAATGTGGGCTGCATGGAGATGCCGTTTACAATAAATAGTTGGGCTATGTAAGTATTTATGAATAACAAGCTAGCGATGACCACCGCCAGAATTAGTCCGTAGTGGAGGTATTTTTTCTCCTCTACCCACTCTTTGTCTTTTTTAGATAAGACCTTGCTGAACTGAGGGCGTATGACCGCACCTGGTGTTTTAGTATCTATCTGGTCCGACTTCATGGATTCGGATTGCCGCCTTTTTATTTTTTTAATTTCTAGCTGTATATATTAAAGCATAAAAATAAACAATAACAGAGGTTTGGCAAAGTTTGGCTAATTTAACCTAAGGCCTCAATGGTTTAAGGATTTAGGTTAAATGACAGATAGGGGGAGAGAAGGTTTGGAGATTGTTGGGGAAGATGCGTGGGGCGCGGAGGACGGCAAGCTATAACTTGCAAGCTGCTGTTCCCCCGGCCCACGGTCCTTCCCAAGGCTAGACCTTGTCGTCGAAGAGGTCGCAGATCCTCAAGTAGGTGATGTCTCCTCTTACCATATCCTCTGCTTTGACACCGACTCGGCTTCCATCTTTACCACCGAGCTGGGCGTAGAGATCCGTGACGCCGGGGGTCTCCCAGATGGCTCGCGCGAGTTTGCGGATGTTCGCTGGAAGGGAGCTGCGGGGTGAGCAGATGTCAGCCCAGTCGTAATAACGGTTTTGGCCTGTCGTCAGGATGGTGCTGAAGCGGAACCACCACCTGCCATTTTTCTTCTCGATCACTTTGAGGAGGGTAATTGGTTGAGTAGTTGTATCAGTGGGCATAGACTTTGATCTCCATTTTCTCTAGTAGTTTTGGTGTTACCACAATGCCCGCGATGTGATAATCATAAGTATAGCGGTAGCACCAAACTTCTATCTGTCAAAGTGCTTTGGAGCAATAGAAAGCTCAACAAAACTATTTATATTTTAATATAAATATGATAACTAGTCAAATGTATAACTGATAGAAAGCTTGGGAGACCAACACAATAACGTCTTTGTTTAATAGACTTTAAAGGCAAATTCATCGAGAAGAAACACGCTCGTGATTTACTTCGAAGCGTCAGCAAGAAGATATCGGGATTGCGAACCCAATATACTCTTATCTACTGTCATAAAGATCGATAACTCTGCTTCACTTTGTGCTACTAGTAACATATCAAATGGGTCTTTATGCCCCAGATCAATGTTTTCAAACTTTTTTAAATGACCTCTTTCAAGTTTTAAAAAAGTAGCATTAAGGTCTTGGACGCCGTCTAGTAATTCGGTAATAGAATAAGGCTGTTTTTTCTTTTTGTATTTTAAGCCTAACTCCCATATGCTTACAGCGCTAATGAATAGCTGCGTGTCGCTATCCTGAAGTATACCAAGGGATTTTGGGCCGATAAGTTCAGGGTCATTCAATACCCAAAGAAATACGTGGCTGTCTAACAGAACCTTCATTAGTCACTTTCCACCCAATTAGCAATTTCATTATCACTTTGCGAAAGTGCTTTGTAGTCTATGTTTTTTTTATGTTTCCACACGCCTATATTAGGCTTTTTTACCTGTGGTACAGGAGCAATAATAGCTTGGGGTTGGCCATAAGCTCCAACGTATATGGTCTCTCCGGCCTGTGCTTTTTTAACTAGCTTGCTGAAGTTAGTTTTAGCTTCGTAAATATTTATAACTTTGTTCATATTAATAGTATATCAAACATACATGGTCTAGTCAAGGTCTAACCATACTACAAATAACTAGACTTTTGATCTTTGAATAGGCCTTATGGTGGACTTGCCTGGATGTTTTTGGGATCAAGCCCATGAACAGTTTACTGTTTGGTATAAGGAGTTCTCTGCGTCAGTTGTAGCTAAACAGTTATCTACTACCGGGCTTGCATAGAACCTACTTCTCCTTGCTTAGGTAATGCGCGGTAACTCTAAATTGCACCCATCTCTCCGATTCGAATCGTCGAATAGGCTAAGTGAATTTTCTAGATTACCCGATAGATAGACTGAATCCGTTCACAATTAACTAAGCGCAGTATGTAGCTTGGGTAAATCCAGGACTGTAAAGAGATGGTCATCTTGACCCAGTAGACCTTCCTCAAAAAGTAACTCTAATGCTCTACTGGCCGACTCCCGGGTCATATTAATAGAATCAGCTATATCCTGGTGAGTTATTGGAGCATCAATAAGAACCTGTTTGCCATAAGGTCTGCCAAACCGCTCCGCTAAATGTATTAACTCGGCAATAACTCGGCCACGAGCTGAACGAAACTCCAGGGTTTGTATCCTCTGAGTGTAAACCGTTATTATATTTACTGCTTGTTTTAATACCTCTTGAGATAGCCAGGTATTATTGCCCATAGCAACCCGCAAATTATTTTTAGAAGCTTTTAGGACGGTAACGTCTGTCATGGCTTCATAAAACAACCCGGTGGTATGCGCTCCATCTAAGGCCCAGGGAAGCGGTATGAATTCATCAGCCTCATGAATTAGTAAAAGATTAACATGCCCGTCCTGCGACACGGAGTAGGCTTTTACGAAGCCCTCTTTAATTAGATATATACCCTCTGGTTCATAAAGGCCGTTAATAATTGTTTCACCGTTCGAAAAGTGCAGTTCCTGGCCATTGCTAAAGTGAGCGACTATACTTTCGTCATGCTGGGACTCCCCAGTTGGCATAGCTGCCAATAGATTTTTGACCATAGCCTCAGTATATACGGGCGTACAGTTCAAAGCTGTGATAAAGCGTACATACTACAGAAACAGAACCACTATACTTAGGGTTAGGAAGCTGACATTATTACGCACATCACTGGAGAGGGGGATGTTACCGAAACTGCTAGACTTTGTTCAACAAAGCAAACTACGAAAGGACATTTATGTCTCATTCGACTAATGCAACAGAGAACAATCACCAAAAGCACCCAAAAGTGTATTTTAAGCAGTACTTAGCTAATTTAAGTGAGCCGGGGGATGATATTTCTAGTGATTCACCAGCAGAACTGGAGGCTGAACTGCTAGAGAGTAGCTATCTCATGAAAAGGCGATTTAGACGCATTGCCCAAAAAATAAGAACTTATTATTCATAAAGTTGTTAAGGTGCTAAAAAGACCCTCTAGAGGGTCTTTTTAGTTATAAGCAAAATGGTGGGCTTGAGTGGATTTTTTTGGAATCAAGTCCATGAACAGCTTACTGTTTGGTATAAACAATTCGCATCGTCGTCATTAGACAGGGGGTTATTAACTACCAGGCTTGCACGGAACCCTGAGATTGCTAGTTTAACCTAGCCACTAGACAGAGAAACTGCTACATTTATTACGATGCGGTGACCGAGAATAGGTGGTAGCTTGCAAAGCTACATACAGCAGGTTCATGTCTGCTCCGCATCTCCAATTACTATGAAAGCACAAGAATATATTCAGAAGAAGTTGAACGCCTTTAAAGAGCCAGTACCTGTTACCGGCGAGCTAAAAGGTACGCCTGAAGAAATCGTGTACGCCAGGTTGATGTCTAAGAAGTTTCGCAAAGTAAAAGCCGGTCAGCAGTGTATCGATATTACCAAACGCGTGGTGGAGAAAGCCGCAAAAGAGCAAACACCTATCATGGTCACCGAGTGTTTCGGTGGCAATAAATTATGGCGTTTCGATGAAGCACCGGAAATCGACTGGGCAGAGCTTCTTAGCCTCTTTTACTTTGTGGATTGGATGAAGTATGTTGCAGCTGTCCACAAGCCGGGGATGATTTTTGACTATTTCTCTCAAGATATAAGTGCCGAGCGTTTAGACAATCTGACACGTGAAGAAGTTGATACGTATAGTAGGACTTTTCGAGCGATGATTGAGTGGGTTAAACCATATCTACCAGATAATGTATCTATTACTTACCGCCGACACCGTGAAATGTTTGAAGACGAATCGAAATACGACGTAGAAATCACCGAAGCGAAACAAAAATATCTCGATGAGCACAATGGAAAATTGCCAGTTCTAGACGACGAGATGAAAGCCAGGACTGAGCTAAACGTTCGTCTATTGGATGGGCAGGATAAGGATCCTATGTGGCGGGAAAAAACAGAGCTTCAGCACCAAGCAATTTTTATGACACCAACTCTCGATACGTATCTAACTTTCCCCGATATGGTCTGGACCTGCCCCACGTATTACGAGGATTCGATTGTAACCGGAAGCACTAAAAAATCTATGGCAAAATTCTGGGCTGGAGTTGGTGCAATTGAGCGCTCTGGAGACAGCTATAACGATATAATACTGACGCCTAAACAACTCAGAGCGGCTAAGTTTGATTGGGAAGAGGTTAATTTAGTCGGCCTAGAAGGAAAAAACTTTACTAAAATTAGGGTTTTGAAATAAGCAAGCAGGACTGGAATTAAATAGCTTCTTAGGGAATTTTGACAAACAAAAATCTCTGTCATAATAACAGAGGTGAAAGTGCTTATGGTGGGGATGCCTGGATTTGAACCAGGGACCAATCGGTTATGAGCCGACTGCTCTAACCGCTGAGCTACATCCCCATACGATAGTATTATATCTAATAACAGGGATGAGTATACCAGATTTTATTTAGTTTATAATTATTAGTATCAATGATCGATAAAATAAAAAAATATTATAGATCAATGCCGTGGGAATCGTTGCGCGATATGAGAACGATAGGCATGTTAGTGTTTGTCGTAATTGTCGTTTTGATAACTTGGAGCGGTGTAAAAACTGTTCAGACGAACTATAACTTACAAAAACAAGTAGCAACTCTACAGGAACAAAATCAAGTCCAGAAGCTGGAGAATGATAATCTGCAGTTGGAAAATGACTACTATAACACCAACCAATATCTTGATCTTTCAGCACGTCAAGAGTTCGGTCTTGGCGCCCCGGGAGAGAAAGAACTTCTGGTTCCTCAATCAGTCGCTCTTGCGAACCTTGCGGCAATACCCGCTTCTCAAACTACGTCCACAAAGCCAAATATTCATCAATCCGTTTACGAGAGAAATTTTGAGGCTTGGATGGATTTTTTCCTTCGCCGCTCTACTATCTCCGATTGACATATCTACCTCTGTTAAGTATAATCAGCATAAATATAAATCAAATTACCGCGGGGTGGAGCAGCGGCAGCTCGTGTGGCTCATAACCACAAGGTCGCAGGTTCGAGTCCTGCCCCCGCAACCAGTTTTATTTTGACCTCTTTAAAACGGAGGTCTTTTTATTTTGCTCATACCCGGACGAGTCGTTTGTAAAAGGCAAAAGCAGTTAAATTAGTGGTGTTGTTGTCCGTGGGCTAAAACTCTATAGGCCACACTAAAACAGATAATAGCTAATGGGATCTCAATAAAAATCGCCAAGACTAGGGACTCAATTACCTGAAAGCGTCTTCTCTCGCTTAGAATATCAAACCATGCATCAAGTAATAGAAAGCTGGCCGTAGCGTTAGCGGACAGTACAATAAACTTGGATTTCTTATACGCCAATATTCCGCTGGTAGCTAACAGGATAATTATCCCGACATCTAAGCCGCCCCACATTACGTCCCAGTGACTAGATAAGTGATGGGTTGGCAAGCTCAGGGACAGATAAACCGTCCACGGTATCAAGATGATAGACAGGAGAATAAAAACATTGGCTGCCCATTCCGGTATCTGCGAGTGAATTTTTTTGGATAGGTCCATGTTATTCTTCTGATAATTTTACATCATCACAACAACCAGTAGAATCAGGTAGTATTGTTTATGTTGTAATTTTTAATAATCTAGCTTGCGAAGCAAATATGTAGTGATATACTTACCGTAAGCGTAAGCTGAAACAAAAAACAAAAGTACATGAATTGACAATTTAAGCGTTTTTATGTATAATATGTGAGTTGTTTTATAAAACAAAAAACAAAAAAGAAAGGTAAAAATAAATACAATGAAAGGACTACTAAGCTTCGAACTTGTACCGACATCGGACAAGAAAATACTAGCAGTAGACAAACTACTCTTAAAGTCTTAGACAAGCCATAAACTTTATTAAAAAACTCTTGGACGCAAGAGTTTTTTAATATCAAGTACTTAATAAGAGCCGCAATAAATAAGTAGCCATTTGCATTTAGATAAATTGTCTAATAGCATGGGAATATAACTAAAAATGGGAAAACCACCTAAACAATGCTAAATTTGTTATCCCCGGCACAGGCCTACAATATAACCAATCTTAAATCCAGCGCTCACAGCCCGACGTTTTTAATAGTTTTTGTTGTTCTGGCCGTAGTAGCAATTTTGGAGATTGCTTCAATTTGGAAAGTCTATAAAAAGGCTGATCAGCGAGGTTGGGCAGCCATAGTGCCAATTTATAGTTCATGGGTACAGGCTAAGATCGGCGGTAAATCCGGCTGGCTAGGCCTGTTAGTTGTGGCCATTGCAACTTCCATAACCTTGATTGGGGCATCTCCCGCTGATAGTACGAAATATGCTCCAATTGCCGCAATTTTGTGGGTAATAGTGTTTCTTCTTTACGTATATATCTTCGTAGGGGTTGCCCGGAACTTTGGCAAGACAAAATGGTTCGGGCTACTGCTAGTGATTTTGCCCTTTATCGCTTTCCCAATAATTGGTTTTGGTCCAGCTAAATACAAAGCCCTAGAGAGTGATAGTAAAAATGATTCCTAATAATTTTAGAAACTATGCCTAGCCATTTTGATGCTTTTCTAACGACTTATCCGAGCGTAGAAGCTCGCCGAGATCTAGCGGTTAAACTTGCTCAAAACACCGAAGAGATACCCAATCCTGATTACCTGACTCATAATTTTTTGGGTTCACACTGGGGAGAGGACGACGCAGCTCTCCAAGGTATCTCTAATTATGTCTACGGTTTGCACCCGACACTTTCAGATCATAAGGGTAAACCGATTATGGTTATAGAGGGAGGATCTACGGCTGAGGTACTATCATCAAACGATTATCTGCACAACGATTTTGTAGCAGTATGCGGCACCGTTCTTACTGATCAGCCTGTTCATGGCTACGGCGGCCGGTTAGCTAAAGGTCCGAGAAGTCTAGGTATAAAACCACCATATCTTAAATTTCGATTAGGGGTGGATGTCCGAGTTACGAGTGTTTTAAGTTTGGATTTTAGGAATGAAGGCAGTTTTGATACCCCCGAACAAAGACCCGAACAACGTCTTGATATATACCGTGGTACCGTAAGTCTAGGAGAAAAAGTGGAAGATTATAAAAGAGGACGTGTAGTCCAAAGACGAGAAACTGTATTTGGACTAATCCCGTGCAGGAACATTGTCAGGGAGCTAGTTGCTAGAGCGTCCCGCGGCGAAAACGGCATTAGAGGTAGACTTACTGAGCTGGCTCGAGATCCTCTAGCTGCCTTTGTCCTAGGTTGATAGACTACATAGCTCAAACTAGCGGAAAAGTCTCCACCAAAAGCTAGGCCCCGGAACCTGTTTAGCTAGTTTAACCGGACTCGAATATAGTTTGTTATTTAGGCTGAAAGTTATATTGCCTATTGTTTTCGGGCTGTAATTACGAGGCAACAACTTGTTAGCTGATAGCTTAAGGGCCAGCTGGGTACCGACAAGGGCTACAGCCTTAAGACTATTTTGCGAAGTAATACTAACTTTGCCGCCCCAAGGTAGCGAATAATGACCGATTACTTGACCGGCAGTTACGGCTTGATCGACTTGAATTTCTGATTCAGAACTAGTTAACACTTCGGGTGCGTCGTGTAAAGCGGTACCTAAGTCAGGAGCCCCCAAGATAACCCCGACAACATTAACTGATTGATAACTGGCCGAGAACAGAAAACAACCTCCAGCTTGATCGGTATCGCCAGTTTTGATTCCATCAATACCGCTACTGCCTAGATCGGTGTCAACGTTATATACCATACCGGCGATCGGTATCTCAGCTGAGCCCTCGTCTATTATTTGGGCAATCACTGGGTTTTTGATAGCTGTTTCGCCCAGCAGCACCAAATCTGTTGGCGTACTAACGGTTAACGGCGAAAAACCGCTAGCATCGGCAAAACTAGAGTTATCCATGCCTATGGTTTTAGCGTAACTGTTTGCCCAGGCTAAGTAATTGGCTTGAGAGCCAAACGCCCAATTGGTCAAGGTAGTTGCGAAATTATTGGCTGACGGCAAAAGCATGGCTTCTAAGGCTTGGTATTCGCTTATTTGCTCGCCTTGCTGGACGGCCGCGACCGACTCACCTTGTGACAAATCCTGTTGGTAAATACTAACGTCTGAGGCGTTAATAGTAATATCTGGCCCTGACTGATTTAAGAGCAAAGGATACTTATCCAGCACTCCTAAAGCAGCCATAACTTTGGCGATACTAGCTGTTGGCAACGGACTTTCTTGGTTATTGGATGCCAAGACCCCGTAACCCACGACTCCTATAGCTTGTTCACCATAACTTGACCAGCCAATATTTGGCGCAGGCTCAGTTGTCTCTTCACTTTTATTATGAATATCACTAACCGCACTTAGGCCAGGCAACGGCTGGTAGTATGCCCAAATAGCGCTACCAATAAGTATTATTGGTAGGAGTATTGCTAATTTTTTTCGCTTCGTATGCTTAGTCATCAGTTATTAGTTTACCAGCTATATTATTAACCTTTTAGATAGTTCGCCCGTAGATAAATTCTAAAGCTGTATTAAAAAATACATTAGCGTAATTGATTAAACATGTTAAACTAAGGTCTCAGTATGCTGGATATTGGAGAGGGAGTAATGCAAACTGATTTGACACCTGAAGCGGCCATTGGCCGTTTTTTTTATGAAAGCAGTGATTGCTATAAATTCTCAGAAAGTTTCTGGATGGAAGAAGAAGGGTTGTGGGAAGGAGAGGGCTTACTACCCCAAGGCTATGGAGCAATCGTCCAGGCTGGAGTGGGCAAAACAGACGAGCTGATGCCACTCGACCCTGAGCACCCCCGCGATGCGGTGGTGAGCGTTTATTTTGACGCCAGAGAGCGCTCAGGAGGTATTTATTGGTGGTACTTGTGTGTCGCTAAGGCGGATGGCGGTGGAAGAACTATGCATGCGCTTAAGATTTTAGACGGTAGTATCTCCGCCAAAGAGACAGTTTTTGACGGCCAAGGAAAGGTATGTCTGCCAGGGGAGAAAGATTTAAGCATTTTTCAAGCACTAGAAGCTTTTGGCTCAGTTGCTAAATATGTCACTGATCCAATAGCTATATCAAAACGAGAAAGGTTAAGAGAAGCAAAGATACAAGAAGAACTAGAGAAAGCCAAGGCTGTTGCCATTGGCGCCTCACTTCCGGAGGGGAAAGAACCCGCAGATAAGCAAAAATCAAGCAGTATAGGTTACTTAGCTATGATGCCTTTTACTCAAGTGACGGTTAGATCCTAGTCACCATCTTCTGATCCTGGAGTAGCCTTGTGCGGGTTTGGTTTCTCCAGGTATTGGTCTATCATGCTAGCAAGTTGTTCGGCCGCTTCTCTAGAAATGCCCGACGCTACCATAGCCTCAACATTTCTAAGGACAGCTAAGTGGTGATCGGGGTTCTCGCCAGGGACCGAAGACCTTTCCATCAAGGGTTCATCATCAGATTCCTGGTGGCTATTTTCCTCTGGGCTCATAATACTAATAATATCATAATAATGAATATATGTAAAGAGATGGCCGGCTGAGCTAACTGAACTGGGAAACTAGATGACTAGAATCGCTATCGGGCGAAGGCTCAGGCCGCCAACCCAAAGCTTCCCTGGATGATGTTTCAGGAGCCGCCTTGTCTCTCTCGGTCATGCGTTTGATTGCCTAACATTAATTATACAGATGTAAGCATCAGCAATATGGAAAATTCTGATCCGTCGTTGGACATTCAAGTTAATTAGACCACCTGTAAACGTAAAGCGAGTTAGAGTTGTTGCTAAATTCCAAAGCTTCTATGTCTCCAGATAGGTTTACGTTGCTGCCATTTAAATCCCAGATCGGTGAGGCAATCTTTGTCCCGCCAGGATTTTCGTCACCGACAATATAATCAGTGGCGTATTGGTTTACTGCGAATAAGTTGACACAGCTTGTTCCGCAGCCATAGGGTATGTCTCTTGGAATAGACCTAATTTTCCCATTAATGTTTACACGGCTATTCACGTAATCAGTGTATGCGTAAGAACCATTATTATTTACTATCACATCATCGCCGTCACCAACTTTTAATGTAACGCTGCCAACTTTATTACTATCAACTATCACGCTATCAGTACCATTGCTATTTGAACCTGCCAGGTAGGTATAATGCAAACCGTTACTGCTGATACTGGCTTGTATACCGGTGCCTAGGATTTTGCCGTCCAAAATGACTTCATTACTAATGTTTGATCCAGAAGTGACCTGGACAACCGCCACGTAATCGGAAAAGTCGCTGCTAAAGTCAACGTTTTCTATGATGCCTGAACTGTTGTAATCAGAAGTATTATTCGTAAAAAGCTCAAAACCCTGTCCAGCCGAGGAATATGAATATGCGTAATTCTTGCCGTTATTTGATACTCCGTAAAGAGCTACTGAATAAGAAGTTGGTTGATCGGGGATGGTCTTTACCAGATTATTATCAACGTAGATATTAGCATCCTGGTTATCGTAGCGCATATATTCATAATGCAATCCGTTCTGGCTTATAGCGAAGTTATTGGTTGCTAGATCAACACTGCTATATATTGGCCGCCCGTCATATACGAGCTTACCGCCAGTTTCTTCGTTCAAGTTGTGTAGCGGCCCACTTGTATCGATGTAGAAGTAATGCTCTTGAGCCACCGACGCGCCGTCCATCGGGTAATCCTGACTTTCATTAACGCCAGTCGGGATGGTGATGTAATTAATGGGTATAGAGTTGATTTTTGTATTCCGCGAGCTAGAAGTACGGTCGTTACCGTGATTATTCCCATGCAGATACCAAGCCACAATAGTCAGTAGGGCAATTAATAGGATAAAAGCCCAGATAAACGCTTTTGTGCGTTTCTTCTTGGTGGGCGCGGTAAGTGGTCTACTTACGGTCTGGGGTTTTCGACCATCCATATGGATTAATCATAAACCTTGACAAAACTTCAAGCAACGAAAGGCGTAAGTTTGACAAGTTAGACTTTGCCGTATTTGTGTCCCTGATCAGTTTCAGTTAAAGAGACGGCACCCAATAATTGCAAATATTCCAAGTGCCCATGTATGGTTGCTCGGTCAATTTTGTCACCCGAATCTAGTAATATCTCCTGAATAGCCCGCAAGGTTAGTGGGGGCGAAGCATTACCCGCTATCTCGCCAATAGAAGTGCGTATTCTTTGTTGCTCGTCTTCATTTCCCTTTACCCCAATAGAATCCCTTTTTGCCTTAAGCACCAGGTGTTTTACAAAGTCAGGTTCATCGATAATTGTGTCGATTTTGTCCAACCCGCTTGCGATATAGCTGTCATCTGGTTTTTGAAGACCGCCAACTATCTCAAGAACTTGATTTATGACTTCAAGCTGCCCATCAGTTGCCCAGACAACCCCCCGAGCATTGTCTCCTTCAATCTTCCGCTTAGGCGTAATTACTTTTTTCATACCTAAATAGACCGTTACGCTGTTTATTTTTCTATGTAGCGTATTATTCGGCATATCATAACCGTATGACTCTACAAGCTGTGATGCTATATCTTCATTGCTAACTTCACTATCAGGATATTTCCTAAAGTGTTCTTGCAAAACGGCAACCGTATCAAATAAAATTTGGCTGGCATTACTTTGGCTAAACTCTGTAGTTTGTAATCCCGCGTTTGGCGTAAAAGTAACCGCTGGCTTGCCTCGGCCACTGGACTCTTTGCTGATAATTCTGCTCGTAGCTAAGTCATCAGAAATCAAACCAGCAACCGATACGCTAACCTCTAAAGGCGCACTTAAATCGGAAACCCGGGTTCGTTTGCCTTCTGTCTGACGGAGCACATTCATTAGTTTAATACGGCGCTCAGAGGGTCGTATCCCTGATTCTGAGTTAGTCGCAGTCGGGCCAAAATAATCCAATAACGACGGATCATTAAATAAAGACAACTCACCCAAGTGTCCGATAAACGGGAGAACTAGCTTTCTACGTTCTTCCTCAACCGTATAGCCAAGAAAATTTCTATTGCCGACTCTTTGCTCAACTACGAGCTGTGCTAATGAAAACGTAGCACAGAATTCATGGGGTACATTTTTATGTACCACCCATGCAGGGTCATCACCTTGTAATTCCATAAATGCAGTATGTAGGGGCGTTACAGTGTAAGGAACTCCGGGAACCATCAATCCGTACACGAACAACTTATGTTCTTGATTGCCGACTACGGATGCTACTTGATAAGTATCTGATGGGCTAAGCCCTTCGATTACTCCACTGGACATCTTTAATTTATAACATAAATAGAGAATATAATCAATGATAGCGTATTAACTCACCACCTTTGCAACACAAAAGGTAGGCATCCTAAACTGTTAGTACCAACCTAACAAAGAAAGGAGCCTACCATGGCTTATTCTACCAATCCTAACCTACCTAGAGCGAGAGCTCTAGGTCTAAAACTACT
>DATKHB010000014.1:0-10150 GCA_035510455.1 Saccharimonadales bacterium (SeqCode) | reverse complement strand
GCTGTCAGGGATATTGTCATAATAATAAGTGGTTGAATTGTCAGTTATTGTAGATACTAAATAATAAGGCCCTATCGAACTACCGTTCGCCATTGTCCGATAAATCTTACGCTCATTTACTGAACTGTTAGAACTGGTTGGTATATTATCAACCCAGACTTCCTGATTAACGGGAGACACGGTTAATGATGCGGGGCTAAGACTCGTTTCTGTTCCTGTATTAGTAACAAATGTTACAGCGTAGTAATAAGTGCCATTTAGATCACCCGTACTTGCCGTTAAAGGGTATGGCCCAATAGAAGGAGCCACTAATGGCGTGTTACTCGGCGGAGCCTCACTATTTAATGACGTCTGACTATTCTCAGCATTTTTAATGTCTTGCTGCGCCTGAGCCTCATCCTCAGCCGCTATTGCTTTATCTTGGGCTTCTTCTTGACTTAGTATATTAGAGTAGGTTGCGCTAGGCGCCGTGGAAGTTGGGGTGGCGCTTGACGAAGGAGTATTTGGTAAAGATGTGGCCGTATCGGTTACTGTTGCTAAATGCTCAGTGGGTTTTTTATGGGATAGCACTAAAGCACCGCCGACTACTAATATTACGACCAAAACTAGGCCAGCTATAAGACTATTCTGAATCTTTTTACGCCTGTGTTGCTTGTGAAGTTTATCTAGGTCAAATAGTGGTTGCATGATTCTCTACCTTAATTAGTCGGATACTCTGCCTGACAAGCACTAACTATTGATGACAAGAGCGAAGCGGTGACACCACCACCGCCATTATTCTCACCATTTGCAATGCAGCTTTGCCGCTGCTGAGCATTGCTGCTGGTTAGTTGACTGAGACTGGTCTTGGTGACATTTAATTCGTTGCTAAGTTGAGTTTTCTGCTTATTGAGACTAACACCGTAAATTATTGAACCGATTAACAATATTAGTACCACACAAAAACCTACTAACCATGCTGAAACTGCGTCTCTGCTCTCCATAAAACTTCTCCTTAAATTAAAAAGTGACAATCCACACCTAGATTGTCTAGACCAGCAGCAGATTTGCACCTACTGTTTTCGGAGTGAATTGCCACAATTTGATGCAAATCACTCTCGATAGAGTAGAAAAACTGACACTAGTCTAGACTCCTTTAGAATAAGTCCCTGGTCTAGATATATCAATAGATTAGAGCTACAATAGTGCTAGTTAGGCAATTATCTCAGCCCTCTTAAACGGAGGGCTTTTTATTTGATTAACTGCGAGGTAATAGTGAATAACCAGAATCTTAAACCGTTTCGACAGGGTGAAGACCCTAGGCGTAACACCAAGGGACGCCCCAAGGGGTCTATTAGCCTGTCTAGCTGGATACAGAAGCTATTAAACGATGGAGAGTTTACTGCCTTAGTGGCACACCCTATTAAGGGCTATGTAGAGTTTAAGGGGGCGCCAATTAAGGCAATAATCCAAACAGCTATTATTAAAGCTATGTCGGGAGATATGCGAGCTGCCGATTGGCTTGCCAGGTACGGCTACGGGAACTCAGTTAATATTGAGACAAGCGAAAAAACTTTACCAATTCCTATAATGTTCGGTATGAGTTCAATGGGTGGAGGTAACAGAGAAGAAATTATCGATAGGTTCTATAAGTATCTAGACAAAGTCGAGGATATTTGATAAAATCCGTCTTAATCAGGCAAATAATATAGGCCGCACTAGCAGCCTTTAGCCCTCAAGCAATTGGGGGCTTTTTTGTTTGGAAAAATAATGAAAAGTAACCCCTCACTCACCACCGCAGAAGAAGACGCTATGGCTCTGGCAGAGCTAATCTACGATATTTATAAAGAGCAGAGGGCCAATGTTAAAATTAATAATGGACAAAATAATGCAGATGAGATTAAAGAAGAATAATTTATTAGTAGTAGCGGAGACTTCTTTTGGCTTACATCTGCAAGCCTTGTCCAAGGGGTCTCCGCTTTTATTAGTAAGGATCATTTATGTCTAAACAAATACTTGCCATAACAACTTGCAGGGTCTCGACCCCAGAGCAACTTGAGAATAATAGCTTAGAGAGACAAGCTGAAGCTGTACTAAACGCCGCAAATGAGCTGGAGGCCATTATACCCGATGATGGCCAATGGTCTGGTAGTGTTTCTAGCAAAGCAGGAACAAACGTCAACCGAAAAGATCTAAAGGAAATGCTACATTACTGCAAAAAACACCCCCAGGTAAAATATCTAATCGTTCACGAAGTTGACAGGTTTATGAGAAGCGTGGATGAGCTATTTTATTTTGAAGTTAGATTTAGGGAGGAAGTTGGCGTAAAGATAGTCTACGCATCGCAACCACAATTAAATACGGACGATCACCAATCCAAGTTATTTAAGGCCCTTGAGGCATTTAAGGGCGAAGGAAGCAATGTGGAGCGCCAGAAGAAATCGATTGATGGGCAAATTAGTGCTTTAAAACATGGCAGATGGCCGTTCGCTCCAAAACCAGGATATAAGAGGGGCTACGAGCCTGGTATCCCAGAGATTCACCCTATTCGTGGTCCGATACTAAGCGATATCCTGCTAAAGATAGTAACGAGGCGCATAACCCCCACCCAGGCACTAATAGAGCTTAACGATAGTGGCTTTATGGTAGGTCACTCTAAGTACAAGATGGACAAGTTCAGAAAGATTGTTACCGATCCGTTCTACGCTGCCATTGTCGAAATTGACAAACAGGTTAAGTTTCGTAATGAAGACGGGCTACATGAGCCTCTAATCACTAAGAATCAGCACTATGGGCTTATAAGGATAATGGATGCTAAGATTAAGACTCAATCTGGACCTCATAAAAATGGCAATCCGAAATATCCTGTTTCCAACCTTGTTACCTGTGAATTGTGCAGAGACAACAGCATAGGAAGACTCGTCGGTTACGATCACACTAATGGCAAAAAGAACTCTCCTACTTATGAAAAATATAGATGCCGATCCTGTGGTAGGCTATTCCACCGCTTAGATATACATTCGGAGATAGAGTTACAGTTCAATTTGCACCCTATAACGCAAAACGGTCTAAAGAAGCTCTACAAGTCACTCGATATTGTTTGGAGGAAGAAAGAAGGGGAAGCTGTTAGAGAAGCTAATAGGACTGACCATAAAATTAAGAGTCTCAAACTGTCTATAGAACAACAGATAGAAGCCATAACTGAACCTAGTAATGCATCAATCAAGGATGAGATCTTAGCTTCTATTGGGAAGAAGAAAGTTGAGATCAGTGATCTAGAGGATAGTCTTGAAAAGCTCAGGGACAGTGCCGAAGACGATAGAGATCGGTTTCTAAGATTTGCTTTTAAGTTCGTCCAAAACACTGGTGATAATTTTTTAGACACTAACCTTGTTTCTAAGGAAAACAGATTGAGGTGTAAAGACGTTCTATTCCCAGCTGGATTTTATATCGACAAAAAAAATAAAGTTTACACCCCTGAAGTAAGTCGGCTCTACAGATTAGCCACAACTGAACAAAATCATCTGGTGCGGGTGACGGGACTCTAACCCGTGGCCTCATCCTTGGCAAGGATGCGCTCTAAACAACTGAGCTACACCCGCATAACTTCGATGGATTATAAAAGAAATTTCACCAAAACTCAATGTTTGGTGCTCTTATCCATCTATAGGAAATCGTGCATTTACTACTGATATATTCTATACTAATTTGGTTAATGGCGCTTTAGCTCAGTTGGTAGAGCAGAGGCTTGAAGAGCCTTGTGTCCCCAGTTCGAGTCTGGGAGGCGCCACCATATCCAAGCTTGTTGTTTTAGTTAGATCTTTGCATCAATGAAGTCTTTACATAGACGTTCAAATACTGAATTTGTCCAACCAAAACCTGTTTGACTTGGATACACTCCCTTTATCGGTGGCTTATCGGGCTGAACTACATTATATTTTTCTAGAAATACATGGTGCTTTTCGTACCAAGCTAAATTAGTTTTAAGCCACTTATTAGATATCCGCCAGGCGTCATTCACATATCCATATCTCTGTAACCCATAAATCACTAGGAAGTGAAGGGGAGCCCAACCGTTAGGGTAAGCCCATTGGGTAGGAATTGACCCCAGGACATATTGGCCGATCGGTAGAGAGTCTGTTGTAGCTAAGCCGCCCTTATTCTCAAATCGTTTGAGCGCACCGACCATTTGCTTAGCCTGCTCTTCGTTGGCAAGTCCTGCCCACATAGTATAGTAAGAAGCTAGTGAGCTAACGTTCCCTTTCTTCTCTTTAGCGTAGTTGTAGTCATAATAAAGTCCTCTGCCCTTGTCCCACATTAATTCATTAATCGTTTGTTTGCGATGTCTGGCTGACGTCTCCCATTCGGCGGCCTTTCTTTTATCACCCAAAAGCCTTGCTGTTCTCCCAAAATCAATCTCGTATTTGTACAACAAAGCATTCAAATCAACCGGCACGTATTCTAATGTATGCCTACCAAATCGCGGTGTCATATCCCAGCCGCTTTCTGCTTGAGCAAGTTCATTTATATAATTAATGTCATAATACCGGCTCAGTCCCCGGTAAACTAACCTGGCGTTTGGCTTAGAAGTACCCATCCATACTGTTTTGTACTCTTCTTCGGCAACACTCATAGACCGCTCTAACCATTTTTTATCAAGATTGTACGTCTGGAACAAATCCCAGATAAAACTCGTCAAGAATGGAGGTTGTGAACGACCCGTTAAATATGTTCGAGAGGCGTTTGGAACAATTTTAAACCGTTCAAACAGAGTCATTAAATCATCTAAAATCCCCATGACCAGTTCTTTATTGTCTTTGTCCAATATCCCCTGGATCAAGAAGTAACTATCCCAGTAATACAGTTCGTTAAAATCAAACTCGTGCCCCTCTTCGTAGGCCGGTACTAGATAAGGTTTAGGCAAACCTAGTAAACCACCGTCATCCTTAGGGTGAAATCTTGTAAGCTTAGGCCAAAATTGATTGATATATTGCCGGGCATCCTGCACATCTTCAGGTTTTAGGGCCTTGTCTGGGCGAAACGACCAATTAGCTATTTTACCGGTAGAAATTTTTGTTTTATGAAAGCCAAACATCTTGTTACCAGCCTAAGCTACATATAATCATGAGTCAAGGAACCTATCGGTTATCGTGTAGATTTTCAGGTTCATAACGTTAAATTACATTAGTCAAGAGGAGATAACCAAATCTATCGTTTCTTCCCATTACTTATAAGCTAAAGTACAATAAACGGGTATGGATTTTGACAAATATTCTAAAAATCAATCAAATAATAGCGACGGGTTTTTTACAGTCAACCATGCTGGTAGAAAACCGATTGATTTTTCGGGTCAAAGAGACAGACAGCGTAAGCATTCTCTTGAGGATGCTATGCTAACGCCATCTGTTGCTAGGAAAAATAAGCTTAATATAGACAGTGCTTTTACTCAAAAAGATGTGGCTCTAGAGGCTACCTTACATGACAATGCCGAGAGAGTTAAGCCCAAGCATGTCAAAAAGACCAAAGAAAAGTCGCCAAAAAACTGGAAGAAAATCTTCAAAAGAGGATTTGCCACTATATTGGTAGTCGTTTTATTGACCGGGGGATGGCTTGGCTGGAAGTTTTATAGGAATTTGGCCGAGGTAACTCACGACAATAATCCTATTGCGCTGCTTGGTCTTTTTTACCATACACCACTTAAGAACCAAAATGGCCGAGTAAACATTTTGGTTGCCGGTGATTCGTCTGATGATCCAGGACACCAAGGCGCCGATCTAACTGATTCGATAATGATCCTTAGCCTAAATACTAAAAATCACACTTCGTTTTTGCTTAGTATCCCTAGAGACACATGGGTGGATATACCTTCATTAGGCTATCAGAAAATTAATGCCACTAATGATGTGACTAGCTTCCAACAAAACGGTTATCCTAACGGCGGTATGGGCCAATTAGAGGAAATAATCAACCAGGACTTTAGGATACCGATTGATTATTACGCTCTGATTAACTACGCGGCATTTAAAGACACGGTCAATGCCGTTGGTGGTATCACGATCGATATTCAAAGTCCCGATCCCCGCGGGCTATATGATCCTTACACGCATGTTGATCTGCCCAATGGGGAAGTTACGCTCAACGGCCAGGAGGCTCTTAACCTAGCTAGAGCAAGAGGAGACGGATACGGATCGTATGGGTTTCCAAGTAGCGATTTTGACCGCACCGAGCATCAGCGACAAATGGCTATTGCCATAAAAGATAAAGCTACTAATATAGGTTTTTTGTCTAACCCTCTGAAAGTTGGCCAATTTATAGATGCAATCGGCAACAATGTTCAAACTAACCTTAAACTAAACGACGTTGAGAGTTTGTACTCAGATACCAAGGGAATAAGTAATGCCAATATAAAATCCTATGGATTAAATGAAATAAATGGTCAGGAATTACTAACCGGCTATTTGGCTCCCAACGGCGAAGACGCTTTAATACCAACCGCCGGTTTTAACAACTTCACCCAGATTCAAACAGTTATACAACAGATAATGTCCGCGGGGACAAACAACACGAGTCCTTAAATAAATTTAAGCTAGCCTTTTTATGGCAACCATGAAGGCCGCGTCTTTGAGAGGCACTTTGTTGGTATCAGCGACTTTATACAACTCTTTCATGGCATTGGCCATATATTTCTCTAGCTTTTTATTCACTTCACTGGCTGACCAGCGAATAGACTGACGATTTTGCACCCATTCTAGGTAACTCACGATGACCCCGCCGGCATTAGCGATTATATCCGGCAAGATAGTCTTCCCTTTAGTTATTAAGTAATCGTATGCTTTGTCGTTAATCGGGCCGTTAGCCAATTCGATAATGTATTTTGCTTGAATCTGTTTCATGTTTTTCTGATCAATAACGTCTCCGAGGCCTGCTAAGATCAGGATATCAACTTTAAGTTTGAGTAATTCTTCGTTAGAAATAAACGATAACCCTGTGCTTTTATAGTTAGAAAATGATTGCCTATCAGCTTTATATTTATCGAGAGCCTTGGCATGTAGCCCGGTTTTATCAAATACTGCTCCAGTTGAATCGCTAGCGGATATAAGCTTCCACAACGGATGATCTTTTTGAGCTATAGTCGCAAAAAATGACCCGACATTCCCAAATCCCTGAATGGCAACCGTTAAAGTTTGCTTGTCTTTTTTATCATGTTTTAATAACTCCCTAAGAGCAATTACTCCACCACGCCCAGTTGCCGCATCTCTGCCCTGGCTGCCGCCGTTCCTTAAACTTTTACCCGTGAAACTAGCTTTGCTTTTATCGCCCGTGGTCTTTTCATACTCATCTACCATCCAGTCGATAATCCGTCCATCGGTATTTACATCCGGTGCTGGGACATCTTTAGTGGGGCCAATGTAAGGAGCCATATACCGAGCATACTTTCTGCTCAATTCCTCAATCTCTATGTCGCTCAGGTCGCGTGGGTTTACCGATACTCCACCCTTTCCCCCACCCAACGGCAGATCGACAGCTGCGGTTTTAAAACTCATGAGGGTGGCCAGTGCCTGGACCTCATCGGCATTAACTTCAGGGTGAAACCGAATCCCGCCCTTATAGGGTCCGCGCTTATTATTGTGCTGCACCCGATAAGCCGGGAAGGACTTCCCGTTATCTAGTTTGATTTCAAAGCTGTGCAATGCGTTCGGCTTGAGTAATTTATCGATCTCCGGGGGCAATAGGCCCATCTGTTTGCCGATTCTTCTAATGATTGATTGTGCAGTTTCAAGCATATTAATAGTCCCCTCCTCGCACATTTTATTCTAATCCTATAGCGCAAAATATATACCCAAAAAAGATAAAATTTACATCAGCAAAAAGCGATGGTAAAACTTATTAACAGATGATATACTATGCGAACTAGAGATGCTGCTATTTTTCACTAGTTTATATATTAAAAAGTTTCGTTTGGGTGCAGCTAACTGGATAATTTAGATTGCCAGCTACCATAGAGAAAAGAAGGAGAAGTAAATGGCAACTAAGTTATTTGTGGGTGGATTGGCCTATGTCGTAACCGACGACCAGCTACGCGACTTGTTCGCAACTGTTGGTACAGTTCAATCAGCACAAGTTATCAAAGACAAATACTCTGGCCAATCAAAAGGCTTTGGTTTTGTCGAAATGAGCACCGAAGAGGAAGCTCAAACTGCTATAAAAGATCTTAACGGTAAGGAAATCGAAGGCCGGGCTATCGCTGTTAACGAAGCTCGACCACAAGAACCTCGAGAGAATCGATCTTTCGGTGGTGGCGGTGGTGGCGGCTTCCGCGGTGGTAATGATCGCCGCGGTGGCGGTGGTGGCGGAAGAAAATACTAAAACTTCTTTACAAACAGAGAAAATACCCTCTAGGCGAGGGTATTTTTTATCTTAAATGGTAACTAGACAAATAATCATGGGGGAGTGAGTCCAAAATAATTCACCCCTAGTCTTTGATGAAATAAGGAGATGGAGGTATTTACTTTGGGATGATTATATATTCTATAAACAGGGGAAGGAACACTCTAAGGAGATGCTAGTCCGCTAAGGATAAGCACACAAATTAGTTGAACTCTTCTTTTACCGACGGCCTCGTCAGAAAAATTAGAGGAATTATAGCAATTGCGTAACCCTCTATGATTGGCACGATAGTTTTTTTGACCGTTACAGTTGGATACTCTGGGGAATTCAGTTCATTGTTTTCAGTATTTTTAATTTCTTGAATAATTTGAGTTTTTTGATTTGTAGGAATAGTGGTACTGCTCTCATAATTTGCAATTTCTTTGTTTGTCGACGCAATGATTGACTGTTTGGATTGCTGCTCAAGACTGTTACTACCAGAAGTAGCGTGGATGTATGAGTACAGGCCGACCGAAGATAGTACTAGACCAACCACTGCCAATACTACGTATACTATACGAGCTATCTCTCTTCGGAAAACAATACCGGCTCCAACAACTAGATAGACAATGTCGATAACGGTTAATATTCCGCCAGTACTCCTAGCAATACCAAAAGATAAAAGTTTAAGACCCGCAAATAAACCTAGTAGAGCCGAACTGGCAATATATACACCTAGAATAGTAATTAAGATTTTTATGACCATAGATTTATCATTTGATTTTGAGTTTGTACTAGGCTTTTTTTCGGGAGAGGCAACAGCCTGAGAATTCGAAATCCCAAACCCTTTACTTATTTCTGGATATACTGAGTTGACAGCAGGTTGAGTGGAATTGGGCGAATCTACTTTCAGAGTCTGGGCCTGTGGAACTGCGTTTTGATTATTCTGGGCTTGTGGAGTTAATGCCGGTTGAGAAACCGGCAGTGCTGGACTAGCAGCTGATTTCATTTCCTCAACAAAAGATTGAGACGGTCGCAATACCTTGGACTGGTTTTGAGGTGGTGAATTTGAAGGCTGAGGATCTAATGGTTGGGAAGCTTCTGGCTTTTGACCTTGGTCATCCATGTTGGTCTAATCATAAGTAATATCCATTTGTTTTGCAACAAAAAACCCCTGAAATAACAGGGGTCATAATGCTTATGGTGGAGCTGGCGGAGCACTGCCCTCCGCGTCCGCTGGTTTAACTTAGTTAGCATTCTACAGGTTTAGGTCATTTAGGTGTTTCAGAAGCTAACCAATAAATGACCAAAAAGTTAACTTCCTAAGTCCTAAATTTTGACAAATCTCACGGACACTTAGACTTGCGTAGACAGATAATATGACACGTACGAATGCTATCTGACGTCACATTAGACGTGGCTCAGGCTATTAGGCCCGAACTGTTGCGAATGCTGGAGTACTGAAAGAAGCTTTTACACTCTTGCAGAGATCAGCAAATGCGATCAAATGCTTTTTTGCATTTAAATTGGTTTGTCATATAACGCTTGACACGCGACCTGCAAACTAACTGATAAAGTCCAACGTCGAGCTTAAATTCAGCCCCATGTAAAGCTACTTACGTAGCATGTATATTATACCATAAAATTATGAAATTACAGTTATTTCGTATTAACTCACCACCTTTGCAACACAAAAGGTAGGCATCCTAAACTGTTAGTACCAACCTAACAAAGAAAGGAGCCTACCATGGCTTATTCTACCAATCCTAACCTACCTAGAGCGAGAGCTCTAGGTCTAAAACTA
>DATKHB010000013.1:0-24173 GCA_035510455.1 Saccharimonadales bacterium (SeqCode) | reverse complement strand
TAGTTTTAGACCTAGAGCTCTCGCTCTAGGTAGGTTAGGATTGGTAGAATAAGCCATGGTAGGCTCCTTTCTTTGTTAGGTTGGTACTAACAGTTTAGGATGCCTACCTTTTGTGTTGCAAAGGTGGTGAGTTAATACGAGGTATTTGATTTAATACCACTTTTGTGGTATTATTTATTTTATGACAAAGCCTTCTCAACTTGACCGGGTAGCCCGTATACATCGGCTAGCCTACGAAAGCGCCGAGAGTCATATGCAACCTGGTATGGTCGCCGCATTCACAGGCTGGGTTGCTGCTCATCCTGAATACACTCCTACGTTTAGTATTCGTCTGGGTGCTGCTGTTGAATGGTCAAAGCAAAATCCTGAGAAGTTCAGTTCAATGGTTGCAGATTTTGATACTGCATTGGATTTTCTCAATAACTCAAGCACTTCCATAGATGAAGCTACTTTTACTAATATAGCCGCATACTGTAGGCACCGAAAAGGCACTTTACCAAGAATTGGCGGCCACGATACACATAATGCCAACAAGATTTTAAGTGCTGCTAGAAACGCTGGTAACAAGTTACGTATGGGTGAAACTATTAAGCCCGAAGACGGTGGTTACTATAGCTTCCACACGTTCGTGGAATCAGACCAAGGCATGATTGCCGCCAGCCTTACAGATCTATACGAGAACTACACACGTACTTTGGGGTTGTATCCCGAGGACGTTGTCGTTGCCAATGTCATCACAGAGGCCGCGTACCTTACCAACCCCAAAGGTGAACTTTTCCAGACATATAAAAACCCTGATGATGGATGGATTTACGGATATGAGGGTTTTAGCTCACAATTCCAGGAACTAGTTTATAACCAACAGTCTGCTTAATAGCGAAATAGTTCCAAATCTGGCCAGCTAAGGCCCGCTGGCTATAAGCACTTTAAAATTAGTGTTTTTCTTTTTGCTATTATTAAAGAGAGTAATTAAAAAAGGATTTATGATGGACGAGACAGTATTAGTAGTAACCACAAACGATGTTCCGGGATATGAGATAGTGAAAACATACGGCGAAGTGTTCGGAGTGCTGGTAAGGAGTCGTAACGTCTTTAGCGGTATTGGAGCTAGTCTCAAATCAATCGTTGGTGGCGAGATAGGTGCTTATACTAAGCTTTTGACAGACAGCAGGACCGAAGCAGTGGAGCGTATGAGACAGATAGCATCTGAAAAAGGAGCAAACGCAGTGCTCGCTATGCGTTTTGATACAGACTCCATTGGAGGCAATATGAACGAAGTGGCAGCTTACGGTACGGCCGTGAAGTTAAAGCCAAAAAACTAGCATGAATAAGCGTGACATTAGTAAGCCAAGTAAGTCTGATGAAACTCATTTTCGTACGCATATTCCGGAGCCGCGATGGCAGCAGGTAGTAAGCGTGCTAGTGGTGGTCTTGATTGCGATTATGTGGTTTTGGTTTCTCTTAAGACATAAATGATTTATATGAAAATAAAATAGTCCTATGCTCCCAGAGCTGCGATTCCAGATGATACGTAGCTTTAATAATGTGATTGATAGCGTACACCATTAAAGGTGTTTCAGCTCGAGAAAGTTTAATGAGATACCACGGAATACACGAGGCCATAGGTAATATACCTGTGAAAGCTGTATCGAACGACACTGTTTCGGGAAATACTGAAGCGGTCTACTGTTTTAGTGGTAAAATCAGCCTAATTGAACTATCGTTTTGCTATAATTAAACTTCGGTGAACGCATATCGCCACCTTAGCTCAGTTGGCTAGAGCGGCGCTTTCGTAAAGCGTAGGTCGTCGGTTCAATTCCGACAGGTGGCTCCAAGGTGGTCTGCGGGTGTAGTATAGTGGCTAATATACAGCCTTCCCAAGGCTGAGCGCTGGGTTCGATTCCCAGTACCCGCACCATTCCCATGCTTTTATAACAGATCGACTTGCTTAATCAATTTAACAGATTACAATACATAGATATGCCATCGACCCAGAAATATTTCCAAGACAAATCTGTGCTTCTTTTACTAACCCTAAATCTGTTTTTGGTATTTTTGGATAGTATTCTCATAATCCTAAGACTTGGGAGTGATTCAGGCGAGGGTTTTATAGTTCAGCTGCGTAGCAATCTTGTTATTGGAGAATTTAAAACAGGGGGAGTTATCGACTTCCTGTATTTTATTATTTTTGCCGTCTTTGTGCTGATCTTTCATTTCATATTAAGCAAGAAGATATATAAAATAAGAAGGCAATTTTCAATTACCGTTCTTAGTATGGGCGTTTTGCTTCTCGTTATAACCCTGATTGTTAGCAACGCCCTAATAGTCCTAAGATAGAAATAATAGATGACAGATATAGAGATACCTCTTGTTAAGGACCGAGATTTTAAGTATAGAATATTCGAGATCTTACCGGGGGCGATCAGCTGGACCGTATTATTCTTACCGCTTATCCTTAGTTTTATCAATGTAACATTCGCGGCATTCTTTGTTCTAGCTTACCTTTTGATCTACTTCCTTCGGTCTGTAGGTGTAGATGTTAGGGCCTTGCAAGGCTACAAGACGTTGGTTAGATATAAAAAGCTGCAATGGGATCAACTGCTGCCCGAGTTAGAAAACCGAGAGATTGATGACAGCGTAAAAATCGAAAGACCGGACTGGCATTTTAACAGCATAGAACGTTTGAAGATTAACCCCACGCCGGTGTCGAGCCCGAGTGAAATCATACACGTAGCAATGGTTGCTGTATATAAAGAGACGATAGAGGTGGTGGAGCAAACCATAACGTCGATTACAAAGAGTAAATATAATCTCAAGAAGATAATCTTGGTTATAGCATATGAAGAACGAGGCGGTACCCAGACAGAAGAAACAGTTCGGACTATTATGGATAAGTACGGAGACAAGTTTCTTCATGCTATGGCAGTCAAGCACCCCGACGATATACCTAACGAAATAATAGGTAAGGGTGGGAACATAACCTATGCGGGAAGAGAATTAAAAAAGTATCTAGAAAAACAGAAACTGGACCCTCTGAAAGTGGTAGTCACGACCCTTGATGCAGATAACCATCCTCACAGATGGTATTTCCACATACTGACCTATATCTATTGTTTATGCGAAGACCCAGTACACATATCTTTCCAACCGATCCCAGTTTATACCAACAATATCTGGGATGCACCGGCACCGATGCGGGTAATCGCAACAGGCAATACGGTGTGGAATATTATGCTAACCCTGCGCCCTCATATTCTTAGGAACTTTTCATCTCACGCTCAAAGCATGCAAACCATAATTGATACTGATTTTTGGAGCGTACGAACAATAGTTGAAGATGGCCATCAGTTCTGGAGAACCTACTTCAGATATGATGGTAAGCACAAGGTTTATCCATTGTACATACCTATTTACCAGGATGCTGTATTGTCTGATCGCTACATAAAAACATTGAAAGCCCAGTTTGTTCAACTTAGAAGATGGACTTATGGGGCATCAGATTTTGCATATATAGTTAACCAGAGCTTCTTTAAGCCTAATAAAGTTCCAAAGCGCAATATCTTGCCAAAAATGGCTAGAATGCTTGAAGGACACGTTACCTGGGCTGTGGCACCACCTTTACTACTGTTTGCTGGTTTCATACCAGCTTTAGTGCACCCACAAAGCTATGCGGCTAACGTTTTACCTCTGATAATCAGTCGGATCCAAGATGTAGCATTGATCGGCGTATTTGCTTCATTGTTTATTTGTTTTAAGACATTACCGCCTAAGCCAAAAAGGTATAAGGCGCGCCGTAACATCTTTATGATTGTCCAATGGGCTCTATTGCCGGTTCTCTCTTTAGCTTACAGCTCCTTAGCAGCCTTTAACTCTCAAACTAGATTGATGTTCAAGCGCTATATCGGCAAGTTTGATTACACTGAAAAAGCAATTGTTACAGATGATAACAAAACAGTTGTTTAATCATTGCTCATAAAATAGGCCCGGTAATGAGTAGCTGCTGCTTTATCAAAGTTGCTGAGTGTTCTACGGGTCATTTCCTTAAGGTCGCTACTGTAAATAGTAGCTCCCTTATGTCTAGATACTAACTTATTTATTATGGTGTTTGTTAGGTGCCGTGCATCTGTTACAGCTGATTCTCTGTGTCGACAACTGTCATAAATGCTCAAGTAAAACCTCTCTCTTATAAACGGGACTACAGACTTGTCCCCCGATGACAGCATTAATGAATTGTCATCTTGGAAAATCTCAGTGGTAGTAAAAATACCCCCGCACTTAACGCATAAACGTCGACGCCAGACACTGTTGGCCTTCTTCTGGAGTCGCGAATTGATAACCTTTGTATCTTTGCCACAATATATGCATACCATGTCAACATATTGACATAACGCTATTAATTCTTCTAGTGGAAAATTGTGTTTTTCTGTGGGTAAGGGCACTAAAAAACTCCAGATCTAGGACCTGGAGTTTATCGACTATCAGGGGTCAATTTACTATTGTAGACACGCTGAGTCGTCTTATTCGATTGCTTGTATTGGTACGAGGCAGTTCCTCATAAAACAATTTGAAACCATCAAGCGAAGTCGATTTATTGGTACTCACCCAAACACCTCGTTTAACTTGACAATGTTAGCACAGCTAACCTGTTAGGTCAAGTATCAAGCATGTGTTTATTAAGTATGATTCTGGTGGGCGATAGAGGACTCGAACCTCTGACCTCTTCCACGTCAAGGAAGCGCTCTAGCCAACTGAGCTAATCGCCCGCATTTGTATTTTACTTAATTAATAAAAAAAATGTAGTTTTTAATGATAAAAAAAAGATATCGCCTATGAGATTATTTTCTATCCACAATTAATATGTAGAAAGCACAATAGTTTTGTGCTAGCCTTATCGTACCAATACTGTTATATTCTTATTCACGGGTGAAGTTTTGGGGTGTGTTATACTCAGAATTGAGTGATGAGGCGAATTCACCAATCGCAGAGCTCCGTTTCCTACTGGGATGTACGTAACATGCTGGTACGAGAGCCTCTAAATAGAGGAAGTCCGGTGGAACCGCCCGATAAAGGGCCCGAGACGCGCAATTTAGTTGAATGTACTTGCGAGAGCATTTAACTAGGCGCGTTTTTTCATATATAAGCGCAGGTGTAACCCCGAGGAGATAAGATGGATCAATCTGACGATCAGCTTCATGCAATGAGGCATAGTCTGGCTCATATTATGGCCAACGCCATACAAACTAGATGGCCGGAGGCTAAATTCGGTGTCGGGCCGGTTATTGAAAACGGTTTCTACTATGATATTGATCTTGGAGATAACACTTTATCTGAGAACGATCTAAAACAGATAGAGGTAATAATGGCGGGAATAATTAAAGCTGACGAACCCTTCGAGCTTATAGAGATGGCTATCGATGAGGCCGTTGAGTGGGCTAAACAAAATAACCAGCCATATAAGCTAGAACTTCTTAATGACCTAAAAGAAAGAGGAACTACCTCTATAGATAAGCAAGAACTCAAAGAAGAAGTCTTCCAGATTGATAAGGATAAGGCTGCAAAAACAGTGACTTTTTACAGAAATGGCGATTTTACGGATCTGTGTAAGGGGCCTCATCTCAAATCCACCGGTATGGTCGGGAGCTTTAAATTAACCAAAACATCAGGAGCATATTGGCGGGGCAAGGACACTAACCCCCAAATGCAGCGTATATACGGGATAGCTTTTTCTTCTAAAGAAGAGCTGGAAAAGCATCTTGAGATGATAGAGGAGTCCAAAAAGCGAGATCACCGAAAACTAGGTCAAGCGCTCGATTTGTTTGTTTTTTCTGATCTAGTAGGCTCTGGGCTCCCTTTATATACACCCCGAGGTACAGTTTTAATCGAAGAGTTGAAAACAGCATTACGCGATATGAGCAAGGACTATGATATTCAGCTGGTTTCTATCCCTCACATGGCAAAACTGGATCTATATAAGATGTCAGGTCATGCTGAAAAGTTCGCCGACGAGTTGTTCTATGTAAAGAGTCACTATGCTCAGGAATTTGTACTGAAGCCCGTTAACTGCCCACACCACATCCAAATTTACTCTTCTCGTCCAAGGAGTTACCGTGATTTACCGATAAGATACTTTGAGCAGACAATGCAGTATCGTGATGAAAAACCGGGCCAGATAGGCGGGTTACAGCGTACCAGAGGGTTTACGGTAGATGATGGACATACTTTTTGCACGACCGATCAGATCAAGCAAGAAGTAGAAGTTCTGGTTAAGATCGTAAAACAGTTTTACGAAGGTCTTGGCCTCTGGGGGAAACACTGGGTGTCATTGTCGGTTAGAGATAACGCAACACCTGAAAAATATATCGGAGAGCCACAAGACTGGGATAAAGCCGAATCAATGCTTACCAAGATCAGTGATAAGCTGAAACTAGACGCTAAGCGGATGGAGGGCGAAGCGGCGCTATACGGGCCTAAACTAGACTTCATGTTTAAAGATGCGCTTGGACGTGAGACCCAGCTAGCTACTATTCAACTAGATTTTGCTATGCCAAAGCGTTTTGGGCTTAATTACATCGACCAGACTGGCAAGGAACAGGTCCCGGTTATGATACATCGAGCAATACTGGGTTCATTTGAACGATTCATGATGCTTCTTATCGAGCATTTTGCTGGAAACTTCCCGGTATGGTTAGCGCCAGAACAAGTTAGGCTGATTACTGTCAATCAAGAAGACAAGACTACGCACTTTGCTGAAAAGATTGGCAAAAAGGCCAAGGAACTTGGTGTGCGGACAAGTATCGATAATTCTAATGAATCGGTAGGCAAAAAGATCCGAAATTCAGAGCTATTAAAGATCCCCTACACCTTAATAATTGGCGATAAAGAGATTTCCAGCGGAGAATTTACTCCACGAATCAGAAATGATCTAAAAGTTAATAGTGAGGATCATCAATATAATATTGATGAACTTCTAAAAACCATAGCTAACGAATCTAAGAGCAGAGTACTGCATTCATCCCTGTAAAATGCCTCGCGTAGACCCTGAATTCAACCAGAAAGTTTATGAGACTGTTGGGCAGATACCTAAGGGCAAGGTAATGACCTACGGTCAAGTTGCGGCTATATGCGGTGCAGCTTGGGCGGCATGGGAAGTTGGTCAAATTGCGCACTATGGGCCAAGTGAATTGCCTTGGCACAGGGTGGTAAATAAAAAAGGCGGACTGGCTAGCGGATTTGTGGGCGGTGGACGAGAGAAACAAAGAGCTTTACTTGATGCGGAAGGGATTATTTTTATAGATGACAATGTTGATATTAATTCGTTCCAATGGCATCCAGAATTGAAATGAAGGCTCCTTTAATAGTTATTATAGGAGAAACGGCCTCAGGAAAATCTGAGATGGCCATGGACCTTGCCTTGAAATTTAATGGAGAAATAATAGCTGCTGATTCGAGGACTATTTATAGAGGACTTGATATTGGCTCTGCTAAACCAACAAAAGAAGATCAAAAAAAGATACGCCATCATCTTATAGACATAATCGAGCCAGATGAATTATTTACTGTATCGGACTTTAAAAATGCGGCTCAAAAAGCTATCAAGGATATCACTAATAGGGGTAAAATAGCCTTTTTAGTTGGCGGATCAGGCCTTTATGTAGATTCGGTGCTGTATAATTTTGAATTCCGACCTCCTGGGAGGCCAGAGGACAGACTATGGCTGGAAAAACTATCAGTAGAAGATTTACAGAGAAGAATTACAGAACAAGGCCTAGAGTTACCCAACAATCCTAAAAATCCTAGACATCTAATTAGAACTTTAGAATCTAATGGGGCACCTATTAAAAAACATCGACTAGTGCCTAAAACCTTGATTATTGGGACAACTAGGAGCAATCAAGAGTTGAAAGCTCGTCTCGAAGATCGCTTGGATATTATGCTTAACAAAGGTTTATTGGATGAAATAAAGCATTTAAGTAAAAGGTACGGTTGGGATCTACCTTCAATGCAAATTCCTATATATAAAGCCTTCAAAAAATACTTGGCTGATGGGGTGACTTTAGATGAGGCTATTAAGTTTTCTGTAAGCAATGAAATGAAGCTAGCTAGAAAACAGCGAACCTGGTTTAAGCGCAATAAAGCTGTTCACTGGATTAATAAACAGAGACAAGCCGTTGATTTAATAACAACGAAATTGAACAAATAACCTATATTAACGCCGTTTTTCTGTTACAATTATTTTATGATTGAACAATTGTTCGGATCCAAGACTCGCGTTAAGCTATTAAGATTGTTTTATGGCAATCCCAATAGGTCGTTTTACGTTAGGGAAATAACCCGTAAGATTGATGAGCAAATTAACTCTGTTCGCCGGGAGTTAGCAAATTTACTAAGTATAGGCATAATTTCATCAGAAACTACAAACAACCGGCTATATTACGAAGTTAATCAAGAGTACGAGTATTATCAACCACTATCCGCAATATTCAGCAGCGGTTCAAAAGCTTCTAAAGTTAAGGACAAGGTCAGCCAGACCGACCAGCATCCTCTAGTATCCCTAGGCAACGTTTCAGTCGCTATATACACCGGACATTTTACCAGGGATGAGTCTAGCGGTGTAGACATATTAATCGTCGGCAATGTTAATCAATCTAAGGTTCTGAACTTCATTACTGATGTTGAGGCTGAAGAGAATAAAGAAATCAGGTATGTAGTTATGCCGCTTCAAGAATTTGAATACCGACGACAGATTAAGGATCGTTTTATAAGCGATATTCTTAATTCAAAAAAACAGGTTATCATAGATAAGAATAATCTGGTCGAACCTAAATAAGCTAAGGAGATTTATGGAATTACAGTTTCATGGGGCCAATTGTCTGACATTAAATACCAAGCAAGCACGAGTTACTATTGATGATAACCTTGCCGAACTGGGCTCAACACCGGTTTTAAAAGCAAATGATATAGCTATCTTCACCCAACAGCACAGCGTACCCAAGGAAATACCGAAACTAGTAGTTGATGGACCGGGTGAATATGAAGTCTCTGGGATTTCAATTCAGGGGATGAAAGTCAGATCTCACATCGATACCGAACAAGAGAAAACTGGTAACTTATATAAAATCCAAGTTGACGATCTACGCTTAGTTGTAACTGGGCACATATATCCTGACCTGACCGATACTCAATTGGAGACTATAGGGACCGTAGATATCCTCTGTATACCAGTTGGTGGTAACGGCTATACTCTAGATGGCGAAGGGGCTTTAAAACTCATTAAAAAAATTGAGCCGAAAATTGTTATACCAACTCACTACGCCGACAACTCGTTAAAGTATCCTGTAGCCCAGCAGTCTCTTAAAGAAGCTCTCGAGTCTTTAGGCATGGAACCCAAAGAAACGCTAAACAAACTTAAGATAAAACTAGCAGATCTATCAGATGTAACACAGCTAATTGTTCTCGAGAAAGCTTAGGACTGTTTTTTCGCAGTTATTTCAGGACTTAATAAACCCTTTTTCTTCATAGTGCGAATTGCTTGAGTGCTTATCTTGACAGATACTTTTTTGCCATCCAAAACCATAGTCTTAACTTGTAAATTAGGCTTCCAGACTTTTTTGGTGTGTCTTTGGGAAAAGCTAACATTACTTCCATACTGTTTGCCTTTGCCGGTGATTTCACATCTCTGCATTGATTTATCCTTGTGCTAGGAGTGTTATTGTAGCGGTTTCTAAGGAGTTAGTCAATGTAGGCGTGAGTTTTGTTTAGACTGACTGTATACTGGTCGTATGCTTACTGGACTTGGCGTTACCGGCACCATAATTGTAATTGTCTCGATTATAATCTCAATAGCCATACATGAAGCTATGCATGGTTTTGCTGCCCACGCTTTAGGTGATGATACAGCTAAAGAAGCCGGAAGACTGACCCTAAATCCTCTAAAACATATTGATCCCTATACAACCGTCCTGCTGCCAATTGTCATGGTCTTAATTTTTCATGTGCCTTTCTTGGCAGCTAAGCCAGTGCCCTTTAATCCGAATAGGGTGAAGTTTCGTGAATATGGAGCTGCTTTGGTTGGGCTAGCTGGGCCACTCTCAAATTTTGTACTGGCTGGTCTAGCAGCAGTAATTTTACGGGTGTTCGCTAGTCGCGTTAGCGTTAGCCTGGATCTAGATATCTTCTACTTTATGTATATTAACGTCGCAATATTCGTGTTTAATATGATTCCATTCCCGCCGCTTGATGGCTCTCGTTTACTCTACGCTTTTGCACCGGAGCCCCTACAGAGGGTTATGCAAAGAATTGAAGGAATGGGGTTCGTGGCAATTCTTTTTATAATATTACTGTTCTTTGCTTTCCTAAGCCCATTTATCATATCGATAGACCAGCACCTGGTAAACTTTTTAGTTGGCTAAGTATTTATAAGTACTTATAATAATAATTGGCTGGGAGTCATACCGAGCAAATGATTAGCTGAATATAAAAGTATTGGGAACTCGATATTTTTAATAACCGTGGTTATTAAGTGAGAGCACCCACCTGGGATCTTTCAGGTTTAATCATTTCCAAGGTACCCGGTCATTTTATTTTCGCGGGGTGTGGCGCAGTTGGCTAGCGCGTACGGCTGGGGGCCGTGAGGTCGCAGGTTCAAATCCTGTCACCCCGACCAAATGACGATCTATCTATTGTGAGTTGCTTCTTTCTGAGGCACGGGAGTTTTAGTATCATTTGCGAAGAATATAAGTGCCCAACGAGCGCAGTTCAATCCACGGATGTCACGACCATCGTTCAGCTCGGGTAAGTTTATGACATCGTGCCACGCCGGTCTCATGTCAGATTGAGGGAAGAAATCTGGCCATAATAATCCAGGGAACACTACACCGCTATCAGCGCTTCGTCTGACGAGTTCCTTGTTTTCAGTCTGAGGATTCTCAACTCTTAGACCTATGTGGCTTTCAGCAATCTGCATAGTGAAACCAGCCTTATCAAAATGTGGAGCAGCCAAAGTAGGACCTTGCCCAGGGTGATAGAACAATAATCGTAGAGGACTTACGAGTAAATCCTCATGGCTCATACGGGTCGATAGTAGTCCTGGGTGATCAGACTCCAGTGCCCTGAAAATACCCTCGATACTTATTACTGCCTGCTCATGGATTTCCTTGAGTTGTCTATGGAGCTCGTATACCTCTGGAGGTATTGGCCCCCACTCAAAATCGACGTGACGTTGCTCTAGGATAGCATCGCTACCAGGATGGTAGTGGTAATATTCTTTTGGATCATCCTCGAGTAGTGAGCCCTCATCCCCCAAGACAGTGCGACCATATTGTCTTAGTATCTCAACTTCGTAACTTCGATCAGTGAAACCGTCGGGCTTAGCGTGCCAGGGATAATTGGTTCGAAATTTGTGCCATTTTTTTCCTTGTTTATCCTGAGAGTAGTCAAGTTCATCCAACGCATTTTGGTCAACCAACATGGAGTTCATTGTGTAGTCTTTCGGATTGGGATGATTATCGGTGAAATTAGCGTAGGCTTCTATAGCCGCCTCTATAACGTCTGGAGGGACGTCATGATCAACCAGGCCATAACCCCGGCCAACAATATCTTCTTTTAGTACGTCAGCCCTAAACGCTAAGTCTGTCATCCGATACCCTCTATCCTATATTGCTATTATAATACTTCTACATATTTTTTAAATTACCATTATCATGTTATCCACCATTTATGCATGACAAAGGGCCACTTCAACTAACGCTACAGATTATTAATGGAATTATGGTAAGGTAGATAAAGTTCACTCTAATCATTAATTAAAATAAATAAGCATTGGATTGACAGATGTGGTTATCGCAAAAGGATAATTTAATATACAACAAGTTTAATTTTAAGACTCCAAAAGAGGCTATTTTATTCGTTTCTCATGTTTCAGACTTTTGTGAGACTAGTGGTGTCCAAATCAAATGGGGGAGTGAGTCCAAAAAAGTTGAACTCTGGATAAATACGAGCGATATAGAACTAACTAACAAGAGTAAAATTACTCAAAAAATTGATGATATTTATGCAACGTTTAAAGACGGAGTACATAACAAACCACTGTCGATAACAGATGCGAAAATTTTTGCAGATGGTGGTTCAAGAGGCAATCCTGGCCCGTCTGCCAGTGGTTTTGTTATCTTGGATCTCCAAGACAAGCTGATAGTTGAGCGCGGGGTGTATCTAGGCGTAACCACCAATAATCAGGCTGAATACCAGGCATTAAAGCTTGCTCTCGAAGAGGCACTAAAATTAAATATATCTAGCGTGAAAGTTTACATGGATAGCCTGCTGGTAGTAAACCAGATGCTAGGAAAGTTTAAAATCAAGAACAGAGATCTTTGGCCAATCTACCAATCGATTAAGGCTATGGAAAGCTCCTTTAAGGATATATCTTTTACGCATGTTCCAAGAGAGCTAAACAAACTTGCCGACCGAATGGTCAACGTGGCATTAGACGAACATCTCAGCGAAAACGATACAGAGGTGGCCTAAGTGTTATATAATATAGGTGTCAGATTATCATCCGGTCGCTTGCTTTATAAGTAAGAGGAAAGTCCGGGCAGTGAAGGGTAAGACAGTTGCTAACGGCAACCAGAGGTGACTCTAGGGAAAGTGCCACAGAAACTAAACCGCCTTTTATAGGTAAGGGTGAAACGAGTGAGGTAAAAGCTCACAATTTGTGCTGGCGACAGCATTTATTGGTAAACCCTGTCTGCTGCAAGGTGATGGACTTTAGGAGCTTAGGCTCTCAGTTCCCGCTGTAGTTCGTCGAAATATCCGCTTGATCTTAGCGGCAACACTAAGACTAGATAGATGACCGGTTAAAACAGAACCCGGCTTACTGGTAATCTGGCACTTTGTTTAGATCAGTATTATTTTTTTGACTTACTTGCAGCTGATACGATTTCAGAAAATGCTTTAGGTTCATTGACCGCTAATTCAGCGAGTATTTTACGATCAAGAATTATGTTTGATGACTTTAAGTTAGAAATAAGCTTGCTGTAGGTCGTGTTGTTTATCCTAGCCGCTGCATTTATACGGGCGTTCCAGAGTTGCCTGAATGTCCTCTTGCGGTTCCTGCGATCTCTATATGCGTACTGAAGAGACTTAGTTATTGCTTGCTTGCCTCTTTTAACGCTCGATCGGTTTGATCTGGTCATGCCCTTAGTGGCGTGTCTGATCTTCAGATGCTTCTGGTGAGAAGCTGTACCTCGTTTTACTCTCATCTAAACTCCCAGCTTACGCTTAAGATTTTTGCTTATACTACCCGATACGGTCTCTAAGTGATTCAAGCGACGCTTTCTAGCAGCACTTTTCTTCTGCAAAAAATGATTCATGTTGGCGTGGCGTATTCTTATTTTGCCGTTCTTAGATATCTTTACTCGATCCTTCGTGCCGCTATGGGTTTTTAGTTTTGGCATGATTATTACTCCTTATCATAAAACTAAGTTGTTTGCCGAGCAGTTGAGGGGACTGATCAAGCACTATATTTCCGTCATAAATAGCTATTATTCGATCAGCTAGCTGAAACCCCAATTCTTTATGAGCTAACTCTCGTCCTCTATAAAACAGGGTTATCTTTACCTTATGGCCGACATCAAGCCAGTCGCTGACTTTTTTAAGCTTCACCTGCATGTCATGATCACTAATCTTTAAGCCGAAGCGCATTTGTTTTACGTCCAAGACCTTCGTATTGCGTTTATTCTTCTGAAGCTGCTTAGTCCTTTGGTAAGAATATTTGCCCCAATCAATAATTTTGGCGACTGGTGGATCTGCTCCGGGAGATATTTCAACTAAGTCCAGTTCTCGTTGAGCTGCCAAGCTAAGAGCTTCAGCGCGTGTAAGAACACCTAATTGCTTACCGTCATGATCAATTACCCTCAACTGATCAGCTCTTATAGCTTCGTTCAGACGGGACTGGTTATTGATGAATTAACTCCTTAAACTCTTAATGACTATCAATATCTTAACAGATGATCTAACAGGCTTCAATAAGCTGGTTGATTAAATTTTAATCAGAGCCCTTGGAAATCTAAATTTTATATAAGGTTTTTACTAAATTTTTCCATGATAATAAAAAATAACCCGCTTTTTTGTGGCGGGTTATTTAAATTGTTTTTGGATTTTTATTAATTTGGGGTATTGATTTTTCTATGGAACAACGGCTTGCGAGAAGCCGTTGTTAAGGTGCATTTTTGTTTTTGAGCACTTTTTTTATTCAAGCGCTATGCCTATCTTATAAATTACCTATTTTAGTGTCAAGAGCATAATCGATATAAAGCTTTATAAAGCTGTGCATAACTCGGCATTAATGGTTCAATAAATTGGCATCAAAGCAGCGATTTGCTTAATATACACCAAAAAACTCATTATAATTTATGATTTATTAACGACTGTACCGCGATAAAATTTGGTAATTTCTAGTAGCAGTAAAAGGATCCACAAAAACTTAGTTTGGTAGTCTATATTTAAAATTAGTAGCATTGGCTTGCACCAGGCAGCAATAGGTATTTGAGTCTAAACATAATATTTAATAAGAAAAATGTTATTTCCCGCATAATGAAAAATTTCTAGAGTTTAGCATTAGCATTGCCACCGGATTATCTTTATTCATCGATCTACAGATGTGAGTAACCGTGGTTTAAGGTAGAAGGCGACGGGGATTACTACAAACTTCGCTTTTTAATCGGGCTTCACCACTCTTACCCGTCCTATTATGGCCCAATGGCTTAAGGAGATCGTGTAATATTCTATAGCTTAGGAGGATCCAAACTATAATCAGCAGACTCCGCAGAACAATTCTTTTTAATTAATTGTCTTAAAGTTTACTAAAACGCCATTACGGCTAAATTTGGATTCTTTAGCTAAAAAACCGTAGACAATTTAATTATGCGAAATTGTTTATAATTCACGAAAAATATTGAGCATCGATTAGAACTTAGTGGCAAGTTAAATTCATAAAAAAATTCTAGAAATTGTGCTGGGACTAGAAAATGTTTGCTAGGCCCAATAGAAAACGCCGTTAGTTAATGATACAGAGTCGATAATCAAATTGTTCATAAGAATCGTTGTTATATTAACTTTGATATATTAATATACATAACACCTATAAAGTGTAAATATAACTACATTCTATTATTGACACAATAGCTTAGATGTAGTATATTCGTCCTTGTAAGTTATTCAAAATAAATACTTTAACTTAACAACCAAAAGCGTCGCTCACATTACCTTAAAGGGTAGTAAGAGCGGTCAGTCAAAGCTCGGAACGTAAGCGCTAAATATTTTATATAATGAGCGGATTTACTCCGAACTTAGAATAAGCACTACTGTCAAAGGTAGTGCTTATTTGTTTTTATAGACTGTTTATGAAAAGATACTTTTAAGGTAAGAAATGAAATTAAAAATATTACTGGCAATCTGTTTTTATCTAATAAGCTTTGGACTTTTATTTACAACTAATCCGCAAAACCTACCCTTAATAATTCTAATACTGCCATTTATCTCTTTATTCTCGGCTCTGTTCTTTACGGCCGAGGTAGTAATCACTCAACTGTTACCGAAAAATAGTCGAGTTATGGCTCGGAAGAAGAGCATGTCAGGGCTTGTAGCTGCCTTTCCAGTAATCTGTTTATTATTGCTATCGATCGGCCAATTCTCCATCAGAGATCTGGTTACTATACTTTTGCTGTTTGTTTTGCTGTGGTTCTATCTGACGCGGCTGTCAAGAGCCTAGGGCGCAGTAACCGAAAGCTAAAACTGGCATCAATCAATGCTGGTTGCCTGATATAATAGTAGTTAAGATGAACCCGAATTTTGAGGAACAGCCCGATTTGCGTCTGCCTCCACCTTCTTTTGGTGGGGAGAATTCACCTGTGGCTGAAAAACCCAGGCAAGATACAGGGATAAGTTCCCCAGAATTTTTATCGCCTATCGGCCAAACCGCGCCGGTAGCAAGTCCTGTAACAACTTCCCCGGATCCGGCCACCGCCGCTATTACTGAACCACCGAGCCCCTCAATCCCAGCTGACCCTTCTTTATCTAGTCAGCCTGCTAAACCTGCAGATCCCCAAGATAGAGATCGAATAGAAAAAGAATATGTGGTTAAAGCCAAGCAAATTATAGCCTCAACTCAAGGTGACCCCTACGCGCAGACCAAGACTATGAACCAATATAGAGCTGAGGTGATAAAACGTAAGTATGATAAAGATATAAAAGTTACCGACGATTGAGGCTAACTTATGGTAATTGAAACAATATTGGGGGCAATCGTTCTACTGGCAATAGTTGTCGGGGTTATAATCTTTTTTCAGTATCAGAGAATACTTCGCGAAGAGAAGAACTACGAAAGGGCGCTTAAAATGGTGCCGCTACTCATACATTTGCCTCCACCTAGTGATGATATCCAGAACAATGGGCGCGACGTAAGAGACGTTGTGGAAGAAAACATATCAAGGGCCCAGATTATCTACAATATCCTAGCCAGCACCGTCCAAAAAGGCTTTAAGACCAAAATATATGGTCAGCGTCATATAGCTTTTGAAATAGTTGGCTCACGAGGTTTTGTCTATTTCTACGCAGCAGTGCCGGTCGGCCTAGTCAACGTCGTCCAGCAGGCGATAATAAGTGCCTACCCGAACGCTAGAGTCGAAGAAGTAGCCGAGCATAATATTTTTAACAGAGTTGGCAAAATAACCGGGACCATTGGCGGCGAGTTAAAGCTGAAAGAATCTTTCGCTTATCCGATAGCTACCTACCAGGATCTTAAGCGTGATGCTATGCAGACCCTTTTGAACGCTCTATCAACCTTAGAAAAAGAAGACGGCGCCGGCATACAGATACTCATAAGGCCGGCCGATGCTGCTTGGCGTAAGACAGCTGCCTCTGTTTCAAGCACCAAAAGGAAAGGTGAAACCGAACGTAACAAAACAGGCAAGGTTGTAAATTATGCTAGCCAGATCGCCACCGCCTTTGTTAAAGCTCCAGAAGCTGTAGAGGCCGATAAGAAAAACAATAAAAAGGAACTCTCCAGTCTAGAACAATCAACTCTAGATGCTATTGATGATAAGACCAGATACCCAGGTTTTGAGATACTTATTAGGGTTATAGCTTCATCCAATGTCTCCTATCGGGCACAGGCTATCTTAAACAACGTTGTGGCCAGCTTTTCGCTATTCGATTCGCCTGGTAAGAACGGCTTCAAGTTTACCCCGGCCAAGGACATTAATACTTTTGTGACATCTTATATAATGAGATTTTTCCCTCAAGATGCTAAAAGTAAAAAGAGCATACTTAATTCCATAGAGCTGGCAACTCTATTCCACTTCCCAGACCAAAGTAATATACCAACGTCACAGCTGGAGAGGCAGGGATCTAAGCAAACCGATGGGCCAAGAAACATACCTGAGGACGGACTACTGCTAGGCTACAATGTGTTTAGGGGCGCGAAAAAGCCAATCCGTATCAGTATCCGTGACCGTGCTCTGCACATGTACGCTGTCGGTAAAACTGGTACTGGAAAATCGACTTTCCTTGAAAACCTGGCGCTGCAGGATATGTTGAACGGAGGAGGCTTCGCCTTTGTAGATCCCCACGGAGATACTGTCGAGCGCCTGCTGGCGATGGTCCCTAAAGAACGAACTGAAGACATTATTTATTTTAGTCCTGCCGATATGGATTATCCGATAGGCTTAAACCTTTTTGAGTTCAGTTCGATTGAGCAGAAGGATTTACTGATCCAAGAAACTATCAATATGCTCTATAAGCTTTATGATCCTCAGCACCAGGGAATCATTGGGCCTAGGTACGAACACCTTTTTAGGAATGCCGCCCTGACAGTTATGTCCGACCCTGGCGGCGGGACATTTATCGACATACCCAAGTTATTTAGAGATCCAAAATTTGTCCAGCAAAAACTGAAGCATGTCACCGACCAAACGGTTATCGAATTCTGGCAAAAAGAGATGCCGGCTAGTCAAAGATCTAATGAATTTGGAGAAGTCGTTAGCTGGTTCATCAGTAAATTCGGTGCCTTTTTGTCCAACGAGATGATGCGCCAAATTATTGGCCAAACTAAAAGCGGTTTTGATTTAAGAGATATTATGGATAACAAAAAGATCTTACTAGTTAATCTTAGCAAGGGAAGATGCGGCGAGCTTAATTCCCAGTTACTGGGAATGATTTTTGTTATGAAATTCAGGGCAGCGGCTATGAGTCGAGCCAATATCCCCGAAGACCAAAGAATCGATTTCTCCCTCTATGTTGATGAGTTCCAGAACTTTTCAACCGATTCGTTTGCAACCATCATGTCAGAAGCCAGGAAATACCATCTTAATTTAATTGTTGCCAACCAGTTTACTACCCAGCTGACCGATGAAATTAGAGATGCTGTCTTTGGCAATATGGGGACTATAGTTTCATTCCGGGTTGGCCAGAATGATGTTGAGGCTCTAACGCAGTACTTCCAGCCGATATTCAACGGCGATGATCTTCTAAGGATACCCAACTACAATACGATTACTCGTACTCTTGTAGGTGGTGTACCCTCACAGCCCTTTAGTATGGCTACTCTGCCGCCGCTTGGCAGTCCTAACCTCAAGCTCGCAGAAGCCTTAAAACAGCTATCAGCTGCCAAATTTGGACGACCGAGATCAGTTGTTGAGAAGGAAATTAATGAGCGATTGACCACCAAGGTCGACACTAGTTCACTGTCTCGAAGTCCATTTTCGCCCAGCGGTGGCGCTAACTGGCCGCCTTCTAGCTCCCCAGACAATCCTTTTGCCTCTCGCCCTTCAGCCGCGCCGTCTCCCGTAGCTAGGCCTTCGTCTTTTCTGGATGATTGGCTAGCTAAAAGACGAGAAAGTCTAGTGCGCCCGTCTTCTCCTACGGCTCGTCCTCCAGTCCCTGAGCCCCAAATAGCATCTCCAACTCACCACCAATACCTGTCTCCTGCACCAGTTGGCGGCAAGCCTCCCGCTCCTAAAAAATTAACGGGTTCGGAAAAGACTCAGCCGGGTTCTAATATTTCCAGTAATCAGTTAGAAAAAAAGGAAGTCAGTAGTATAGCCCAAAGCCTGAACAAGCCTCCTAATAAAACCTCGGACTCAATTGATCTTAGCCCATCAGCTGGCCAATCAGAGGATACGATTTATATTGACCGCGAGGGTAATTTGCATGGGACAAAAGAGCAAGAAGAAGCTCCAAAAAATTAGCACAATATCACCTTGGAATGATTGAATAACGGGCTCAGATACGCTATACTATTAAGTAAGTGGGAAATCTATGATTCCAATTAATGAGGGTTTATTAAATAGTGGCTAAACAAACATCCTACACTGCTGACCATATTCAAGTTCTTGAGGGTCTAGATCCGGTTCGCAAGCGACCGGGTATGTATATTGGCAGCACTAGCGAGGAGGGGCTTCATCACCTTGTTTGGGAGCTGGTCGACAATGGTATCGACGAAGCTTTGGCGGGTTACGCTACCGAGGTCAGTGTAACGCTTCACGAAGATGGGTCAGTAACCGTAATTGATAATGGCCGTGGTATACCTACGGGCAAGCATGCCAAAACAGGCAAGAGCGGCGTGGAAACCGCCTTAACTATTCTTCATGCTGGAGGTAAATTTGGCGGCGGTGGTTATAAGGTCTCTGGTGGTCTGCACGGTGTGGGAGTGAGCGTTGTTAATGCTTTATCGTCCAAACTTACGGTAACGGTTTACCAAGAGGGTAAAGAGTTCCAACAAGAATATGCGCTGGGTGCTCCACAGACCCAACTAAAAGTTGTTGGCCCATCTGACCGAACGGGGACCAAGATAACTTTTTACCCCGACACATCAATATTTGAGACGATCAATTTCTCCTACGAGACTATTTTGGATCGCTTGCGGCATCAAGCCTATCTCACAAAAGGTATACGAACTTCAATTAGTGATGAAAAAACCGGCAGTCAATACAATTTTTATTTTGAAGGTGGTATAAAATCGTACGTCCAGCATTTGAATGTCGGCAAAGAAGAACTCGATGAAGACGTTTTCTACGTTGACAAACAAGTAGCTGATGCCCAAGTGGAAATTGCTTTGCAGTATACCGATGCTTTCTCTGAGACCATTAAGGCGTTCGCTAATAATGTCTTGAATCCTGAAGGCGGCAGTCACTTAACTGGATTTAAATCGGCCTTGACCAGGGTGGTTAATGATTACGCCCGTAAAAATGGCTTCATAAAAGAAAAAGAAGAGAACCTGTCCGGAGAAGATACCAGAGAAGGGCTAACAGCCGTAATCTTAGTAAAATTATCTGATCCGCAGTTCGAAGGCCAAACTAAGAGCAAGCTGGGTAATCCAGAGGTCAGAGGCTATGTTGAGCAAGTGATGACCGAATACTTTGCCTATTATCTTGAAGAAAATCCTTCAGTTGCCAGAAAAATTATGAATAAAGTTCTTCTGGCCGCCAGAGCTAGAAAAGCCGCTCGGGCTGCCCGAGAGAATATTATCCGAAAAGGCGTGCTAGACGGTGCCAGTATGCCTGGCAAACTGGCCGATTGCTCCTCTAAAGACCCTAAAGACTCTGAAATCTATCTTGTGGAGGGTGACTCAGCCGGAGGCTCAGCCAAAAACGGTCGCGACAGCCGCACTCAAGCCATCTTGCCTTTAAGAGGTAAGGTCTTAAATGTTGAACGGGCGCGATTGGATAAGATGCTAGCTAACAATGAGATTGTCAGTCTTATTAAGGCTTTGGGAGTTGGCATTGAGGAGTCTTTCGATATTCAGGGCCTGCGCTATGACCGAATCGTTATTATGACCGATGCCGACGTCGATGGTTCACACATCAGCACACTGCTTTTAACATTCTTTTTCCGTTTTATGGTTCAAGTAATCGATGGGGGGCACCTATATCTAGCTAAACCACCACTGTTTGAGCTCATTAAACAAGGCCGTAAGTCCAGCGTCTATATATACGATGACGGTGAACTGTCAGAAATAATAGATAAAGCGATCGCCCAGCGTAAAAAAGACGGCGTTAAGGTCAACAAGGACGACGAACGATTTCGCCAAGCTGGCTTTGTTGAGCAAAAACGCTATAAGGGACTCGGTGAAATGGATGCCGACCAACTTTTCGATACTACTATGGACCCCAAGAAGCGAGTTTTGATTCAGGTTAAAGTAGAGGATGCCGAAAAGGCCGACGCTATTTTTAATAAACTGATGGGCACGGAAGTTGAGCTTCGTAAGAATTTCATTCAAACCCACGCCAAGTTTGTTAAGGATCTGGATATTTAGATATGGACGCCGACAAAGATCAGTCAGAAATAGAAAGAGTCGAGCCAGAACCGGAAATTTTGCCAACTCAGCACGCAAGCTCAGTGGAATACCGAACTATCGAAGACGTGATGGAGACTAGCTACCTTAGCTATTCAATGAGCGTCATCGTCGAAAGGGCCCTTCCTGATGTCCGTGACGGCCTCAAGCCAGTTCACAGGCGTATTTTGTACACTATGAACCGTGACGGCCTCAGAGCCAGCGCCAGGCACCGTAAAAGTGCAAACGTGGTCGGTGCTGTGATGGGCGATTACCACCCTCACGGTGACGCCGCCATTTATGATGCTATGGTCCGCATGGCTCAGCCTTGGTCTTTGCGCTACATGCTAGTTAATGGTCAAGGTAATTTTGGATCAATGGACGGCGATCCACCGGCAGCTATGCGTTACACAGAGGCTAAAATGACTAACCTAGCTGAAGAGCTATTGGTTGATATTGATAAAGAAACCGTTGATTTTCGGGACAACTATGATGGACGTCTTCAGGAACCATCAGTCTTACCGGCTAAACTACCCAACTTACTGCTCAATGGGCAGCTCGGTATTGCAGTCGGTATGGCTACTAATATCCCACCCCACAACTTAAGCGAGTTGGTGGACGCCATCGTTTATCAGATAGACAATAAAGACGCTACCCTTGACGATCTGTTGAAGTTTATTAAAGGACCGGATTTCCCAACTGGCGGCACTATTTACGGTCAGGAATCTCTGCGAACAGCCTACGCCACAGGCAAGGGTGGAGTGGTCACGCGCGGTACAGCTGAGGTTGTGGAGAATGCCAAGGCTAAAACCCAAATAATTATTACCGAAATACCTTATATAGTGAACAAGGCAACCTTAATTGAAAAAATAGCTGATCTAACTAAAGATAAGAAGTTAGCTGGTATAAGTGATATTCGAGACGAAAGTTCTAGAGGAAAAGTCCGCATTGTTATTGATTTAAAACGCGACGCATATCCTAAAAAACTGCTTAATCAACTCTACAAGATGACACCGCTCCAGGCTACTTTCCATTTTAATGTAATGGCATTAGTTGACGGTATTCAGCCTAGAGTTTTAGGTCTTCAGGATATTATTAATGAGCACATCCAGCACCGTCAAATAGTTGTTAGACGGCGAACCGAATTTGAACTTCGAAAGGCCAAAGAACGAGCCCATGTTTTAGAGGGTCTTAAGATCGCTCTTGATCATATTGATGAAGTAATTAAAGTTATCCGCGCTAGTGAAACCACTGACGAAGCTCAAGAAAACTTGATTAAAAAGTTTGCTCTGACGGAAATCCAAGCCAAAGCTATTTTGGCCATGCAGCTTCGTACGCTGGCTGGATTGGAGCGCAAGAAAATTGAAGATGAGCTAGCTGAACTACTCAAGTTAATAGGTAAACTCGAAAGCATTCTAGCCGACGAAACGAAGATACTCAAGATTATTAAAGATGAGCTAGCTGAATTGAAAGAACGTTACGGCGATGAGCGTCGTACGAAGGTTGTTAAGAGTGAGTTAGGTAAGCTAAGTGATGAAGATTTAATCCCGGACGAACATGTTGTAGTAACTCTTACATCGGCGAACTACGTAAAAAGGAGCTCGATAGCTGAGTATAAGAATCAGGGTCGTGGGGGGAAGGGCCGACGGGGCATGGTGACTCGCGAAGAAGATGTCATTGAACACGTTGTTAATGCCAGCACCCACGATTTCTTACTGTTCTTCACGACTAAAGGACGAGTTTTTCGCCTGAAGACTTACGAAGTCCCGCCTACCAGTTTGAATGCCAAGGGCATAGCGCTAGTTAATCTTCTGCAGCTTCAACCTGAAGAGAAAGTTAGCTCGGTTATTAATGTTAGCCAGCAGAACAGCAGTGCCAATCTAATTATGTGTACCGTTAGAGGGACAATCAAAAAGACACCTTTCGAGCAGTATAAAAACGTTCGGAACTCGGGCTTAATTGCTATCAATCTTGATCAGGGCGATGAATTAAAATGGATTAGAATGACCAACGGTGACAACGAAGTTGTCATATCTACATCAATGGGCCAAGCTATTAGGTTCCATGAAAAAGGTGCCCGGCCAATGGGCAGGGTTGCCAGAGGCGTTAGGGGTATACGACTACGCGCGGGTGACCAGGTAATAGGCATGGATATAGTCGAAGAGGGGTCCAGCGTATTTGTAATCAGTCGCTTTGGCTACGGTAAGCGCACCAAAATAGCGCAGTTTACGCCTCATGCCAGAGGTGGTGTCGGTATACGTTCAGCTATCGTTAACGCCAAAACCGGTAACCTCGTCGGGGTTAAAACATTGACCGACGATTCTCAGGAGGTCATCATTATATCCTCTCAGGGGCAGACCATCAGACTTGGGCTCAAGAATATACCATCCCTGGGACGAGCCACCCAAGGGGTTAGAATTATGCGCCTAAACCACAAGGATGAAGTAGTATCACTGGCTCTAATAGATAAGGCCGAAGAGGAAGAGATTCTTGAAACCGAAGACTCGGAATCCAAGTCGCCGAAGGCTTGAAGGCTTAGAATTTTGGTTGACACTGGAAGACGGTTTGTAGTAGTATTTAAGGAGAACTTTTTGGGTCTTTTTATTAAGGTTTCCTCAAAAAACTGTACTTTAAAATTGTGTAGTGCAAATCAACGTCAGTTCATTTTGACAATGTTTTTAAGAAGCAGTCAAATTCTTTTTGGAGAGTTTGATCCTGGCTCAGGATGAACGCTGGCGGCGTGCCTAATACATGCAAGTCGAGCGGTAACAGGGAGAGCTTGCTCTCCGCTGACGAGCGGCGGACGGCTTAGTAACGCGTAGGAACGTACCCCGAAGTGAGGGATAAGCAC
>DATKHB010000012.1:0-17638 GCA_035510455.1 Saccharimonadales bacterium (SeqCode) | reverse complement strand
ACCTAGACTTCGCCGTCCCAAACCAACAAATACAATCTAAGATAAATAACTACCTGGAGTTCTACAATACTAAACGTGTACACTTAAGTCTGCAGTACAGGACACCCCAACAAATGTTGCAAAGCTCCTGAGTTCTATACGTGATAGGCGTGATAGGAACGCACTGTAACCAAATCAAAACAGAGCTTATTGATATGTTCTTTATAGCCAATGTCATCGAAAATTCTAGTGGTATAATTACGTTAAATGGCTAACCCCAAGATGCCAAAAGGAAAGATGGTAAAAGTAGCTGTCTTTATTATTATTGTGCTTATGGTATTTTTCGCTGGGTATCAATTCGCTATATATCAAAAAAATGCAGGAGACAATCTTCTACCGCATTTTAATATAGGGACTCCAAAAACTTCATCCTGCTTTGGACTCCCTGAATGTGGGTTTCAGTGTCCGACATCTCAACCGTGCGCACACCCCGATAAGCCAGTAATTTATTTATACCCTACAAAAAATGAGATTATAAATGTTAAGGTAGGGTATAAAGCAGGTATAAGTAAATCGTCACCATTATATAATCCAATTTTTGGATGGAACATATTAGCTCATCCAAACGGTGGGTTAACCAATTTAGCAGACCATAATGATTACTCGTATTTATATTGGGAGGGTAACCCAGAGTCTATGAATTTTAATATGGATGAGGGTTTCGTTATAAGTGGGAAAAACACTGATAGTTTCCTGAAACAAGAACTTACTAAGATTGGTCTAAATTCTAGAGAATCAGCTGACTTCGTGTCTTACTGGGGGCCCATCATGGGAGTAAACTCCTTTAATCTAATTCACTTTGCTCAGGGTTCGGAGTATACCTCAAAAGTTAAGTTAACAATTAGCCCAAAACCAGAATCACTTCTCAGAGTCTTCATGGTTTATAAATCTCTCAAAAACCCAATTTCTGTAGTTCCTGAAATTTTTCCAAGCTTCGATAGAAGCGGATTTACAGTAGTAGAATGGGGCGGTTCTGAGCTTAACAACTAGTTATAATAAGCATAAGTTATGGTAGGCTTGAGTTGGACGAAATGGAACCAAATCAAACAAGAGCTGATAGCCATGTGGAAGATAGCAAAACAAGTCAGGATAGAGCAATGTTTAAACCCGCAGGAAACTTAGCTTATCTCAAGTATACTTTTTAAGCCTTGCTTAACATCATCTAATTTATTATCGTTAATTGCTCCTAGGGTTTGTTTTATTCTGCTTCTATTTAACGTAGCAATTTTGTTAGGCCTTACAAAACTATCATGGACGAGTTCCCCCTGAATAAAATCACTTCTAGCTAAAGCAATTGCTTTTCTGCTTCCATAATTCTTACTCGTTATCTGACACAATAGGACATCATTGAATTCAGCCAGCCCAATAACTAGACACGGCCTAAGTTTCGTTGTAGTTAAATCTGAAAAAGGGAAGGTAGCTAAGACAACTTGGCCTATTGATAGACTTTCCATGCTTCTTCCTCCTCCGGTCGTAGCCAGTCTTTAGCAAATGACTCCTCAGAAGCAATAGCGAAGTCGTCAATGTTTTCTTCCTTCTTAGGAACTATTTTTATCTCACCTTGCTTGACCTTGATCTCGATGTCGTTTTTTATACCGCTTAGGGTCAAAACATCCTTAGGTAGACGCACACCTTTAGAGTTACCGATTTGAATTATTTTAGATTGCATAGTAATTACTATTGTAATCACATTGACCACTTATGTCAAGTAAATTTTATGGTAGGCGTGCTAGAAACGAATCGGAATCAAATCAAACGAGAACTGCTAACAATGTGGCAGATAGTGAATCAAGTAAGACAAGAGACCACTGTTGCAGTCTAAGTGTGTGTTATTGAACCAATTACAGATATAGGTTTGATATACTTTTTCTATGCAATATATCCGTAGTATTAAGAGGGTGATACCAAAAGTCCCTACAGGAAAGACGATTCTGTATATGCACGGCTACGGAGGCTTTAATTGGCAAGCTAAAAGACAACTAAAGGTTTTGCGAGAAGCTGGTTACAGTATTATCGCTCTCGATTTTACATATGTTCTAAGAGCACATAACCCACAAGAACTAATAGACTTGATGGATGAGGTAGATACTTTTATGCAAAACGAAAAACTAATAGATAAAGAGCTACTTATTGTAGGTATTAGTCTTGGTGGTTTGGTTGGCTACAATATGCTACGACGCCATAAAGAATTAACTAAACTTTTGGTTATTACGGGTGGCAACATCTCTTTGCTACCATCTAAGAAGTCATTGAAAAAGAAATGGAAGATAACCCGAGAGCAACTTGCTGATAGATGGCATGAAATTAACATGTATACTCCTGCAGGAAGGCTAAAAGACAAGCATATTATTATGATGTTGCCTGTTCGTGACAAGGTTATAAACCCAAATGAAGTATTGGCTGAGCTAGATATACAGAAACAGTACAACAACATCAAGCTCTTAATGACAAAGGGCGGGCATTATAGGACGGTTATCACGAGCACAATTATCAAGCCACGAATAATTCTAAAGCTACTAAAAGAGTTAAATTAAACAACTAATAACCATGAGCGAAATGGTAGGCATGAGCTGGACACATTGGACAGATATTAAAAGAGAACTGATAAGATATTGGGAACTAGTGGTAGAAGTGCAATCTAGTAAACAGATTGTATCTAAGGGACTAGCATTGAACTAGGTAGTGATAAAGGTAAAAGTTATCGGCGACGATAAATTGTATGGGATTACTAATATACGTTTTTACTCTAGTTAGCGTTTTAATACAGTATAATAAAGTCATAAAATAAGCTAAAGCTAGGCTAGTTTGTGAAATTACCGAGAATATCCGTACCAAAAAGTAAAGTATTCCGAAGGTCGGCAATTGTAGTTTTTGTAATCTTGCTTGTGTTTGCTGGTGTTGCAATAGGAGCAGGCTTAAAGACAAACAATAAACCTCTTTTAGCCACAACAAGCAGCAGTAAAACCAAACCTACGAGTCAGACTTCAGTCTCTGCTGATACTACACCCGCAACTAACTCTACTCCTGCCGCTATCAGTTCAACGTCAACCACAAAAACAACAACTACTCCTAGTACTTCTGTGGCAACCACAACACCCGCTACAACTACTCCATCTCAACCTGCAACACTCGCTGGTTGCACATATACCAACGGACCACAAGCAGGGCAAGGCTGTCCAGTCTCTCCACCTACTTCATACAGTTCTTCAAACGCCTATCCATATAGCTGTAATATGCCCGACCCTTCTAACCCAGGGTACGTTACAAACTATCCAGGTGGTTGCCCTCCATATACTGACGTTACCTCAATCGTGGGAACTGGTAGTGGCTCAGCTTCTTATTGCCAATTTAATTATTCTACTTACAATGGAACATCTGGAATCCAAAAGTCAGATAGAGTTAACAACTACAGTAATACTGTTCCTGATTGTTCAACCGCAACGCTTTATTACTAAGGATACCTGTGCGTCTAGCACACATACTGTGTGTTTTACGCGTTTTACTCTATTGAGACGCATAAATAGTAACCTTGTCTGAGAAATACTATAATTCAAGCAGTAAAGAAGATAGGACAGCTATGAGCGTTAGCAAAGAAGACCGAGAACGCTATCTCAGGGACGCAGAAAAGTTTGAGAATATGAAAGATGAGGTAGGTAAACGCTATCTCGATAATTTCATGTTCATTAAGGCGCAAATCAGCGACTGGTATATAGCGCTGACAGCAGTCTGCTTTGCAGTAGGTGCTGTAGCTATAACCGTAGGTTCAGATAAAACTATATCTGGCGACATATTACATCCTGCTTTATTTTGGTGGGGTTCTCTACTTTTAATAGCAAACGGTACATTTATATTCCTGGTCAGGAAGGTTGAGCTAGAGGGCGAATCAAGTGGTATGCCTAACCTACGAAAAACAGAAGCTGATATGTGGACTGCTAGGAATATAGCAAGAGAGCTTGCAGACGGTAATGATAGTAGAGTAAATGAGTTCGCTGAAGTTAAACAACGCATACTTGATGATTATGATAAACGCACAGCTCGGTTAAAGTGGTGGCAGTGGATTGGATTTCTCTTTCACGCTTCCATCGTAGATATAGTTTTTGGGTTACTGCTATTTCCAATCTTAATGCTATCTTCACAACTACTGAATGACATACATATGTCTTTCACACTTTATAGTTGGGGCTTCGGAGTTTTATTAGTAGGTTACGTTACTTTCACAGCATATCAAGCATTTAAGATGATTGGTGAGAAGAACGCCGCACAGGCGAATGAAGAACAGATAAAATCTGAAGTTGAGAAATAGTCTTAGCTACAGGTATAAAGGGGTGGCTAACTATACGCCAACTCATAGCCGATTTTAATGATTTGGGGATGTGCAACTCATCGGCAACTCATCGGCGATTTCGCAGGAATATAGTGCCACAAATGATATATGACTATAAAAATCTATTACCCTGTTAAGGGTTGGGTAAAAGGTGGGTAAGTGTTGGGTGGTTTTGTGCTTATGTTGTTTTTAATAACACGATATTTTCTTGTAAGACGCTAGTGCCTTACTTGATACTGTTCAATATACAGTTGAGTAATGCATTAATTATTAACTCGACCGCAAATAATTAGTCCAGAGTTCTTGAAAGGAACTCCTATATCGTGGTGCCAAGAATCAGAAAGATTATGGATACGGCAAATCAATCACTACCTCAATTTTCTCAATACTTAATTGTTAGCGTTGCAAAGGCTCGGAGAATACTGGGAGTAGAAGCTAAAGAAATGACTGATGAAGAAATTAGTAGCTTAATTATCGGTCTTGATGAAGTAGCCACTGAATATATTCGAGGCGTGCCAACGTCCAAGTAGGGAACTATTATTAATATGAAAAAGCAGTCAAACGAAATTAAAACCATGAACGCAGTAGCATACATCAGAGTTTCAACTGATGACCAAGTTAAAGGCACAAGTCTAGATAGCCAAGAAGAAGCAATTATTAAGTTTGCCAAGCAACATGGTTTTACGTTATTACCTGAACATATATTCCGCGAGGAGGGCGTATCGGCTAAGCTTGCGTATCGTCCTAAACTTGCAGAAATGTTAAGTCTTTGCCTAAAGCAAAAAGGTCATTATAGCTACTGTATTGTTTGGAAAATAGACCGTCTTGCTCGTAAGAGTGAGTTACACCATTATATTAAAGCTCAATTATTCAAGGCAGGCGCAAAGTTACTATCAGTTACCGAACCATTAACAGACGACCCTGCTGGTCATTTGATGGACTCAATGCTTGCAGCTTTTGCTGAATTTGATAACGAAATACGCACCATTCGCACAACAGAAGGTGGAAAACAAAGAGCGTTGCAAGGAGGCTGGCCTCACAGCCCAATGTACGGGTATCGTCGTGATAAAACAGCTCTAGATATACCAACGCTTATTCCTAATGATGACGCAGATAAAGTAATCAAACTACTAGTTAAGTTTTCATCAGGTTCATACAACGTAAAACAAGCACAGGGACTTGCTGCTGAAATAGGAATACGCGGTAGAAATGGTGAGATACGACGCTGGCAGAGTGTTAAAGATATGCTCATTAACCCAATTTATATTGGTAAAGTACGCAGTAAGTATACAAACGGAAAGTGGGTTGATGGTTTACACCCGCCCCTTATAGAAGAATCAGTGTATTATAAAAATGTGGCGATTGTTAATGGAAATATGAAGAATAAAAGTCGTGAAGCCGAAGTTGAGTGGTATCTAAAAGGTGGCTTTCTAAGACATACTTGCGGACATAGAATTATTAGCTGTCCAACTAGAGGTCGAAGTGGTCCTAGTCTCAGATATTCTTGTTATAAGTGCAAAGTGGGTAACCGACTTGATTATCATGTCAGTAAGAAGCGTGATTTAATGCACGATGAATTTGTAGAGCTTCTGAAACAAGTAAAGCTAAAACCGAGTATATCAAAATTATTTAGAGAAATTATTCTAAGTCGCTGGAATGTTGAGTACAAGGACGCAATAGTACAGACCAAGCTTATCAACGACCAGTTAGAGGCTCTTACCGAGCGAAAGTCTAGAGTTGTAGACTACTTCCTTGATGAAAAAATAGACGAAACTACTAAAGACGATAAATTAGCACAGATTGACACTGAAATTATGCAACTGAAACTAAAACAAGTTGACGCAGATGATTACGTTAGTCAAAAGGAAGAAATAGTTGATGGCGGTATGCTTTTTATGTCTGACCCTGCTGCTTTTTGGAATGTTGCTGGTCTAGAAAGCAAGAAACGTATACAAGATGTTCTATTTCCTGAAGGATTGGCGTATGACTTTGACAAAGGGTTTGAACCCCCTAAATTAAGCAAATCCTATCTGTTAATTGAAGAAATACTGTCTAAAGATTCAAAAAATCCAAGTTTGGTAGCGACGAGTGGACTTGAACCACTGACCCCAGGCTTATGAGTCCTGTGCTCTAACCAACTGAGCTACGTCGCCCGATAGTGTAAAAATATACCATCTTTTACATCTGTATTCTACCTCGTTGATAGTCAAATCAACAGGCCTTGTCTTTCCTATGGTAGAAATTTACACCGCAGGCGTGTTATATCTGTTAATATTTAACAGTAATGAAAATAGTAGTTAGTAGCGGTAAGTATATTGTCGCCGTGTCGGGCGGAGTCGATTCGGTAGTTCTTTTGGACCTGTTAAGCCGACAACCAGATCTTGAGCTGGTTGTCGCTCATTTTGACCACGGTATAAGAACTGACTCTGAGGCTGACCGACAATTTGTCGCCTCGCTTGCGAAAAAATATGGCCTAGCATTTTTATATCAAGAAGGACAATTAGGCTCAAGCGCCAGCGAATCTAAAGCCCGCGAAGCAAGGTATGCTTTTTTAGAGAGATCTCGAGAGAAAACCAAATCTTTTTCAATTATTACTGCCCACCATCAAGATGATCTTTTGGAAACGATGGTTCTCAATTTCTTACGGGGGACTGGCCGGCAGGGTTTTAGCTCTTTGCAATCTAGTAGCGCAATTCTTCGTCCGCTGCTTGATTTTTCTAAAGCCGAACTCATTGATTACGCCAACGACCAAGCCCTGGTATGGCGCGAGGATATTACTAATAGCAACGATAGCTACCGGAGAAATTACATTCGCCATAATATTATGCCAAAACTAATCAATGCTGACCGCCAGCAGCTAGTAGAGATTAATCAAAAATTCAGCAAACTCAATAGCCAAATCGATAAACAGCTCAGTGATCTTATAGATCTTCACTCATTTAACGGGGCACTTGAGAGACAGTGGTTTTTATCACTCCCACACGATCTATCCAAGGAGGTCCTAATTATGTGGCTAAAATCCCAAGGTGTTTCTGGTCTAGACAGGTCGTTTATAGAAAATTTATCAATTGCCGCCAAAACCCATATTCCCACCAAAAGATTTTCCATGGGTAACCGGCGTTTTCTTAAGGTTGAAAGCCAGCATTTGGCACTCCAATACCAAGACCGCTAGCCAAAGCGGAGACTACCTTGTATAATGTGAAAACATATGGATAATTCACCCCTAAAATCTCGAAACCGGAATAGCCCCAATAACCGCGGCGGCTTCAAAAATGCTGGCTTTATCGCTCTGGTGGTACTTTTTGCACTAATCATTTTTGCGGCTTACAGCCAGCCCAGCAGTCTTCAAGAAATCCCCCTTACTCGGGCTATAACCCAAGCCAATAGCGGCAAATACTCCAAGATAGTTGTTAACGGCGATGAGCTAGACATTACTCTTAAAGGACAAAAAACCGACACGCTTAAGGCCTTTGCTAATCCAACAGCCACGCTTAACAGCCAGGGCTTTAACTACTCTAAGGTTACCGTTCAATACAAGCCTTCAACCACTACTAGCTCGACCGTATTAACACTGGGGCTAGAGTACATCCTGCCAGTGCTAATAATCGGCGGCCTGTTTTTCTTCATGCTCAGAAACGCTCAGGGCCAAGGCAACCAGGCGCTTAGTTTCGGTAAGAGCCGAGCTCGACTTTACGGCAATGAAAAAGATAAAGTCAACTTCGGTGATGTCGCCGGCAGCGCTGAAGCCAAACAGGATCTTCAAGAAGTAGTTGAGTTCTTGAAATTCCCCAAGAAATTCGCGGCTTTAGGAGCCAGAATACCTAAGGGAGTACTACTGGTTGGTCCCCCAGGAACTGGCAAAACGATGCTGGCCAGAGCGGTGGCCGGTGAGGCTAATGTGCCATTCTTCAACATATCCGGTTCAGAATTCGTAGAAATGTTCGTTGGGGTTGGTGCTTCCAGAGTCCGTGATCTGTTTGCTAAAGCAAAAAAGAATTCTCCCTGCATTATCTTTATCGATGAAATAGATGCTGTCGGCCGACGACGTGGCAGCGGTATGGGCGGCGGTCACGATGAAAGAGAGCAGACGCTCAATCAGATATTGGTGGAAATGGACGGTTTTGAACAGGGGCAGAGCGTTATCGTAATAGCCGCTACTAACCGGGCTGATGTCCTTGACCCGGCACTGCTGCGACCAGGACGATTTGATAGGCGAGTGGACATTAGTCTGCCCGATAGAAAAGACCGCGAAGCAATACTTAAGGTCCATTTTCTTAAAAAACCGGTTGCCAAAAATGTTGATCTTGATTCCCTGGCGGCCAAGAGCGTAGGTTCTTCCGGCGCCGATCTAGCCAACATCGCTAATGAATCAGCAATCGTGGCTGCTAGTAAAAATCATTCTGAAATATCTAATGACGACCTAACCGAAGCGTTTGAAAAAGTAGCTATCGGCCCAGAGCGAAAGAGCAAAGTCATGAGTGACAAGGAAAAAGAACTAACCGCTTACCACGAAGCTGGCCATGCGGTAGTTGGCCACGTGTTGCCCGATAGCGATGTACCGCACAAAGTTACTATTATCCCGCGCGGCGGCACCGGCGGGGTCACTTGGTTTATACCTCCGGAAGACAAAAGTTACCACTCGATTATCGAGTATAAAGACGTTCTGGCTCGCATGCTTGGGGGCCGTATAGCTGAAGAAGTAGTATATGGGCACGACCGGGTCACCACTGGTGCCGGGAACGATCTCCAACAGGCAGCCGAGCTGGCTCGAGACATGATTGTTAATCAGGGTATGGGCAAGAAACTTCGCGATCAGGTTTTTCATACTGACGAGGGCATGATGCTCGATAGATTAGTACACGAAAGAGAGTATTCCGACGAAACAGCCAGAGTTATAGATGATGAGGTAGAAAGTCTAATTACTGAAGCTGCTATCCGGGCTCGGGCAGTTATCAAGTCTAATCTCTCCAAACTTGATGTACTAAAAGATAAATTGCTCGATAAGGAAACGGTTGACGCCGCCGAAGTTGCTGAACTGCTAAAGGGATCGGTAATGCCCAAAGCAGCAGCTCTTTACTAAGACATAAAAAATGGCTTGGTAACTGTATTTTAGTCGTTAAAAGTGCGACAATAATAAGATACAGCAATAGCAGGTGGTTTATAAACTATGGTTGCAAATGACGATGATTCGCTTAAAAGCTCAGGCCCCGCAGATGGAGTGGTGCTGTTGCTTCAAGTTCCTAGGACAAACGACAAGAAAGAATTAGCCGCCGAACAAATGTTCGCTAGTCTGCACGGGCTACTGACGATGCCGAACAAGGGATTTTTAAAACCAGCTAGTCGGGAACGAATTAGTTTTGAGATAGCCGCCCTAAAAAAACGCATTGGCTTTTACGTCTGGGTGCCAAGTTACCTAAAAAGTTTCGTTGAGGAACAGATTTACGCTCAGTATCCGACGGTAAATATTTCAGAAATCCCGGATTTTACGATTAATCCAGAGCTGCAGTTTCCTACAGTGCTGACCACTGAGTTAAAGTTAATCGGCAACCACGCGTTGCCGATTAAGACTTTTCAAAGCTTTGAGGTCGACCCGCTAGCGGCTATTACCGCTACTTTGGCAAAATTTGGAGAGGACGAAGAAGCCTGGATTCAATTAATAATCCGCCCGGCCGCCCCCAATTGGCATAAAAGAAGCGAACGATACATTTCGGGCATGAATAGCGGCGCCAAGAACTCCACGAGCGGGTTATTGTCGGCTCTCTGGGCCCCTCCGCAAACTAAGTCGGAAACTGTTAAAATGAGCGATTCTCAGCAAACTAAAGTAGCGGCTGCTCAGGAGAAGAGCCAAAAACTGGCTTTTGAATGTTCGGTTCGAATTATTTATAAAGGCAACGTGTCACATGATGAAGCGCAGCTTCGGATGCAATCGATAATCGCCAGCTATAAACAGTTCAATACAACCTATCTTAACGGTTTTGACACCAAGCGAGTAGCCAATGATAGGTACGTTGAAGAACTTTATAAATCGAGGGATATCGGACGCCAGCCGTTTATCTGTAACATTGAGGAAGTAGCAACTCTTTATCACCTACCGCACACCAATGTTGAGACACCTTATATCCTATGGTCTTTGTCGCAAACCGCTGAACCGCCGGCTAATTTACCAGTTGTCGACGAAAAATTCCAAGAAGCCATTAGTCCGATCGCGGTTACTAATTTTCGCGGGCATAACACGATGTTTGGTCTGCCGCGAGCTGACCGCGGACGACACCTATACATTATCGGTCAAACCGGGACAGGTAAATCCGGCCTGCTTGAACTGCTGACCATATCCGACATGTACACACCGTACGGTTTCGCGGTGATTGATCCTCACGGGGATTATGCCCAGAGTGTTATGCAGCGTATTCCAAAAGAACGCGCCAACGACGTCATTTATTTTAATCCAGCTGACGTGGATTATCCGATAGCTTTTAATCCAATGGAAGTCGAGGACGCTAAATTAAAATCTCATACCTGTTCAGAATTAATCGGTGTCTTAAAGAGGATGTTTGAGTCTTGGGGGCCAAGGCTAGAGTATATTCTGCGTTATAGCATATTGGCGCTGCTGGATTATCCTCAAGCTACTATGCTGGACATAACTCGTATATTGACCGACAAGCAGTTTCGAAGTTCAGTCCTGCAGTACGTTGAAGACCCGGTAGTCAGAAACTTCTGGATGGTGGAATTTAGCAGCTGGAATGATAAGTTTGCCGCCGAGGCTGTTTCACCAGTACTAAATAAAGTTGGAGCTTTCACGGCCAACCCGTTGGTTAGAAATATAATTGGCCAACCGAAAAGCAGTTTCAGTATTCGCCAGATTATGGATCAACGCAAAATCATGATAGTTAACCTATCAACAGGTTTAGTCGGCGAGGATAATGCCGCATTACTGGGGTCACTACTGGTGACCAAGATTCAAATGGCCGCTTTGAGCCGGGCTGATCAGCCCAGTAGCGACAGAATACCTTTCTATTTATATGTTGATGAATTCCAGAATTTCGCTACCGATTCGTTTGCCACAATTTTAAGCGAAGCCCGAAAGTATGCCCTCTACCTAACCGTCGCTAACCAGTATATCGCTCAAATTTTACCTGAAGTCCGTGATGCTGTATTTGGCAATGTCGGTACCATAATTAGTTTTCGAACAAGCGCCGATGATGCCCGGAGTATGCTTCGCTATTTTGAGCCGAAGTTTGAAGAGCACGATCTGGTACACATGCATAATCGCCACTTCGTAACAAGCATGACTATCGAAGGCGAAAAGGCTCAGGCTTTCTCGGCCATCACCATAAGTCTTCCGCCTCAGGTCGAAGACTACAGCCAACTAATTATCGAGAACAGCCGTGAGAAGTATGCCATTAACCGTCTTCATGTCGAACAATTTGTCGGAGAACGCTACTTGACAGCTAATCAAAAACCGTACCAATCACCGTCAAAAAACCCGCGGCCAGTTCCGCCCCAGCAACCTCAGCAAACTCCTCCGCCCCAAAGCCCTAAAGGAGACGCTAAGTCTAACTTGGCCCATACTGCTATTGAAGGATCAACTGATAATCCCGATCGACCTAAAAAACACCGCAACAGGCGAAGAAATAGATCACCGGACCATGTCGGCGCCCCGACGTCCAGTACCAGCCAAGATTTAAATAGCGAACACGTCATCAGACTCCGTTGAATATGCATAATGAGCTTGAACATTTAGCCGAATTCGATAGCGCCCTGGCCGATTACCATCTCTCGGAAGACGGGAAGAAAATCCTAGAAAGAACCAAATTGGTTTTATTGACGGCTCCAACATCCGTTGGGCGCAATACCATGATTTTAGAGGCTCTAAAAAGCGGGCGTTTTGATTTCATGGTATCCGATACCACACGGCTGCCGAGAATCAACAACGGAGCACTAGAGCAAAATGGACGGGAATACTGGTTTAGAAGCGAGCAAGAAATGCTAGACGATATACGTAGCGGGGCTTTTTTGGAAGCGGCAGTTATTCATGATCAGCAAGTATCCGGCACTAGCTTACGTGAACTTAAAAAAGCAGCAGATAATCACAAGATTGCTATCGCTGACGTCGAAGTAACTGGGGCTGAGAATATATATAGGCTAAAGCCTGATACTTTGTTTTGTTTTGTTCTGCCACCTAGTTTCGAAGAGTGGCTGAAGCGACTCCATAAAAGAGGAAGACTCCCGGATGACGAAGTCAAAAGGCGCCTAACCAGCGCTGTTAAAGAATTCCAGACGGCTCTAAATCGTCCGTACTACAAGTTCATCATTAACGATGATCTTGAACGTGCAGTAAAACAGATAGAAAAGTTTGCCAATACGGGCATTATTGACAGCGCTAGCCAACAATCTGCTAAAGATTTAGCGCATCGACTATTAATAGGCCTAAAGCATTACTTAAAAGCCCAAAAATCTTAACTAGCACTCTTGACTAATGAGTGCTAGTTAGTCTATCATATTTAATACTGGCACTTGACGTAAGAGAGTGCAAGAATTTAAGAGATGACACCCAGACAACAGAAAATATTAAGCGCAATTATTGAGCACTACGCTGAGGTTGCTAGCCCAGTTGGCAGTAGTTTGCTGGCCAAAGTTTTTAATGTCAGCTCGGCAACAATTCGCGCTGAGATGGCTGAGCTAGAAAAGCAGAGATATATCACTCAGCCTCATACCAGCGCTGGCAGGATTCCTACAGATAAAGGCTATCGTTTTTACGTTAACCATCTTGGTCAGTCACCGGACCTTCAGAATATATCTTCCGAACGGCGAGCAGAAAAGGCCTTAACAACTAGAGTAGAAAATGGCGGCGTCCCGGAACGAACCATTCGTAACGCTGTTGATACGCTTGTTGAGCTGACTCATAATCTGGGGCTAGCGACGATCGGCCCGCAACTCTATATGAGCGGACTAAGCAATTTATTTGGCCAGCCTGAGTTCATTCATCCCAGCCAAGTCCACCAGGTGGCCCAGCTTCTAGATAATCTTGAACCTTGGTTATATGAGGCTGCCCTAAACGAACCGCTGAGCGTCTATATCGGCCAGGAAAATCCAATTGGCCGTAGCGCCGGATGCAGTTTAATAATTAGCCGTTTTCGCAGCCCTTACTCTGATCGGAGCTATATTGGTGTTTTGGGCCCGACGCGGCAGAGCTATAGAGATGTAATCAGCCTAGTCAAACGAGCCGGTAAGACTTTGGAGACGGTTTTATATGAGTAAAGATCAATCACATAAACCCGCTAAGGCCTTCAAAGCCAATAATATAGCAGGGCTTGAACAGCAGATTAAGGAACTAACTGATGCTCTGCAGCGGGAAAGAGCTGATTCCCATAATCTCCGCCGCCGAACCGAAGAAGAGCGCGCTAAACTAGGTGATCTTTATAAAGCTAGTATTATCCGTACCTTGCTACCGGCTATAGACAGCTTCGAGAGAGCTGCCAAGCACACCCCTAAGGAATTAATGAACAATGACTACATAAAGGGTATCCAGGCCGTGATTAAGCAGTTTGAAAAAGCTTTAGGCGACCTAGGCGTCAGTCGGATTAAAACGATCGGCGAACCGTTTAATCCCAGATTTCATGAAGCCGTAGCCATGGAAGACGGTGACGGCCAAACGGAAGTAGTATCCGAGGAATTACAACCCGGTTATCGATTGGGCGACGAAGTGATTAGACACGCAATGGTTAAAGTAAAGATGATATAAAGGAGACATACTATGGGAAAGATTATAGGAATTGATTTAGGGACAACCAACTCAGCGATGGCAGTAATGCAAAGCGGAAAACCGGAAATTATTGCCAATAGTGAAGGTGCGCGGACTACACCGTCCGTGGTTGCCGTAAACAAGAATGGTGAACGATTGGTCGGCCAGGTGGCCAGGCGCCAGCAGGTGACCAACTCCAAGAACACTATTTATGAAGTGAAACGCCTAATTGGCCGCCGTTGGGAAGATAAGGAAGTCCAAAGAGATCTAAAATTGATGGGTTATGAGATCGTCAAGAGCGGTACTGGTGTAAAAGTAAAAATGGGCGACAAAGAATATAGCCCAGAAGAAATCAGCGCTATGATCTTGGGCAAACTAAAGACTGACGCCGAAGCCTTCTTAGGCGAGCCAGTCGGTGAAGCGGTTATTACGGTTCCGGCTTATTTTGATGATTCACAGCGTCAAGCCACTAAAGATGCTGGTAAGATCGCCGGTCTAGAAGTTAAACGAATTATTAATGAGCCAACAGCTGCCGCTTTGGCTTACGGTCTGGATAAGGCTGACAAAAAAGATGAAAAAATTGCTGTTTATGATCTTGGGGGCGGTACTTTTGACGTTTCTATCCTTGAACTCGGAGACGGTGTTTTCGAAGTTAAGTCGACTAATGGTGACACTCATCTTGGCGGGGCTGATTTTGACCGGGCGATTGTTAACTATTTGTTAGAAGAGTTCAAGAAGGAACAGGGAATTGACCTAAGTGACGACAAGGCCGCTATGCAAAGACTCCGCGATGAGGCCGAAAAGGCCAAGATCGAACTAAGCACCACCAAGGAAGTGGACATTAACCTGCCATTTTTGACGGCTGACGCTGACGGACCAAAGCATTTTGAGTATAAATTGAGCCGTGCCAAGCTTGAACAGCTGGTGGCCGATCTGATTGGTAAGACTAAGGAACCTTGTGAGAAAGCTCTAAAAGATGCCGGACTTAAGGCTAGCGACATTAACGCCGTCGTACTAGTGGGCGGTATGACTCGTATGCCAGCCGTACAGGATGAGGTGAAGAAGATATTCGGCAAAGTTCCCATGAAGGGTGTTAACCCAGATGAGGTAGTAGCTGTTGGTGCCGCCATACAAGGCGGTGTGCTGCAGGGAGACGTTAAAGATGTCCTGTTGCTTGATGTTACACCCCTGAGCCTGGGTATTGAGACCATGGGCGGTGTGATGACCAAACTTATTGAGCGAAACACCACCATCCCTACCAGTAAGAGCGAAGTCTTTAGTACGGCCGCTGACAATCAGCCACAAGTTGAGGTTCATGTCCTTCAGGGAGAGCGAGAAGTAGCCGAGGGCAATAAATCTCTCGGCAGATTCATCCTTGACGGTATCCCGCCGGCTCCCAGAGGAGTGCCTCAAATCGAAGTCACCTTTAATATTGACGCCAACGGGATCCTTAATGTAACCGCTAAAGACAAAGGCAGCGGCAAAGAACAAAGCATCACCATATCTGGCAGCGGCAACCTGGATAAGGCCGAAGTTGAAAAGATGGCTAAAGATGCCGAAGCTCACGCTGAAGAGGATAAGCAAAGACGCGAAGCAGTAGAAGCAAGGAACTTATTGGATAATGCTGTTTACCAGACAGAGAAGCTACTCAAAGAACACGATGAGAAGCTGTCTGATGAGGATAAAAAGACCTTAACAGAGGCAATCGATAGCGCCAAAAAAGTTACTAGCGATGACAAAGCCGATAAAAGTACTCTTGAAACAGCCGCCAAAGAGCTTAACGACAAGATAATGCCGATCGGTGCTAAAATGTATGAATCAGCCAAAACAGATGAGACTGAAAAAGCTGATAATGGTGAATCTACTAAAAAAGATCAAGGCGAAACCGTTGAAGGTGAAGTCGTTGATGGCGATAAACCCAAAAAATAAGTTTAGCTTCTAGCTAAAAGCAATGCCCATGATGCCAAAAAATAACTACGTTGAACTAGTATTGACCTGCGGTTCCTATCAACAGGCCCAAGATATTGCTGATGCTTTGCTTCAGAAGCATCTAGTGGCCTGTGTTGAATTCTTTCCCATCAAGTCTAAATTCTGGTGGCAGAAGGGGATCGAGACCGCTGATGAAATTAAGTTAGTAATGCAAAGTCGCGATGAATACTTTGCTGAGGCCGAAAGAATCGTTAAAAAACTCCACGGCTATGACACTTTTGTTATGCATGCTTTACCTCTGACTCATACTTCTGAGGCCGCCAAAAAGTGGCTAAAGGATACGCTGGACTTTAGGGGGTTGAAGAATGGCTAAACGGGATTACTATGAGGTTTTGGGTATCACCAAAAGCGCCTCGAGCGATGAGATTAAAAAAGCCTACAGGCGTCTGGCTGTTGAACATCACCCAGATCGTGGTGGTAACGAGGAGAAATTTAAAGAAATTAACGAGGCTTATGAAGTTCTAAAAGACGAGAGTAAGCGCAAACGATACGATCAATTCGGCCATGCTGGAGTTGGCGGCAGTTCAGCCTACGAGGGAGCTAACCCTTTTGGCAATGCTCAAGGGTACAACTTTGATTTTGGTGATTTAGGGCTAGGAGATATATTCGAAAGTTTCTTTGGCGGTGGTGGTAGCGGATCTCGAAGACGCCAAACCCAGGGCCGAGATATTGAAACCCGTGCTGAAATTAGTTTTGAGGATGCTGTTTTTGGCACTGAGGTTAAACTCAAACTTGATATTGAGGACGTGTGCGATCACTGTAAAGGCAGTACAGCCGAACCCGGCTATGAATTAAAGACCTGCAGTACCTGTAACGGTTCCGGCCAAGTAGTCAATGTAACCCGAACGATATTTGGTAATATTCAGCAGGCAGCGGTTTGCCGAACTTGTGGCGGAACTGGTAAAGTGCCAGAAAAAGTTTGTACTGTTTGCCATGGCCGCGGTACCCAGAAAAAGTCCCAGACCGTAACTCTTAAGATACCCGCTGGTATTGATGATGGTGCGACTATAAGACTGCGCGAGCATGGTGAGGCGGTCGCCAATGGGCCAAAGGGCGACCTATACGTGAATATTCGTGTTCGGCCGCACCGCAAGTTTACGAGAGAGGGTGATCTAATTCTGAGCGAGGAGGAGATAGATATGGTTAATGCCGCTTTGGGGACTGAAATTGATGTCGATACTGTCGACGGGCCTGTTAGGATGAAAATCCCAGCTGGTACTCAAAGCGGCAGCGACTTTAAGCTATCCAACCACGGTGTAGCGCATATAAAAGGCTCCGGTCGTGGCGCGCATATCGTTACTATTGTAGTCAGCACTCCAACTAAACTAAGCAGACATCAAGAAGAACTGCTTGAAGAATTCAAAAAAGACTCAGGCAAAAAGTCAATTTTTGGCCGATAAATCCTCTTAAGGCACCGAACATCTTGGACACTTTCAATACAATAGAAAGGAGTAATGAAAGTGAGTACAAGAACAATGACACAGAAGCAGCTCCAGGTTTACGGAGCTAGGATTAGACTAGCTTGGTTTAGGAAGGCAGATGAG
>DATKHB010000011.1:0-4886 GCA_035510455.1 Saccharimonadales bacterium (SeqCode) | reverse complement strand
CAGTAGCTTCATCCTGCAAATAACCTTCATCATGGGTTTTAGGATCACGGGTATTGATGGCAATCCGTACTTTACGGTCTTTTAGCTTTTGAAGGGTAGGAATTAGCAATTTTAGTCGCCTGTTAGTAACGAATGGTGATTCTAGTATAACTTCGCTTTGGCACCTTCCCAGGTCCTTCAAAAACGTGGCGTAGAAGGTTTCTTCGTTATATAATGTAGAAGTAAGTAGATCAGTTGGTGAGGATTTGGTAAAACTTAATAACCTAAGCATGATAGTCCTCCTCCAAATAGCTAATTTGACCATCAACCGAGGCTATTCCTAAGCCTTTCAGCTTATCGTACATCAAGAGTAAATCAGGATAGAGGGTGTGCCACGAATCGGCAACCTGGCCCTCCAAAGCATAAGCTCTTTGTGATAACATTCTAGATAATGAGTATTCATAAAGACGAATCAGGATTTACTCTAGTTGAAGTATTACTGGTTTTAATAACATTAGTTATCGTTGGCATAGCAGGTTATTCAGTAGCTTTGCATATAGACCATAAACCAAAACCCACAAATATCCAATCAAAAACAAATTCAAATAATTATAAATACGTAGGTCCAACAAACTTTACGGGTATTTACGGAACAGTTACAGAAGGTTTATGCCCTGATGTACAGATAAACCACCCCTGTCCACCAACACCCGTAACCAATGTCAATGTTTCAGCAACAGAAACCAGTGTATATGGTGGAAATGTTCCCGTATTTAAAACTAAAACAGACTCTACTGGTAGTTATCATGTTGAAACTGGTAGTGGTAGTTTTAGTATAAATTTTTATACCAGTCTGAGCGGGTATCCAGTTTGCAGCGTAACACCTACTGTTAAAGTGATAGATGGAAAATCTTCAAGGTATGATGAATTCTGTGATAGTGGTGTGCGATAAATTATTGCCGACTATTTAATCACTTGAAAACCAGTACACATAACTACTTTGCTCACAAAACATTAAAGTACGCTATTTGAAGGTTGGTGCTCAACTGAATTTTCGACGAAACAGCATGCCCGATGGTCCTCCAATAAACTTATGTTTAGACAAAGTTAGTTTGTTATCATTGCTTTATGAGCATAGAGATTAGACAAGCAACACCCGAAGATAGAGGTGAATTATTAGAACTTCTCGCTCGATCTCAAGAAGCTACAGGAATACCAAATCCAGATACTTATCCGTATTCTGAACTAGAAGCATTTTTATATAATCCAAGAATATACGAAGAGCACCGATACCTTGCTACCATAAAAGCTCTAGGCCAGATTGTGGGCCATATCGCAATCGAGCAACCTAACCCACAACATATTCCTTTGTGGCTTAGTGGAATTACTTCAAAGAATGATGACCAAAAGTTAGTTGAACTTGGTGGTTTTTTTGTTGACCCAGATTTTGAAGGTCAAGGTATAATGACCCAATTATTAGATTTTCAACTTGATGTAGTTAGAAGAACGTTGGGTGCAATACCTGTCAGTGCAACTTGGAAGAATAGTAAATACAATAAAAGAGTAAGGAAAATATTCAATAAGGTTGGCGGCGTGTATGTTGGTGAGGATAACCAGCACCTTCTAGATCTGTTTGTTTTTCAGTAGATACAATCACCACTAAGTCGGAAGAATGCATAGATGAAGATTACGGTTGCCTTGTATTTTTGACGCAACGGCATCTACGGTGGACCTCCAAAAGTTGCTAACCGATGAGAATTAGTCTCTAAGTTGTAAATGTTATTTTTAGGGCTTCATTCGTATCTGTTAAAAAGTTCGAGTCCGTGATGGCGTAAATCTATGCGCTACAGATTGATAAGATTGTTAAGGATAAAAAATTGATTTAAGATAGCTCTAGAGCTTATCAATATTCTTACGAGACAATCCAGTGATATTTCATAAAAGAATTACTAGACGAACAATTCAGATAATACTTGGCCTACTTTGGCTACTTGATGGATTCTTACAATTCCAACCACAAATGTTTACCAGTAACTTCACGAGCAGGGTAATAACTCCTGCTTCACAAGGACAGCCGATAGTAGTAGCTGGTCCAATGCACTTTTTTATTCATATATTCTTACTTCACCCAGCCATATTAAATAGTTTTGCTGCTATAACTCAAGTAGCCCTGGGGGTCTTAATATTATGGAAAAGAACTACCAAGATTGGCTTACTTGGATCTATGGGTTGGGGTTTATTTGTTTGGTGGATTGGAGAAGGCTTTGGTGGCTTATTCGGTTGGCATACTTTAATGCTGATGGGCGCACCAGGTGCTGCATTAATATATGTAATACTCGCTATAGCTGTATTTCCTAAAGAATCTAAGAAGAATGACAATAAAGAAAACCAAAATCCAGCTTATTGGTTAGCATTTGTATGGGCGTTGTTTTGGATAATTGGGGCTATATACCAGCTACTCCCGGGTCAAAATTCAGTATCCGACGTAAGCTCTATGGTTGCCAGGAACGGGTTGCGACAACCGGGTTGGTTAGCAAGTCTGGATTCTCATGTAGGTAGTTTCATAAACCGTCTTGGCGCGCCAACAACTTCAATGGCGAATATGCACATGACTGCAAATCAAATGGCCCGAATGCAGACACAATCAGGCGCAAACTACTGGTTTATTCTACTAGTTGCGTCGATCCAGATATTGATTGGACTGTCAGTGTTCGCAACGCGCTACATTAGAAATACAGGAATAGCATTAGGTGTTATCGCGTCCTTAATATTCTGGGTAATTGGTCAGAGTTTTGGCGGAATATTCACGGGCCTAGGTACAGATCCTAACTCGGCAATATTATTTATTGTATTGGCTATCGCCATCCTTGGCTGTAACAACTTGAGTCAAAAACTGTCAAGCTTCTATGGTCGTATTGAGCGCGCTATAATTTAGAAGTATAGATAAAGACTACTTGTAGTTCTTGTAATGGCTAACCTTCTAGAGCGGTAGCCCTTCATAAAAGCCATACGGACAGCGTTGCCCAGCCGTATAGCGTATTAATGCAAAAATGCAACCCGTAAGACAATCATGATGAGTTTTTATTTCCTAGAGCTAAGAATACAACCCCTCCTAGAGCTAGAAATGTACCTAAGAACACAAGATACCACATACCATTACGAGCTCTGTCACCAAGAAAAGCGATACCGATAAGTGCTGGGACCAATGTTTGGCTAGCTGTTGTGGATGCGTTTATAATAGCCGCCTGCGCACGCTGCAAGGCAATAGAAAAAAGTAACATTCCTAAAATGCCACTAGCAATAAGTGCAAAAAATAGCGGACTATATATCGTGTGCCAAGTAGGTTGCGAAAACCTGAAAACTCTTCCTACAATTGATGTCCCTCCGAAAGCTAGTCCGCCAAGAATTGCAAGTCCGATGGTAGATATGTAGCTTTTGTAACGTACTAGAACATAGCCCGCTACACCAACTGGGATAGGTGTTAACACGATAAGCCATTTTAGCGCACTAACTACTGGCGCAATCTTTTCGGGAGAGGAGGCCATACCAAGTAAAATAAGCCCAGCTAAGATAGTAGCAATCGCTACATAAGATTTTGTCTTTATCACCTTATGCCTAAACAACCGTTCTACCAATATGGTAATTACTATATTGCTAGCTATTATTGCCTGCACCAAAAATATCGGTAGGTGCTGAACGGCAAAAATAGTGAACAGCCAACCCAATAGATCAAGAACAACACCGAGAATATATGGTTTTTTCTGAAAAAGTCTCCACAATAATCGCATATCTAACGAACTAACGTTTTTTTCCTTATCGGCGCTTATTTTTTGGAGAACAGCCGCAATACCATTACAGGCCGCGCAAGCAAAAGCCGCCGATATGTATATAAACGAGCTACGCATTATCTTATCTTAACAAAGCGGTGATCAAACAAAACCGTAGGTCAGTATATTGCCTTCTTAGGTAATTAACTCGAGATGGGATATTTATTTTCCGGGTAGAGTTAAATCATGGTCTTGAGAAATATCGTGAATTATTTCTTGACTCTGCGCCACTAACTGACTATATATTGTTCTGGCTCTAGAGGGATTGAAGGTGCTACCTATGCCACTACCAGGGCCCGAGGAAATCTGAACGATTCTCTCATCATATTCGCCTAAGCTATAAAGCTCTGTTGAACTAAACTGTTGGTAATAAGTTGCGTTCCACTTTCCATTAATAAGTTGTCCGCTAAAATCATAACCATATTCTGGCTTATCAGTAATGGAAGCCCCAGGGAACGCTACCAATAAATCAATCTCGTTTACCTCGTAAGGGTCTAGTTTTTCTCCTTTACCCATATAGCCTAGACCATCAGATTCTTCTATAATTTCCACTTGTGTGCCGTCCGGTAACACTTTTTCAACGTGAACGACGCTACCGACTGCGCCTTGGGTTATCGGGTCTTTAAATGTTTCTAAGGCAGAAACCTCTTTGGCCATCTGAATCTCAGCTGTTGACGTTGATCGCTTGCCAATTATCGTTCCGGGGCGGCTGGTTGTAGTCGCGGGTTGGATAGTAGTGGTTTCTGGAGAAGTATGAGTTGAACCGCTACAGCCAGCAAGAAGAGTACCGATAGCAAGACTAGAAGCCATTAGGGCGGCTCGTCTTTTTCTATCAATTCTGTCAATAAGTTTTTTGGGGACTTCAAATATACTCATGGATATAAAACACCTATTTAAGTGTCTAGATTATAACATATCTAATGTAGTACGTCGAGTATGCTCGTATTAACTCACCACCTTTGCAACACAAAAGGTAGGCATCCTAAACTGTTAGTACCAACCTAACAAAGAAAGGAGCCTACCATGGCTTATTCTACCAATCCTAACCTACCTAGAGCGAGAGCTCTAGGTCTAAAACTA
>DATKHB010000010.1:0-9025 GCA_035510455.1 Saccharimonadales bacterium (SeqCode) | reverse complement strand
AGTAGTTTTAGACCTAGAGCTCTCGCTCTAGGTAGGTTAGGATTGGTAGAATAAGCCATGGTAGGCTCCTTTCTTTGTTAGGTTGGTACTAACAGTTTAGGATGCCTACCTTTTGTGTTGCAAAGGTGGTGAGTTAATACGTAACCTATTGACAACTATTTTTACCTATGGTATCCCTAGTACATTGCCTTTTTAAGGTGATCGTTATTTGACAGATAGGTAGAGGTTGAGTAGTAGATTAGACGTAGCTACTTACATTAGCTTGAGTATCTTCATCTAATCTACGAAAGGAGAACCAATACCAGAAAACATAGTTCGTCCTCATTTTCACCATAAGGTGGCAGAGTAGTTGTGCTACCGCTTACCCAGAGGGGTGTGAAGTTGTCATCGCGAAGTCCGCCTTAGCAGTGTAACCCCACCGGGTTACTGATGTCGATCGATTCGAATTCGAATGCCAGGTATGACCTGCGCTGGTCACATGAGGTGTTAGAGCAACACCCATGAAATCGCAGTAATTGACCAGCAAACAGAGGACCATCTATCCGAGCGCTCCGCGCTAGCTCTTTCCCTACCCCTTTGGGAAAACGTTGCTAGTTCAGCGTGAGATAATGCTCGTGAGGGATCCGGTCCTTTGTGGGGATGACAGGTTGGGACGAGTGTGTTTCTGGAGAAGGTCTGTGGCGCTTTTGCCCCAATCCCTTTCCGTGCTGCCCACGCACACTCCCACCCTATCTGTCATCCCCTTCTTTGAATGCATGTTCAAACTGATGAGTCCAAAAGGACGAAAAGGGCATAACAATCAAGAAACTTCTACTGGTCATGTTTGTTAGTGTGCTGTTATGAAAAAATTGAAAATTGATCTTAGAAACGCCAAGAAAGATAAACTCTTCTACTTTGTGGTAAATGTAGTCATTGTTAGAAGACAAGACAAACGCTGTCTGATTTTGAAACGAGATGATCGGGAAAAAGTGCACCCCGGCAAGTGGGCAATCCCGGGGGGTAAGTTGGAGTGGGCAGATTTAGACGTCAATAAACCGACTCGTGTAAATGGTGCTGTTCTGGACTTCGAAAACGCGGTTGAAGCCTTGGCCATTAGGGAAATCAAGGAAGAAGCCGGCATAGAAATTCAACTGCCTCTCCATTACATTAATAACATTGCCTTTATAAGGCCAGATGGTGTCCCGGTTATTTTGATTAATTTCGCTGTCGAATATAAAAGTGGTGGAGTCAAGCCAGAAAAAGGTTCGTTCACTGATTTTGCCTGGGTTAATCACTCTGAGGCCAAAAAATACCCCTGTATCTTAGGCATACCCGATGAGATCAAAAACGCAATCCGAGTTCTAACTAAAGCCAAAGCCTAGTTTTATCTACGGCTAAAATAATAACTACTAATTGGTTCTGTTAGAGCGATGTTTTTGCTGGTAGTTATATTTATAAATCGATCCCTTGTCCCGCAACTTATTGGACATCCGCTTAATAAATTTCTGTCTCCGAATGTATTTGTCTGGTGATACTTCATAAATTTGATACTCAAAATAATTATTTTTTGACACGTTATACTCCTTTCTTTTTGGGTTATAACAAATATATGATGAACCAAAATGCTTAGGTTTTGCTTGAAAAAAATAGAATTAATGACCCGTGCTATCATTGATCCATGAACCATACTACTAGGCCTCGTGCTTATTTTGTCTCTATAAATTGGATCGCATTATATGGATTATTTGACGCTCAACAATAAAGTAAAAATACCTCAGCTCGGGTTTGGCACGTGGAAGCTTAAACCGCTAGGTGAAGCTAAAAAAGCCACGAAGTATGCTCTTGAAGTAGGGTATAGGCATATCGATACTGCCCATATCTACCTAAATGAGCATTCTGTCGGCAAAGCAATCGCCGAGAGCGGAATAGCTCGAAAAGATATATTCATAACTACCAAATTATGGAATTGGGATCAAAAGCATGCCCATAGGGCGTTTGACGAAAGCCTAAAAAAACTAGGGGTTGAATACATAGACCTCTACTTAATGCACTACCCGGTAACCGAAACTCGGCTCCAAGCCTGGAAAGACATGGAAGAAATTTACAAATCTGGGAGAGCTAAGGCTATAGGAGTGAGTAATTTTGCGATCAGACACTTGGAGCAGTTACTCAAAAACTCCCAGGTCGTACCCGCTATTAATCAAGTTGAGCTACACCCATTCCTATATCAAAAAGAGTTAATGGGCTATTGCAAATCAAAAGATATAGCTGTTGAAGCTTACTCGCCGTTAGTACATGGCGAACGGATGGACAACCCGGTAATCTCTGAGATTGCCAATAAGCATAAGAAAACTAACGCTCAAGTCCTGTTACGTTGGAATTTGCAGCACGGCAATATAGTCATACCTAAATCTAAAACTCCTGGCCGTATTAAAGAGAATTTTGAAGTTTTTGACTTCGAGCTAGCAAAGGAGGAGATGCTAAAGTTGAACGGCTTAAACGAAGGTTTGATTGTGTTTTGGGATACTGAAAAAACTCCGTGACGATTTAATCTTAATAGCTGTTTGACAATTTAGCTAATTTATGCTACTGTAATAGATACAATGACGCCCCGTCACACTGAACACCACGAAGAAATACAATTATTTGATGAGCCTGACGCGCCGAAGTTTGGTGCGACCCAGTTTCGAAGACATGACATTAACTGGGCCCAAGAAAGTGGCGACTCGGAAAGTCTTTTTCAGATCACCAACGACGGGATTAATAGAGAGGAAGCCCTCGAAAAAAGAACCAAGGACCATCTAACGAAACTGCCTATGAGATGGGCTCTCCTGGAAAATATTAATGAACTAATAGAAAAAGCCGAAAACGAAAACGAGACACCTGCTATCAGTGTGTTGTTTGTTGATCTAATAAACCTCAAGGGCGTGAATGACTCAGTAAGGGGCGGTGGTTATAGCATAGGAGACAAATATATTTTTGCTACCGTCAGAGGCATTGACGCTAATGCCCGCTTGTACCCTGAAGAAAAACCAGATCGAGAATCTGACCAAATATTCAGGTATGGCGGTGATGAAATAGCTGTATTAATAAAAGGGGCGGTGGCTGAGGCAGATCTAAGGAGAATGGGTGAGCGTTATGAAACCGCAGCCCACAAAGAAGTCGTTCTTTCTCTTGGGGAAGGCTTTGTTGAAAAGTTCGGGGCAGGAAATACTATAGGGGTGGCTACGCTGAGACCAGGTGAAACAGCCGAAGAATTTCTTAATAGAGCTGGTGAAGATCAGCAAGCTCAAAAACGTTTAAGTCGTCCGGAAACCGAACAATCAGTCGGTAAGGCTGCTACTTCGCAATAATCATTAAGCACCTTTTCTCTATCGATATGCTTAAGGTCCTTATCGGGTATTTATAAACTTACTGGTTTTAAACGGGCAGTCCAACTAAAATGAGACTAGCATGAGCAAAAAGAAGCCCCTCTGGTTTAAGAGAATTAGGGGGAGTTACCTGCCTATCAGCTGGCAAGGATGGCTCCTTTATATACCGTTTGTGAGTTATTTGGTCCTATCGGTAGTAGTGACCCTACACCGATCTAGAGCTATTGGTTACGTGCTGTTTAGCGTCTTTGTTGAATGGGTAGCCGGGGCAGTAGTTTTAAGCTGGATAGCTAGCCTTAGATCTAGACAGAATTAAAGCTTTTTTCTAATTTATTTTGAAAGAGTATTAGGAGTCTACATTCTCTATAGACACATGTGATATAGTATGCTCACTAGGCTATAGGCTGCTTATTATTGTTCTAGAATAAATTAAAAATTGTATCGTTTGAGGAGCAGCTAACTGGGTTTGCCAGCTTACCTCATAACAGAAGAAAAGAGGATAAGTTATGGCAACTAAACTATTCGTAGGGTCATTGCCCTTCAGTATGACTGAAGATGACCTTTCTCAGCTTTTTGCTGAGTGCGGTACAGTAGAGTCGGTAAAGATAGTCACCGACCGTGAAACTGGACGTTCACGAGGTTTCGGCTTCGTAGAATTTGCTTCAGATGATGAGGCTAAAGCAGCCATCAGCAAGCTTAACGGCAAAGAAGTTAATGGTCGCAACCTAATAGTCAACGAAGCACGACCTCAAGAGAATAGAGATTCTCGCCCGTTTTCCAACAACTCATAAAATAAACTAAAAATACATCTAAAAACTAGCCGAACTACCGACTCTTAAATCTGCTTACAGTTTAAGGGTCTTCTTCTTTGCCCCTGAACACTATGTTAGTACTTACCGAAATAGCTTTTGCTATTATGAAGTAGAGAAATAATGAACAGGCTCAACAAACTATTCATTGCCTTTGATAATTGGCAACAGAAACATCCAGCAGCTAGCTTCCCGATCGCCGTTAATAAAAAATACAGCGAAGACCGGGCGGGCAATTTGGCTGCTTTGCTAACCTACTACGGTTTTTTGTCCATTTTCCCACTTTTATTGGTTCTGACTACTGTTATACGGATCCTGCCAATACATAACCGCCTAAGAATTAAACTCTTAGCTAATCTTACTCATTACGTACCAGTCATTGGGTCTGATCTCCAGCGCAACATACATGGCCTTCACCATAGCGGCCTGGATCTTGCGATCGTTATAGTTATTACTATCTATGGTATGCGCGGTGTAGCTAATGCTATCCAAAATACACTGAACCATTTATGGTTAGTGCCAAATAAAGATCGACCAGGATTCCCCAGAAACACTCTCAGAAGTATTGGGATAGTTATAGTGTCGGGAGTTGGTTTCATTCTAACAGCAGCTCTATCAACCTATGCCGCCACATTGGGACGAAGCATTCCTGTTAGTGTATTTACTGATCTTTTGAGTTTCGGGATTCTACTCGGTACACTGATTCTGGTTTTCAAAATAGGTATCGGGGGCAAGCAACGGACCAGAAAACTACTTGCTGGATCATTGATAGCCGCCATAGCTCTACAGATTATCCAAATCCTTGGGGGGCTCATAGTAACACGCGAACTAAATCATTTGAGCTCTTTATACGGCCTGTTTGCTGCAGTCCTTGGGTTGATCTTCTGGCTTTACTTAATAGCACAAGTAGCACTTTATGCCATAGAAACAACAGCGGTGGAAACCTTAAGGTTGTGGCCTAGAAGTTTAACCACCGCAGTACAACCCACTAAAGCAGATCAAAAAACCCTTTATGGTTATCAAAAGCGGGACTCGCTCTGATATTATTTAAATAGATGGTATGAAAAAAAATATAATTGAAAAAACAATCGAGGCACCGGCAGAAGCTTTACAATATGGAGTTGAAGGCGGCCAGAGACTAGCCAAAAGTATGCCCTTAACTGGGCGTAAGCCATTTAAAAAGGCCAAAGACTACTGGTATCTACTGGGGCCCGGACTAACTACTGGGGCATCCGATGACGATCCATCAGGCATTGCCACTTATTCACAGACCGGGGCGCAATACGGGTTTGGTCTACTTTGGCTAGCAGCCTTTACTTTCCCCCTAATGGCGATCATTCAAGAAATGTGCGCCAGGATAGGGCTGGTCACTGGCAGGGGGCTGGCGGGTAATATAAGAGTTCATTTTGGCAGAAAAGTTCTCTACGCCAGCACTTTGTTTCTGTTCGCCGCAAATACCTTTAACATAGGTGCCGATATCGGAGCTATGGCCAATGCGGTGCAGCTACTTACGCCTCGTTTTGATTTCACCTTACTTGTTATCGGGATTACGGTATTGATTCTCTTACTGCAGATATTTACTCCGTACGTTAGATACGCACGTTATCTAAAATGGTTAGCTCTTGTGCTGTTTGCTTACATACTTTCGGCAATATTGGCTCACCCCGACTGGCACACGGTAATTAGCCACTCCATAGTGCCGCATATTACGTTTAGTAAAGACCAGCTGCTACTTATTTGCGCAATTTTGGGAACCACTATTACTCCCTATCTGTTCTTCTGGCAGACTTCTCAAGAGATCGAGGAAGAAATTGCTGCCGGGCAAACGACTCTAAAATCACGGGCAGGATCTGAACCGGCCGATATGAAAAAGATGCGCATCGATGTGTGGTCAGGTATGTTTTTGTCCAATGTGGTTATGTTCTTTATTATTGCCGCCTGTGCCAGTGTTCTGTTTAAACATGGGATAACAAATATAACCACTGCTGCCCAAGCTGCCCAAGCGTTAAGGCCATTTGCCGGCAGTGCTACGTTTTGGCTGTTTGCTGCGGGCATCATCGGTATGGGCTTACTGGCAATCCCTGTTATGGCCGGTGCCAGCGCCTACGCCATAAGCGAGAGCATTGGTAAGCGACAGGGCCTCAATAGCAAGCTTAAGCAAGCTTCGGCCTTTTACGGTGTGATTATTATTTCAATGCTGCTGGGTTTGATTATGAACTTTTTGGGGATTAACCCAATTAAAGCTCTTATCTACTCAGCTGTGCTAAACGGCATCGTGGCCCCGATTATTTTGGTCTTAATTCTTCTGATCGCGCGCAATAAACACGTAATGGGTGAATGGAAAAATGGCAAGGTTTCAGCAACCCTTGGCTGGTTCTTGACTGCGATGATGGGGATTGCCGGGCTGGCGGCAATATATTCTTTGTTTTAGAAGCGTATACGCCTCATAAAGTTGTCGATAGTATCGCTGTGCTCTTCCATTGGCAGGCGACTAGACAAGACACCTATAATTTTTTCCTCTTCGTCTCGGGAGCAATAGATAGGGATCTGCGGCATAAACCGTTTTAGGGGTATTAACAAGATGCCGGTAGCTTGACCCTCATCAATAACCGCAAATGATTTTAAGATATCGTAGGGATAAAATTTGTCAGCGATTGTTAGCCCGCCCTCATCTAGCTGGTATTTGAGCGTTCGCGGTTGTCGGCCGGCGTAGATACCAAACAAAATCGCGGCCAAGATAACAACTCCGGTTGATATCTTATCGTGGGTCAATACTAGGACTATCGCGGCTAGGACAATGGCTACAATTACCAAAACAGCGTACCAGCTGGGTGATTTCTTATGCTCGACAAACTCGGAAGCAGACCAGCTGACAGAAATCGGGTCCTTAGTTGCCGGCGATTTTTCTTGATACCCAGATGGTTCTTCATCGGCACTAAACTTCCAGCCGCTAGGCGTATCGTTTGGCGGGTTCGGTACTTGAGCTGGCTGCCCGTCATTTCCTACTGGCGCACTGGGTTGTCTCTCCGGCTCTTGATTGTCCATAAGCGTTATTGTACAACGATACCAGCTATTTAAGCTACAGCAGAGATACTTGCCCCGGTATTTAAAAGATCCTGATCCAGGAAGCTTTTATGATGTGTATTGGTTCCTGGCGGAGAGCCTGGGACTGTATTCAAACCCGCCCCTGGCGCTCCTCCGCGTGCTTGACCTTTGCGAGGCTTCTCGCTGACCCATTTTCCCAGGTCACCGGCATTTTCACAACCTAAGTTGCAGCCGTCGAGACACCACTGCTTCCAGAGCCTGGCTGGATCACTATCTCCGAGTCCGGCCATCACCGCTCGGGAACAGACCCAAGGATCTGTGAGGCCCTCTGATCCGACAAGCTAAAGAATAACGAACTTGCCTATCTCTCTTAAGGCACTTTCTCTAGCTTCTTTGAATGGATCGGGTCGATTAAAGAATTCGTCAGCTGCCTCGACTCCAGCAACTTCCTCTAATGTGCCGAGCCGCAGCGCGGGACTAGAGATGATCTGTCGAGCAAGCGAAGGCGGTACGAGTGGCCACGCAGGCTCTCGATTAATTACGTTAGAAGTATCTGGTTCGACATGAGAAGTGTCAGTCGCATTTGCCACAGCTGACTCAGCCTGGCACTCACTCATTCTAAGCAGCCTTGTGTTCTAGACGTCTGAGCCGCCTGTCGTGATTCTTTAGTTCGTGAGTTTGATCGGTAACGGCCGCTTTGATAGTCCTAACAGTATCTTTGACCTCAGTCAGATCCGTCTTTGCTTCAGCAAGGTCAGTCTTTACGGTCGAAACATCTTTAGCTACGCTGGTCACCAGTTCGGTGACAGCATCGAACTTGCTATTTAAATCTTCAAGTAATACGGCTACGTGGTCATCTTTCATGTACGACTTATTGTAAGCCGATATTCCAAGCTTGCCAAGCCAATGTTCAGGCAGCTTTAGACAACTTTGCCTGAATCTCTCCATCCAGTGCAATCAGCGCCCTGGCCAGCAGCCGAAGGTTGGGTTCAGGTTTGACGAGCACGGCGACCTTCAGTCGTTGTTTCTGCTTGGGTAGCTGAACTGCTGGGATGAGCTGCATGAATATCTGATTGAACGTGATGTCATCCCCTTTGGCCAAACTATCGATACGGTGAAACAGATCGACCAAGCGAGCATAGGATCTTGAGGCTTGCTGGGCTAGACCAGGGTTGGTCTTGTTGGTTATACGGCGGCATTCAAGGAGCTCTTCGTCACCGAGATCTTGGCTGGGACGGAAGTAGGCGTGGACTTCCCACTGCTTGTTGGGAGGCAGGATGGTAAACAAGACTGGATGATCTAACCAGGCTGCTCGTAGCAACAATCGGCGCATTAGGTATTCACTGCTTGATATTCTTGGCATCGGTACATAACTCCACTTACCAACTAAGTGTCTCATACCGTACCGACCGCAAAAAGACTAACTGGGATACAAACCCCTTACAGGGTTGGGCAGCTGCCATCAAATTACTGGCTTGTCAATAAATGCACATTGCGCGGGCTTTGTTCAAACCCTTTTATCCGTTAGCGAACTACATTAATGTAGTTTTGGCGGAGAGGGAGGGATTCGAACCCTCGCGGGGACTTGCATCCCCCTAATGATTTAGCAAACCATCCCCTTCAACCACTTGGGTACCTCTCCATCGCTAGACATTTCATTATAACTCGACCGGGAACTTTTGGCGGAACACTCGGGTCTGGAACTCAGACCGTGTCCCACATTTTATCACCTTTCAAGGGTAAAGTGGCACAAATGGCACACCCGCAGCCTTAAAAGGCCGTGTGCCATTTTCTTAGAGCTAACAGGGGTAGCGGCTAAAC
>DATKHB010000009.1:0-8040 GCA_035510455.1 Saccharimonadales bacterium (SeqCode) | reverse complement strand
GCTTTTCTCTGTGATGAATATGACAGTAGCAGAAGAATAAGGATCGGCTAACTCCGTGCCAGCAGCCGCGGTCATACGGAGGATCCAAGCGTTATCCGGAATTACTGGGCGTAAAGAGTTGCGTAGGCGGCAGAGTAAGCATGGCGTGAAAGCGTATGGCTCAACCATATATACATGTCATGAACTGCTCAGCTAGAGGGCGAGAGAGGTAGCTGGAATTCCTAGTGTAGGAGTGAAATCCGTAGATATTAGGAGGAACACCGATGGCGTAGGCAGGCTACTGGCTCGTTCCTGACGCTCAGGCACGAAAGCGCGGGGAGTGACCCGGATTAGATACCCGGTTAATCCGCGCCGTAAACGATGGATGCTAGCTGTGTTGCGTATCGAACCGTGACGTAGCGAAGCTAACGCGTTAAGCATCCCGCCTGTGGAGTACGGTCGCAAGACTAAAACATAAAGGAATTGACGGGGACCCGCACAAGCGGTAGAGCGTGTTGTTTAATTCGATGGTAAACGAAGAACCTTACCCAGGTTTGACATCCTTGGAATTTCTGCGAAAGCAGAGAGTGCTTTATTGAGCCAAGTGACAGGTGATGCATGGCCGTCGTCAGCTCGTGTCGTGAGACGTTAGGTTAAGTCCTATAACGAGCGCAACCCCTATGAATAGTTGAATTTTTCTATTCAGACTGCCCTGGTAACAGGGAGGAAGGAGGGGATGATGTCAGGTCCGTATTTCCCTTACATCTGGGGCTACAAACACGCTACAATGGCCGGTACAAAGGGCTGCTAAGTCGCGAGATGGAGCAAATCCCAACAAAACCGGTCCCAGTTCGGATAGCAGGCTGAAACTCGCCTGCTTGAAGCCGGAATCGCTAGTAATGGTGAGTCAGCACATCACCGTGAATACGTTCCCGGGTCTTGTACACACCGCCCGTCAAACCATGAAAGTCGCCAATACCTGACGTGCTAGCTTGTCTAGCCCTAAGGTAGGGGAGATGATTGGGGTTAAGTCGTAACAAGGTATCCGTACCGGAAGGTGCGGATGGATTACCTCCTTTCTAGGGAGTAACTAGCATCACAATGATTTATCATTTGATAGCTAGGTCGATCTCGTAGATTGTAGTCAGTACTGACAATCTAATGCCTACTTGTAGGCCGAGAATAGTGCTGTAACATACGACTGAAGTTGATTGCACTACCCAGTTTTTAAGTAAGAAAGCGTCTCGTTTAAGGAGGCGCTTTTGATTAATAACTGTTGTACATCTGGGTTTTTGTTCGGTACAATAACCGAAGTATTCGGGCTTGTAGCTCAGCTGGTCAGAGCGCGTCACTGATAATGACGAGGTCCCAGGTTCAAGTCCTGGCAAGCCCACCATTGATTGATTATCTAGGTTAAACTTGAAAATCAGAGCTACAGGTCGACACATACCTTATAATTGTAGGAAGAGGGCAATTTTATAAAAATAAACAAACATTTAAAGATGCGCCGTCACCATATCCTTAGCATAATATTGCTTGCCGGAGTTATTTACCTCCTGAGCCTTTTTAATTCATTTATACTTAATAACACCAACAGTACCGTCAACGCCTCATCTAATTATTCACCTCCAAACACTATAGCTGACAATTGTTCGGTTGACGTCACATCAGCTCTAAATAGTTGGCTGGCAACGGTACCGTCTAATTCAACAATAGCTTTTCCAGCTAACAGCTGCTACCTGATTAATTCAACACTTACGCTTCAAAATACTGATAATATTTCTATTTTGGGCAACAATACGACCTTGACGCAGACTACTTACCCTTGTGGAACGAATCAGGTTATACCAATTTTCAACATTGTAGGTAATATAAACTTGAAAGTCGACGATCTTAATATCAACGGTCCTGCAACTTGCCGCGGCGATACCAACGAAGGTGATTATGGTCTGATGCTTAGAGCCAATGACGGAGCTATCTTTACTGACGTCACGATAAAAAATGTTGACGGGGATGGCATTGCTCTTTATCCGACATCAAATACATCAGGTATCAACACTAACATTGTTTTCTCTGGTGGGGCACTCTCGAATATTGGTTATCACGCTGTCACCCCTGAAGGAATAAACGGTTTCCAGTTCAGCGGTAACAAGGTCACAGATGTTGCGAATTTCATGGATCTGGAAGTTGACTACCCCTGTGCCCCAGCCCAGACAGACCAGTGCCTTAACGGTAACGGTCAGCCTATTGGGGCAGCTCAGTGGAACGTCTCAGTTAACGGTAATAATTTCACGAACGGATTGGGGGGTTACTGGATTGAGTCAGAGCAATCGGCATGCATTCCTCAACACAACATACATATCGAGAACAACTCTTTCGATGCCACGTTCCCATCAGCCGTAATACTAATGGGCTCGAGAGATACAGCTTGTCTTGGGGCTGACTCTGGCGTCGTCATCTCTGGTAATATATCAGCCAACCCCAACTCTTCTCCCCAGGGAATATATGACATCCAGGACTACGAGGACGTCTCCATCACCAACAACACTGTCGCAGGCTTCGATGGCTTGGCTGGGTACTTCCCAAACAAGCTCTTTGACCCGGCGGTTGGTTTGTGTGGCGTCTCCGGTGGAGTAGTTAGCGGCAATACGTTTAATAACCTTAATCAGCCGGTAATAACCACTGGGTGCTGGGACTGGCCAGGAACGCCCACATCCACGGATATTGTTGACTGTAATAATAGCTATTCGCTGACGAAACCGATCCTGGGTGTAGCTGCTGACACGAAGACAGACAGTGTCTGTACTAACCCTTCATCTCCTACGACAAATTCAGCAAAGGGGGCTAATAATGGCAGCAAGAACCCTCCTAGCCGAAAGGGCTCCAGCACTAAGAAGACTGGCTCTAACGGTTCACCGTCAGCCGGTAGTGGTTCGTCGGGGAGTAGTCAGACAGGTACGAACTCTCAAACCGGTAGTAACGCAACGACAACCAAGTCGAGTACCACAACAAATAACAGTAATCCGTCCAACACGTCAGAGTCATCAACGTCTGGCGGATTACCGATAACTAGATCTTTCATTCAAGAAACAAAATACTTAGCATCATCACCGAGGGGTCGCATGGCGTTAAGACTATTCTTAATACTAATTGCTACCATTACTTCGATTATAGTTTTAATGTCCTGGAAACAAAGGTGGCATCCATTCTGGGCGTGGGATAGGTTATTACACCGAAAACCAAAGCTATCGCCGGCTAATAGCTCTAATAATAGTACTGCCTTTTCAACCTCAGTTTCTCCTCAATCAAGTGATACATCTGATCATATAAAAACGGGCTAGTGGGCCAAGTAGTACACCAAGAAACATTTTCTTTAAACTTATAGGTTGTGTTCTCGTTAAATTTTTAGATACAATAACAATATTGGATTTTGTCCTCTCATGGGGATGTAGCTCAGCTGGTTAGAGCACCTGCTTTGCAAGCAGGGGGTCCGGGGTTCGAATCCCCGCATCTCCACCAAAACGCTAATGTTTATAGCAATAGTGGAAATTTAGAGTACATGGATAAGTTACAAAAAACGCGATTGGGGTGCATAGCAAGGCACTTATACCTTGAAGCCACGTAATATATTATAAATCTAGAGTATATTCTATATATGAATCAACTTTAAATAGCCCTAAGCTTAGGGCTATTAAGCTATATTTTACTATCTGTTATCTATCAATATTATTTTTTCTTTATATATATTTACAATATAGACACAATAAAGGACTGTGAAGTATAAAAGTTAGTTGGGTGGTAAAAGTTGGAGTAATGAACGAATCAAAGCCCAAGTCTAGAAAACAATTAAACAATCATCAAATATACGTTATGTTTACAAGGAAACTCTAAGTAATCAAACCTCTCCTGCAAGGTGTAGATTGATAATCAGTATTAACAATAACCACTTTGGAGACTTACTGTTCCCAGGATTCGTACATCAAACCTAGTGCTAAGTTCGGTTTAGAATTTTCAATCCAAGTTATTAATTCCTTTTGTTGTTCGGGCGTTAATGGTGCCCCGTAAAGTGCTCTTTCTTCATTTATATCGGTTGCTTCACTATTTGCTATGGAATCGCCAATCACAATATCTTGACGCATCCATATATTACCTTTTCTAACATGAAAATCTGTCATTATGTCACGAACATCGGGCGGATTACCGTGACATTCCCAAACTGATAGGCGATAACCACCCCACTCTGGCCATTTTTTTGCTGCTTCTTCGCCTTCGGCTGGAATGGGTCGAGTTATACTAACTCTAGTAGCATCGTTGCTAGTAGCATCTTCGATTAAAGGTAAAAAGCTAAGATCAAAATCAGGTGAAGTGAGTTCCATTTCTTGCTCGTGCTCTCTGGAAGTTCCTTCATGTGGTGCTCCCTCTTCAAATTTAGCATCGATTAGATCTATGAATCCATGGTCAAATCCTTCTTGGGACGGTAATGACTCAACTGGTATATTTGTCATAATGTATACACTAGCATTATTGTGACAGTTTGTCAACTGACACGGCCGATATTTTGTAAGTAGTCTAAATTTTACAGTGGCTTTAATTCATCTGGCTCAAACACATCACTCCATACCTCATCTTTTGAGCTATTTGAGCCCATCAGTGTTTTTTGGTTGTTGTATATATAGAGAGATCTCCCTAATTTTGTAGCTAGATTACTTGAACGCATAAACAATATAAATCATCAACGACCTGTTGTATGATGTAATCTCAAGCCCTATAATTATCAACAGTAGTTAAACGAAAGGGGGTATGCATTTGTAAAAATTAGCAAACAAACCCTCAAAATAAAAAAACAAAATGACGCTAAAATAAATAAATATATTAAAAACGGTGGGCGTAGTAATGCGCTTGCGGATTTTAATACTGTTTTAAGGCGGGCTAGCAAGAAGCTGTCTAAGAAAGAATTATTATGAACGAACCCCCACTCACACCACCAAATATTCAAGAGCTTTCTACTAAGTCTAGGGCAAGGTATCAAGAAATTGAGTCACAGATATTACCAGATAATGAAGGAAAGTTTGTTGCAATAGAGCCCGAGACTGGTGAATACGAAATTGGAGATACTAGAGAAACAGCCGTAGACAAAATTCGATCAAAGCATGGAAATAAATTGGTATTTGTTCGTAAAATAGGTACTGTCGAGAAGTTCCAACAACACCTATCCCCGTTATTTAATAGCGAGGTAGGCGCGGATGCTCGCATATTTTGACGCAAAAGATGGTAGCCCTAAGGTAGTTATTAAAATCAAGGGGACAAAACGGAGTTTTAAAGAAATTCCTGCTTTGCTTGACACTGGTCATAATGGCAGCCTTTCTCTTTCCATGCTCGACCTAATTGAGATTGGCGCTAAGTTAGAAAGTTTTGGACCTGTTGGATTAGCCGATGGCAATACTGTAACAGTTTACTACTTCAGTGTGACGGTTGAAATTGATGGTAAAACTAAAAAGGTTCAAGCTAGTATGATCAATAATCCTAACGTGTCAGAGGCAATAGTGGGTCTTGAGCTGCTTTCTCCTTACATAGTCTTATTTAACTTTGATAAAAAGACCGTATACTGCACCACAGAAGAGGAATTGAAGAAAAGTAATAAATCTAAATAGAAATTTTAGTCAATATTGAATCAAACATTTTGGGGTTACTACGATTTGAATACCTGAAGGCATACTCATCGACATAAGCTTGTAGATATTTAGGGTCTACATGTCTATAAACTCCATAAATACCACGTTTGATGTTTGCCCAAAGATTTTCTACGTTTTGGGTGTGAGTGCTACCATTAACATATTCACCAATCGCATGATTTATAGTTTTGCGAGCGTAACCTATTTTATCTAACTGCTTATAAGAATAATATCCGTCGGTATATATTTGTGCGTTCATAGCTACACCACCCATAATTTCTGGCACCAATATACGTGTCCCAGAAGTTCTAACGTGTTTAACCTTAGCCCGTCCTTTTCTCTCTACCATACCTAAAACAATCTGGCTGTTATTGGTTTTTACTGATGTTCTTCTGGTAGAGTCGGGGTGGAAATATACTTCATCTATCTCAACATCGCCAGTCAGCATGTCACTATCATCAGCCATAAGTTTACGTATTTGATGAAACATCCGCCATGCAGTCTTATATGTAACTCCTAGCATGCGTTCTAGCTGTTTAGCTGACATGCCGGCTCTAGTTTGTGTCATTAGGTAGATAGCATAAAACCAATCTTTCATGGGAGTTGTAGACTTTTCAAAGATAGTGCCTTTCAATGGATAAATTTGAAACCTACAGGCACTACATGAATAAGCTTTACGACTCTTTAGTTTATAAAATTTGTTTATAACCCCGCAACTAGGGCATGCAGGAGTTTCGCCGAATCGCAATATTTTAATCTCCTCGAGACAAGCATCTTCGGTTGGGAAACGATAATTAAATTGTCGTACAGTAAATTTGTCATTCACACCTCTTATTATATGCCTATATAACGTGTCGTCAAGGTATAAGTGCCCATAGCAATTCTTGTAAATAGTAAGTATAAATGATATAATATTGTTCTTCGTTGAGGTGTTTACATCTCCGAGGTACATTTCTAAGTTAACTTCTTACTACGAGGGTTAGCTCTCTTTCTGACCCTTGCGAGCAAATAGTTCTGATATCTAATCAGACCTGCTTGCCCGTAAGGGACCTACTGGAAAGTTTCCGGTTTGAATGTGCAGAAAGGTTAAATTAGGCAATGAACTACATGGGCCAGAGGATGAAATGACGATAGAAAAGGCCCAGGTGTTATATTGGGAAAACCTTAAGCCATCTGGCAAAGTATCTGAAGCCATTAGCTCATACCAGTCAAAATAACAATAGCATTAGCGTTAAAACAAGAAGTTAAAAGGTAGTAAGTTTCACAGCAATATTGGCTTGACCGCCTCTGTTATTATTGCTATGATTGTTGAGCACTTGAGTTTAGGCACGAGTCTAAAATTATTAGTTTCCGGCGTAAACTCAAGCTCCTAATTTTCAGAAGAGGTGGATATCTTGAGTTTTGTAACTTAAAAATCTGGATCAAAATATGAGAAAAGCAATTAAGACAAACGGCGTTATTGGTAATTACCGATAACTAGTCAATTGCATACGTAAAAAGTTACTCAAGCGCACATAAAGAATGCCTAGACGTAATATACCGATGAAGGACGTGAGGAGCTGCGAAAAGCTTCGGGGAGCTGCTAACTAAGCTTTGATCCGAAGATGTCCGAATGGAGAAATCCGACTGGGGTAATGCCTAGTCACCCTTAGCTGAATACATAGGCTAAGACGTGGTAACCGGGGGAACTGAAACATCTTAGTACCTCGAGGAAAAGAAAGTAAACAACGATTCCGGTAGTAGTGGCGAGCGAATCCGGAAGAGCCCAAACTTTTTAGGTTTCCGTCTAGCAATAGACGGATAAGTTGGTAGACGAAGATCTAAAAGGGGTTGTGACATCACAAACAACCAGTGCAGAGCTCTGATTTATCAGAATTCTGTATTGGAAGCAGGCACTACCGTTGCACTGCATAAGGTAAGAAATCAGCGATGCGAGTAGAAGCAGTTGGAAAGCTGCGCCAAAGACAGTGATAGCCTGGTATACGAAGCTTCGCTAACCTTATATTTGTTTTGTCGAGTAGGTCGGGACACGTGAAACCCTGACTGAATCCGGGAGGTCCACCTTCCAAGGCTAAATATATATTACGATCGATAGAGAACTAGTACCGTGAGGGAAAGGTTAAAAGAACCCAGGAATGGGAGTGAAATAGATCCTGAAATTATGCGCGTACAAGGAGTCGGAGCCAGCTTGTCTGGTGACGGCGTGCTTTTTGTAGAACGATCCAGCGAGTTATTTATATGCGCAAGCTTAAGTCATTTGACGGAGGCGTAGTGAAAGCGAGCCTGAATAGGGCGTCTAGTGCGTGTAAATAGACCCGAAACCGAGTGACCTAACCATGGGCAGGCTGAAGCGCAGGTAAAACTGCGTGGAGGGCCGAACCGTAGCGAG
>DATKHB010000008.1:0-19412 GCA_035510455.1 Saccharimonadales bacterium (SeqCode) | reverse complement strand
AGGGATTGCCTCGGCAGAAAAACTAGCTGACAGTCTCGGCAAATCGCGCAGCCAGTTATATACGCAAGCCCTGAGTAGCTATCTAGCAAAACATCGAAACGACAATATTACTCAGAAATTGAACCAAGTCTACGCCACTATGGACTCTAGACTTGATAGTAGTTTATCGAGCCTGCAGGCTCAGTCTTTACCTAAGGATAAGTGGTAAATCGTGGTCAAATATGGTAAGCCGGCTTCAGAACTGGGCTATAAGCAATTCCTCGGTCAAAAGATTGGTCAGCTAGACGCTCTTACAATGCGATAACTAGATGAAGGTATGGCATTGGTGTTAGGATTATAAGAATGTGCGCCCGTAGCTCAGTTGGATAGAGCGTTGGTTTCCGGTACCAAAGGTCGGGGGTTCGAATCCCTTCGGGCGTACCATACGTATAAAACTCAGGAGCTTTGCAACATTTGGTTGGGTGTCCTGTACTGCAAGCTCAAGTGTACACGTTTTGTGTTGTAGAACTCCAGGTAGTTATCTAGTTTAGTTTGGATCTGCTGGTTTGGGATTCTAAAGTCTAGGCGTCTACCCAGACACTCTTCCTGGATAGTTCTATTGAATCTCTCTATGTGGGCATTGTCGTTAGGTCTATGTAGTCTAGAGTGTCTGGTAGTAATGCCAACTCTAGCTAGAGCATCCTCAAAGTAACGGCTATACTCTGGGCCATTGTCAGCTTGAACCATGTTAAAGCTAAAGCCAAACATATCCTGTGCTTTCGTTATGGTCCTCGCTGCAATGACGGGCCGTATGTGACTATGTATCTCGGCATAGGTCATCCGACTATACAGGTCAATTACCGTGTAGACGTACTTCCTGCGCTTAGTAAACGGATCTACGTAGTGAATAGTGTCTGTCTGGACTAATTCACCAGGCTTGGTTACTAATGGGCGCGTGGGGTTTGAGGGTCTAACCCTCTTCTTCCTGCCTTTAATGTAGTGATGCCGCCTCAGGATACGCCTGACACTACTCAGAGATATGTTCACGCCATTATCTTGTGTTAGGTGAAACCAAACCACTTCAGCACAGCGCTTGAGGAGCTGCCTGAGACTAATGACGAGCTCAACAATGTTCTCAGGTATGGCATTGGGCGAGTATTTCGGTCTAGAACTTAGCGTTGGCACAAGCCAGCTGCAAGATAACAATCTAAATTTGTTCTTGCCGTCAGAACGACTCGGCCGGTTAAAGTTCTTAAGTTGCTGATTAGCATTAATCTCTAGCCATTTCAGTCTCCACCTGTAGACAGTAGCTCTATGTACGCCACACTTGTTAGCTACCACTTGCAGTGGTAAGCCTTGAAGTATTAGTAGTTTTAAAGCCAGAGCTCTCGCTCTAGGTAGGTTAGGGTTGGTAGAATAAGCCATGGTAGGCTCCTTTCTTGTAATTATGTGATAGTAACTACAGTTTAGGATGCCTACCTTTTATGTTGCAAAGGTGGTGAGTTAATACGGTCATATTAGTCATATGGTCTTGCTTATGGTATAATAATTTAAGCTGAAGGGACGGTGCTTTGACACCGTTATTTTTTATGAGCCAAGACCCTACTAAAATTCGTAATATTGCTATAATCGCCCACGTTGACCATGGGAAGACGACGCTTGTTGATGGATTACTTAAACAGTCAAAAACTTTCAGAGATAATCAGGCAGAAATGAGCCAAGACCTGATCATGGATAGCGGCGATCAAGAACGCGAACGAGGTATCACCATAACTGCTAAAGTGACGGCAGTCCAACATGGTGATTATCGTATAAATATCATCGATACCCCGGGTCACGCTGACTTTAGTGGTGAAGTCGAACGAACCATAAACATGGCTGATGGGTGTTTATTAATTGTCGACGGTCAAGAAGGCCCAATGCCCCAAACGAAATTTGTACTCGCTAAAGCCTTAGCTAACGACCTAAAACCAATAGTAATAATCAACAAGATAGATAAGTCGGGGTCTCGGCTGGCTGAGGTTGAGGATGAAATAGCGGATCTTTTCTTGGAGCTAGCTGTCCATGAAAATCAACTCCACTATCCTACCTACTATGCTATAGGCCGTCAGGGTAAAATATGGACAACTCCACCCACAGACCTTGGAGAAGATGTAGATCTATCGGTACTTTTTGATGCAATTATTCAGAACATCCCAGCTCCTGAAGTTGAGGCCGATAGGCCTTTCCAAATGCTAGTCTCTGCCCTTTCGTGGGACAACTTTAAGGGTAAGTATGTAATCGGCAGAATTAGTCGCGGACGCGTTAAAGAATTTGATCAAGTCACTCTTTGCAAAAAAGATGGAACCATATCAAAAGCTAAGATTGACGGCATTCTCATGAGTACTGGGATTGGTAAAATCCAAGTTAAAGAAGGGGTTGCTGGGGAGATTGTTCAATTAACGGGTATTGCTGATGCTCAAATCGGTGAAACTATAGCTGATGACTTACAGCCAGAAGCTCTTCCTATACTCGAGATAGAAGCCCCGACTCTAAAAATTTATGTTGGGCCAAATACCAGTCCTTTCAAAGGTATCGAGGGTAAATTCTCTACTGGCCGCCAGATCGGTGAACGACTAAAAAAAGAGCTAGAAACAAATGTCGGGCTTAGGGTTGAGGAAGAAAGTATTGGTTTTGTGGTTAGCGGACGCGGCGAGCTGCATCTTAGCGTCCTTATAGAATCCTTGCGGCGAGAAGGTTATGAATTCGAGGTGGGTAAACCGCAAGTTGTCACCAAAGAAGAGGGTGGCGTAATTCTTGAACCGATTGAAGAACTAATCATTGAAGTTCCGGTAGAACATGTCGGTGCTGTACAGACAGCTCTAGGTGCTAGGCGAGCGACTCTAAAAGAACAATTTGCTAGTCCTAAGGGTGTAACTAAGTTAATTTATGGCTTGCCTACTCGTGCTTTGTTAGGCCTTCGAAATATTTTGACTACCAGCACAAAGGGCACGGTCATTATGAACAGTCTGATGACCGGCTACCAACCGCTAGGCGCACCTCTCCAAAAGTTACGAAACGGCGTACTAATAGCCTATGAGAATGGGATCACTACTCCATACGCACTACAAACTTCCGAAAGTCGAGGGACGTGTTTCGTTGGCCCTGCCGAAAAAGTTTATGCCGGACAAGTTGTCGGCTTGAACAAAAGAAGCGATGATCTTGAGATGAATGTATGTAAGGCTAAACATCTTACAAATATGCGTAGTTCGTCGAGCGACGGGACCGTACAGTTAACCCCGGCCACAATACTGAGCCTAGAAGAGTGTTTAGACTTTATCGAGAACGATGAATTATTAGAGGTAACCCCTAAATCCCTTCGTTTGCGTAAAGCTGAGTTAGATCATCTTAAACGAAAACGCAGCAATAAAAACTCGTAAAATATAGCTGGGCTTAGAGACTCGATTTTAACAAGACCTAGCTATGGTTTGCCTATTTATATTAATTATGCTAAAATTTACATATTGTTTTGATGAATCCGGGATAGTAATTATTGACTCGATGTTCATTGCAGACAATCGACTAAATAACTACTAAAAAGGATTCTTTTTTTATGTCTTATTCTCAATACCGGCGACCTAATACTTATAGTTCGTCCCAACACTCAAAACGCCCACAGTCCGGTGGACGCCAACCCAAAAAAGAGTATATTCACCCATCGCGATTCATACAAAGCGCAAAAACCACGTCTAGTGATGAGCCCGTGATAACCAGTAAGTTTTCGGACTTTACGATAACCCCCCTTATAAAACAAAATCTCACTCAAAAAGGTTTTGATGTCACCACGCCAATTCAAGACCAAACGATTCCGATAGGCCTTCTCGGGAAAGACGTTGTGGGTATCGCTAACACCGGTACGGGTAAGACGGCCGCCTTTGCTGTACCAATACTTCATCAGCTAATAACCGGAGAAAAAAAATCTGCACTTATTATGGCCCCCACCCGTGAGCTAGCTCAGCAAATCGAAGAAGAGTGCCGCAGTATCGCCAAAAGTAGCGGGCTTAACGGAGCCTTGCTTATTGGCGGGGTTTCCATGGGTCCTCAACTTAGAGATTTAAGATTTAAGCCCCAAATTGTAATTGGTACACCTGGACGAATAAAAGATCATTTGGAGCAACAGACTTTAAATTTGTCCAATTTCGACATTATTGTTTTGGACGAAGTCGACCGCATGCTAGACATGGGCTTTATCAACGATATCCGCTTTATTCTCAACAAGACCGCTCAGACAAAACAATCTTTTTTCTTTTCAGCAACCCTAGATGAACGCGTTAAAACAATTATCCAGCAGTTCTCCACTGACCCAGTACACGTAGTCGTCAAAACCGGCGAAACAAGCGACAATGTCGATCAAAACATTATTACTTACGCTGGGAAAAACGAAAAAATCAACAAATTACACGAACTGCTAATCCGGGAATCTGTCGTCAAGGCACTTGTTTTTGACGACACTCATCGTAGCGTTGAAAAACTATGCAAAGAACTTCAGCTAAGAGGTTTCGAAACTGACGCCATCCACGGCGGGAAATCACAATCCAAACGACAAAAAGCTTTGGACAGGTTCAAAGACAGTAAAATTAACGTTTTGGTAGCTACCGACGTCGCGGCTCGCGGTATAGACGTTGTCGACATAACGCATGTCGTTAACTATTCTGCACCACAATCATATGGCGATTACGTGCATCGTATCGGCCGCACTGGACGCGCTGGCCGAATTGGCCACGCTCTAACATTCGTTGAAACCTAGATTGTTGACGTCTTGACCTCCACTCAACAGAGGCGTATAGTTACACGGACATTATGAAAAAAGGCCTACACCCATCAAATTATCGACCAGTCGTGTTCCAAGACTTGAATAATAGTCAGGCTTTCTTGACTCGATCAACAATCGAGACTGAAGAAACTATCGTTTGGGAAGACGGTAAAGAGTATCCTTTGGCAAAAGTTCACATTACTAGTTCTTCTCACCCATTCTTTACGGGCGAAGAAAGAGTTCTGGACATTGAAGGACGAGTTGATAAATTTAAGGCTCGGGCAGCGGCCGGTAAGGCAGCTCGCGAAAAGCTCGTATCTGCTGCGGCCAAAAAGCGTCAAGCCCCAAAAAAATCTGAACCTAAAGATACTGACTCTAAAAGTAAGTAACAAAAATCCCAAAAAGACGGCTCGGTTTTATTAAACAGGCCGTCTTTGTCATAATAAGGTGTATCAGTCATGGAAGAACAAGAAAAACTTATCCGCCAAGAATTATCTGAATTAGATGATAAATTAAAAGGTCCCGATATTTTCACCAAAAAGGGCTACCCTGCTCTGGCCAAAAGACACCAGGAGCTAGATTTGGTCGTTAAACTTTTCGACGAGCGAAACAGACTACTGACCGATAGATCTGGAACCCAACAGCTAATTAATAATAATGAAGATGAAGAGCTGACTGACCTAGCTAAAAAAGAATTGTCTGGACTAGATGAAATGATCGACCAAGTTAATAGAAAACTTAATGAATTCCTGATATATAAAGACCCTAACGATGCACGTGATGCGGTCATGGAAATCAGGGCAGCGGCTGGCGGTGATGAAGCTAGTTTGTTTGCTGCTGAGTTATATCGCATGTATTTTAGGTGGGCCGAAAGACACGGCTACAAAATTGGCATGATCAGCGAGAACCCAAATGATGTCGGCGGTTTTAAGGAGATAATCTTTGAAGTTAAAGGCAGTTCTATCTATAAGCAACTTAAGTTTGAGGCCGGCGTTCACCGCGTCCAGCGCATCCCGACAACCGAATCACAAGGCAGAGTTCATACCTCAACCGTAACTGTAGCGGTTCTCCCGGAAGCCGAGGAAACAGATATAGAAATTGATCCCAAAGATATACGTGTCGATGTTTTCAGATCGAGTGGTCACGGCGGGCAGAGCGTAAATACCACTGATTCGGCAGTGCGTATTACTCATTTGCCTACTGGAATCGTAGTAACTTGCCAAGACGAGAAATCTCAACTAAAGAACAAAGATAAGGCCATGAATGTCCTAAGATCCAGGTTGCTAGCCATAAAGATTGAGAGTGAGCAAAAAGAATTAAGCAACAAGCGAAAAAACCTTATAGGATCGGGTGATCGATCTGAAAAAATCCGTACCTACAATTTCCCTCAAGACCGCATTACGGATCACCGAATAAATTACTCTCGAAGCAATATCCAATCAGCTATGAACGGTGAGATTGATGATATTGTTGAACGACTTCAAGCCTATGAATACGAAGCCCAAAACACTAGCCAGTGATTGGCTAAAGTCCGCAACTAAAGACTTAAACAAATCCGGCGATCCAACGAGCCGACTTGATTGTTTGATTCTACTTGAAGATAATCTTGGTGAAACTAGAGCTCACATTTTGGCTCACGATGATACCCACCTGACCAATCAACAGTTCGTTAAACTTAATTCGCAAATTGAACTTCGAAAAAAGCATATCCCTTTGGCTTACATAAGAGGTAAATCATATTTTTACGGCCGAGAATTTATTGTCAACAACCACACTTTGGTGCCGCGCCCAGAAAGCGAAACTATGATCGACTTGGCCAAACAGCTAACACTGCTTACTAAATCATCGCGCGTTGCTGATATTGGCTGCGGATCGGGGTGTCTTGGAATTACGCTAACTCTAGAATTGCCAAATATTAAGATCGACCTATACGACATAGACAAGGTCTGTATAGCCACCTCAAAAGAGAACGCCGAATTTCTTGGGGCTAAAGCCAAATACTACCTTAACGACCTGTTAAAGGATGTGGATTACTCTTATGATCTTATATTGGCCAACCTACCCTACGTTCCCAATACACACACTATCAATAAAGACGCCATGAATGAACCTAAGCACGCTATCTTCGGCGGACCCGATGGTCTAAGTCTTTATAGACGTTTATTTAAGCAGTTGCACGCTCTCAACGAGTCTCCAAAGTACGTCTTGACTGAATCGCTGCCAAACCAGCATCAAGAACTAAAAGAAATTGCCAAAAAATTAGGTTATAAGTTAATTAAAACTGATGATTTTATTCAGTCTTTTAAGAGCTTCTAGCCAGTTGGAGCACTACCTAAAGTTGCCTTGATCGAAAACGTCTTGCTGTTTCGGACAACCGTTAGGGTTATCTTTTGGCCAACGCTCAGTTTATCCAGGATCGAAGTTAAACTAGTAGTCTGGTTAACTGATACGCCGTTAACTTTGGTGATAATATCACCCTCCTTAAGACCGGCGTTGGCAGCCGGTCCGCCAGCAATGATACTGGATGTCCCAATCGCACTTGAAGACGGAATATAGGCACCGTTATCAATTTTCAGGTTGTATTGCTGGGCAACGGCTGTAGATAGAGGTACATATTCAATTCCAAGATAAGGCTGCTCCAGTTTACCGGTCTGTTCAACACTTTTTATCAACCCAGTCACATCATTAATGGGGATGGAAAATCCGATATTTTGAGCATCGCTGGCTACTGCCACATTAATACCAATCACCTGTCCGTTTAAGTTCGTTAACGGACCACCCGAATTGCCTTCATTGATGGCTGCGTCAGTCTGAATCAGGTCATCTAGATCTTCGCTGGTGGCTCCGGTGCTATCACTGGCTTCGACACTTCGGCCATAACCAGAAATAATCCCTGAAGTTACAGTGTTTTGAAACTGACCAAGAGCGTTCCCGATAGCCACCACCGGGTCGCCGACCTGCATTGCGCTAGAGTCACCAAGAGTAGCCGGGACAAGCTTTCGGCCATTAAGATTAGTTATTTTAAGAAAAGCTATGTCCAAACTATCATTTGCGCTAGTCCTCCCGACAACTTGAACGTTGTTGTACTGCGTGCCATCAGCCAACGTTATACTGACGCTAGTTGTTCCCGCTGGTACTACGTGCCGATTGGTAATTATTAGTCCTTCGGAAGAAATAATAATCCCCGTACCGGCATCTTGAGATTCGGTCGTTGGGGCCGGATTAGTGGTAAACCCACCGTTCCCGAAGAGACTAGTTGTACCTGGAGTTGATGCTGTAGATTGGGTCGCTAATACCGAAACAACACTTTGTCCAACGTTGGAGGCAATATCGCTAATAGCCTGTCCTTGGTTAACAATAATTTCTTTAGCAGCGCCGGATGTTAAATTGCTAACGCCGGCTTTAGTAGAATGATCAGCCTCAAACCAACCGCCAAAAAAGCCAGCTAGAAGACAAATCAAGACGAGAATCACGGATAGTAGTTTGGCAGGACCGAATCGCCTACGATGCTTGCCGCTTAGAACATCTGGTGGAAGACTGAAAGAAGTTAGCTGGCCGCTATGAGTCTCACTCCACTGGTCGCGTTTGGGCATTTGTTCATGATTTAATTCGTGTTTATCAGAAATTTCTTCCGCCATTGTTACTCCGTTCAGGTTATCTTGTCGCTCCAGTTAGATAGCGATAAAACAATAATAATTATTGCCAACATTACAAAGATAAACTGCCTCTGCATCAATTTAGAAAGCCTATCGGTATGATCAAAATAGTAAAGGACCGCTAGTCCATAGCCAATAACGGTCAGTATAAGTGTTGGTTGGGCCACTAATCCGTAAAATAGCAACCAGTGCCCGAGTAACCAAGTAAGAGCGGCCCCAAAATATGCCCAAGTATAGGAAAGTAATCTGCTGTAAGGCTCATCATAGCTATCGAAGAAATGACGGGCTGAGGCGTAACAAATAACTCCTGCTCCGGCCACCAAGCCGTAAAGCGGAGCTGCTGGCCACTCCAAAAATAGCGCCATCAATCCGAATAACTGACCGATCATGGCCTGGAAAGAAGTCCCAAGAACATTGGTGATCGGCTTAATAGCGACTAGCCAAGCTACATAAATCAGAGCCCACATTAGCTGTAGCAGACTAGTAGAACTGTGTGTCATAAATAACACTATTGAAAAGCCAACGATTATATCAATACCGTTAGCTCTTATATTGGCTGGCCAATAGCGTGGTTTCACTGCAAACATACGCCACTTACTTAACACTATTATGGCCAAAGCCAGCTGAAAGAAATTAAGTCTTACTAGCACAAATACAATCACTGGCAGCAGGCTGACTAGTGCCTGGTGGACAATACCCGAATAGCCGTTTGCCGGTTTTAATTTAAGTACAAATGCCCTCATTGGTAGGCCTTATTATACCAAAAATTTAGTCAAAATGAGCGCACTAAGCCAAATTTATTATTCGGTGGGCAGATTTCCAAAAATAACGTATAATGCTCAGTTGACATGCCTAATCGTCCCAAAAAATCTGATGCTGAAGCCTCAGAATCAGAAGATAGTTCAAGCTCGCAAAGTAGTTCTCCGTTAAAGACGAAACTGCACAAAAACAAGAGAGCCCCGTGGTCTGCCGACAGACGCCATCATCTTCGGAATATTATTTCAACGATCTTAATTATTCTGTTAGCCCCAGCGATCGCCATAATTCTAACTCTGTATGTTTTCCAGCAATATCAAGTCGATGGACCAAGCATGCAGCCTACCCTGCATAACGGCAACCGATTAATCGTCCTAAAATTAGCTAGAACCTGGTCGCGAATCACTGGACATCCTTATATACCGAAGCGCGGCGACATAATCATATTTCAAGAGAATAATTTGTATAATCTAGCCGACGAAGGCACTAACCAGTTAGTCAAGCGAGTAATCGGTCTACCGGGTGATCATCTAGTGATCAAAAACGGTGTTGTCACTATTTATAACAAGGCCCACCCCAAAGGCTTTGACCCAGACAAGACACTGCCCTACGGTACAGTAATCGGTTACACTTCCGGCAACATAAATATAGTAATACCTAAAGATCAGGTGTTCGTGTGTGGCGATAACCGTGGCGATTCTTTAGATTCGAGAGTGTTTGGTACGGTACCTGTCAAGAACATTATCGGACAGCTGGTGGCTAAGATAACACCTGTCAGCCAATCTAAAACGTTTTAGATTATTTACTTTTTGATCCAAGCAAGTTTTTAAGTATACGGCCCAGATCTTCGGGCGATTTAAAGTCAATTTCCAATTTTCCGCCGTGAGCCGTTAATCGAATCTTCACTGGTGTAGACAGCTGGCTGCTGAGTTTTTTGGTTTGCGGAGTCTCGGTCCTCATCCGCTTTTTTATGTCTTTGGTATCAGTATTGGGCTCGCCGGATTTAAAGAGCGTTACGAACCTTTCAGCCTGTCTGACCGACCAATGATTTCTAATTATCGATTCAAGCAGTTCCTGTTGCTTAGATATATGCCCCTTAAGGGCCAAGATAGATCGGGCGTGCCCCTCGGTAATCTTGTTTTCTCTTAAGGCCGTTTGGGCCGACTCTGGTAGCTGAATAAGACGGGCTGTGTTATTAATCGTTGAGGTGGCCTTGCCAAGTCGTTTGGCAATAATATTGATGGTCAAATTAAACTGCTGGTGTAACTTATTAATAGATGAGGCTTGCTCCAATGGTGACAGATCAACCCGCTGGACATTTTCAACTAGAGCAATCTCCAGCTGTTCAAGCGTTTTTGCTGATCTGACTATTGCCGGCAAACTGGTAAGACCGGCTTCTTTGGCAGCTCGCCAACGCCTTTCACCAGCTATTATCATGTAATTATCTTTGCCTTTTACCCTAGTAACTATTAAGGGCTGGAGTATGCCGTGCTGTTTTATAGATTGCGATAGTTCTTTTAATGATTCCTTATCAAAATTGCGTCTTGGCTGATTTTTGTTGGCCTCTAGCAGGTCAATCGCCACTTTTTGGACCTTTTCATTCGGATCCAACAGCAGCGATTTATCAAAATCAGATGGCAAAAGTGTATCAAAAGCTCTGCCCAGACCGGTGTTCCGTGATGATTTAGCTGCCGACACGACTTTCAACCTCCTTAGAGAGCTGTTTATAGGCTCTTGCGCCTTTTGACCATTTGTCATGTTCGAAAATGGTTTTGCCGAAACTCGGAGCTTCGGCTAGGCGAACATTTCTCGGTATGACGGTCTTGAACATTTTATCACCAAAGTGAGAATGAAGCTCAGACGACACTTGATCAGCTAAGGTGGTACGCTTATCATACATAGTAAGTAACATACCCATTAGCTCCAAGTTAGGGTTAACGGTCTCGCGAATTCTTTGTACGATGTTCAGCAATTGACCCAGCCCTTCCAGGGCATAGTACTCAGCCTGTACTGGTATTATAAGGCTAGTTGCGGCTACTAAAGCATTGAGTGTTAGCATGCCGACCGATGGTGGACAGTCAATCAAAACAAATTCGTAGTTGGCGCCTGCTAGGGCATTTTTTAGTAGTGCCTCCCTGCCCTGTATGCTAGCTGTTTCTACTTCTGCGGCCGCTAGTGCCCCGTTGGCTGGTAATAAATATAATTTATTGATGTTTGTCTCTCGTACAGCATTGTCTAGATTAGCCGGCTCCAGGATAACATCATAACTAGTTAAAGAACCTTCTGGTGGGATACCGAAGCCACTAGAGGCGTTCCCTTGAGGATCAAAATCGACTAACAAGGTGCTATGGCCATCTCTAGCCAGGCCGGCGGCCAGATTAACACTGGTAGTGGTTTTACCTACCCCACCTTTTTGATTTATCACTGATATAATCTGTTTCATTTTTGATATTAGACCTACCAGATCTTAGCCTATCATTTTACGACCCTTTAAAAAAGACATGTATGCATATAATTATATAGGTAAACTTAAGTATTGCACTAAAGCCATACCTTTATCACGATTTATGTGCTTACAAGATGCAAGTTTTTAATTTAATATAGGGCTCATAGTGATTGGTGAAAAATTAAATAGACCATTAAAAATCCTAAAAACAACATTTAAGATTATTGGCATAGTTACAGCCATAGCTGGGAGTGTAACGTTAATTGTAATATCCATACGATTAATTATTGACGACCAACCCGTTAAAAACCCGATTCCTGCTTCTATTTCCAGAGTTGTTGATTTTAAGCTCTATTACCCTACGCAGCTACCCAAGGGATACTATGTGGATCAAACTTCATTTACGGTTGAAAATAATAGTGTGGTTTTTTCATACCGCAACAAACAAGATGTGGTTATATACTTTACGGAGAAATCCAACCCGGGCAGTTTAACAACAGGAGGCTATATTAATGCCAATATGAGTAATGCCAGAGTATTAACGAATAAATACGGGTCCGCTTATATTGGAACCTCCTTAGTCAGCGCTCCAGACCCAATCATAAGCTACCTAGCGGGAGGTACATGGGTTATAATCAACCCTTCGACAAGTTTGAGTATTAGAGACCTAAGAAATTTAACCGGGAGCTTAACCCCCATTAGCCAGTGAAAAATTCTTATTAGCTTAGGTGGGTCGTGCTGTTAATTTTCAATTATTTCTAGATTATAAAAAATAAACGCTGGCCAGAGTATTTTTTCATGTCCATATTAATACTCCCTCCTATCAATAAACAAAGATCAAAACTAACCCCAAGAGAGAACTAGTTACCTACGATTTTATTAGGGGCATGTTATTATTAACAATTAAGAAGCGGTCGCTTCCGGGAACCGTATATATACCAGGTTTTCATGATGGCCGTAAAAATAAAAACTAGGAGCGACGACCGCTTCACTAAACTTACCCGTACTATTTAGATTATATTCTTTAATGAGTAAGTCCCCTGTATGGCGATAATTTGGATTAATTATGTACATAGCGTGACCAGGATCTTCCTCTCCGTTGGGCAGTTTTAGCCCGGGAATATTTGGACGTATAGCAGCATCTCCAGCTTCAGGTTTTGTAACTATCCAACTAGCCGGTACAGCTGCTGGCCATGCTCCAACATAATTGGCTAGGTGATAAGGCATGTAATGCCCGGTGCTTTGCTCCATCCAGGCAACATATGAACCGCACTCCCTATTATGATAGCCTAGAGGGTCAACAATAGTATCCATTGGGTGCTTGCATAAACTATTTGGGTAGGTATCTATTGAATGCGGGGCACAGGCTCCGCCATTATAAATAAGTTTGACTAGCATGCCATTTGTAGAATCTGCGTAAGTTTGCGATGAATTTTTTTTGTATACAAACACACCGGCTACAACGATTAAACTTACAACGGTTAGCGCGATTAACAACTCCACTACTGAAAAGCCGTCCTGATGATTTCGATAGTGCTTTTTGATCATAAGCTAGATTATACAGATGTTTATATAAAATCCTATGTTTATGTTTTAAAATTATCCTGAGTAGTCCAATGATACCGAAACTCGTTAATTTCGGTCAGCCAGCATAAAAAATTCACTCATCATAAAGACTGACTATAATCTAAGGAGTTAAATAGTAGCTTCCAGCTATTCTCGCTCAGATTACCATTGCTCTTAGCGAACAATAAAGTACCCTTGGCGTTCATGACAGCGGTCTCAGACTTTACTTCAGTTGGGTTTGTTAGGCTAACTGTTCCGTCAACAGAATCAAAACTAGCGTAGCCATTAAGTTTTTCAATAATTGAATTAGATACCACCGTGTTGTGGTTTTTACAAAATACAAGCCATTAATTTAAATCCCTTGTACTCACGTGGTTTTATAACAAAACGTGATTATTTAACCACTATCGTCAAATCATTAAATATTGTTGTCCATTGATTGGTTGATAGGTTTGTAAAAGTTCTGATGAACATTAATGTGCCTTTAGAACTCATGACTGCTGACTCGTTACCGCCTAAGTTCTTTGGTCGAGTTAAATAGGTTTGACCATTGACGTTATTAAAATCTTCATACTGATTAAGGTTATTGAGTACTGCCGTATAGTAACCAGATACGTCATTAAAAGGATCTGGAGTAGGCTCTTCGCTAAATACAAGCTTTGCATCTCCGCTAGTTGTGTAGCCTATGAAGGACAATACTTGCGCTGAGGAGTCGTATTTCATTGATGATCTTTTAACAGTTACGTCGCTTCTACTAGGATAAAAGACCGGAAAAATAATCTGTTTTTTGAGGTTGCTAGGTATTGGTTGTGAATTTCTTATTATAATTGGTATAGTGACTAATCCGGCCACAATTAACAGTACGAGGCAAGATATTAAAATAATCTTCTTGTTAGATATCCTAACCATATAAAATAGCTTACCATAACCTCATCTATGGATTGTTTATGATATATCTTAGGTTTATCTAATATCCACATTCACAAGTTGAGAATATTGACAGTTGGTGAGCGCCGAACAAGTTGTATCAATAGTTAATTGAGCAACACCAAGATCACCATAAACTGTCGCATTAGTACCGGTTCCAGAGTACCCGGTAGTCGTGGTCGGAATAACTGCGCCAGCAACGCTTGATGTTCCAGTAGCTTTTACAAATACTGGGCCGTCAGTAGCGATAATAACATTCGGTGTGGTAGTCGATACTGTCCCAGAGTAAGCTACAACGACGCCAACAATTGGGCCATCAGTAGCTGAAGTGGTTGGAGCTACCTCGCCAACTACACTGCTCTCCTTAACCATCCAACCTAACCCAGTAGCAGTGTCATCAACGCCAAATGTTTTGGTGCTGGTAGTAAAAACTCTGGTATCGTAAATGTTAGTTATTGTACTACTCCCCCCAGTTTCAACGTCGGCCAAACACAATATCGGAGCCGTGGCGCTCCACGTCGGCATGTTTGCAGTTTCAGTGGTCGCGGTATATCCCGCTCCTGTTGCTGGCAAGGTGTCACTAGCACCTGTGTAGCATATATGATACCAAACACTAGTCCCGCTTAATGCAGTAATGGTGGTCGCGGCCTGAACAATCTTTCGGCCACCCGTGTAAAGCGTACAGGCGGTCACAGTCACTGATGTACTCGTCAACCAAGAAACCTTACATGGTCCAGAGCTTTTTGCGGTAACCGTGCTAGCTAAGTCTCCTGGGTTGGCGCCGCTGTCTGGTACTACCCCAAACAACATCACACCTAAGTCATCACTAGTCAATATATCTTTCCACCCACCGTTTATACAAGCTCTCATAGATACTGAAGTAGCGGCCGAGTTGTAATAGATGGCACCGTTATTAACTGATGACGTACAAGTGCTGGTAGTTTCAGCAAAGGTGCTATCTCCACTAAGGTATAGAGGTATTAGTGTGGTTGAGGCTACAGCGCCGTTACCAATTACTACACCTCCCGTATTGGTTGTTGTGGTAATGATCCCTCCTTGCAGCTTCGTCTGAGAAGTGCTGTCCGTTGATCCTATAGTTACCTTCTGTATATCGCCAGTAGAGGTGTCTATAGCTACTATGTCAGCATAGGCGTTGGCACCAATAGAGCCAATGTTAACGTCGTTAATGTTTGTGGTGCTACCAATACCAATATAGCCAGAGGCGCCGGCTACTAGAGCTATACTTGGGGTAGTGCCGTTTACGCCACCGTGGAGGGTAGTGACGGTAGCCGAAGTGGTGTTTCCTAAGGTTACGGTGGTGGCATTAGTATTGCCCAGGAGAAGGGAGGAAGCACCGCCGGCATCAACAGATAGACTGGAGGCGCCATCACTAGATATAGAATCAGTAGCTGCTCCGAAGGTTAGAGTCGTAGAGTTGAAAGTGTTGGAGTTATAAGCACCAGAGTTAGTGATGCCGGTATCGGTCTCAGCACCAGAAGAGTTAACCTGGAAGTTACCCGTTGAACCGCCTACCGAGAATAGGGCAGCGGGTGTACCGCTAACCCCTACACCAACATTACCGTTACTATTAACCGTCAAAATCTGGGCTCCTAAAGCGTTGCCAGAGACAGCTGCATGAACTCCGAATACTTCGCCGCTTACTCCTCCGGAGAAAGTGTTTTGGATAGTTACTCCGGCATTCCCCGAAGTAGTCAGAATACTAGGAGAGGCACCGACAGAAGTGTTATAGGCTTGCTGTAAAGTAGAGCTACCACCACCACCACAACTACCAAATATCAGTAGATAGGCGGTAGAAGCACCAGATTGTAAACATTGGCTAAAGCCTGGTCCGGCTGAAGGTAAAGTAAGGCTATAGCCACTCGTTAATGTAGTATCCGGACTTGTTATGGTTATAGTATTGGTACTGAAAGAATTACCAAACACCAATGTCCCATCGTCTCCTGAAGAAGTGGTGGCGTTGTACCCCCCAATGTCCACATTGTCCTGAGCTGTGTGAGTATTAACATCAAATACGGAATTACCGAAGTAATCGCTTACATCAAGAGCAGCAGTTGAAGCAGTCTGTAAAGTAATAGTTCCGGCGGTAGCAACAAGCGGTGTTGAAATGCCGGCCGTTTGAGCCACGTCAAAGTAGCCCTGAGCACCCGTTGCGATTCCCGAACCCGGGGTATAAGCACAGGTACCTGAGCCACCTGCGATGTTTACGATAATTTGAGTGGCGGTGATAGATGTAATCGGCCAGGTCCCGTTAGCGTATCCAGCACCTGTACAACTGCCGGATCCGGACATTGTTCCCATACTACTTAGAGTTATAGCCTGGTATAGTGACCAGGGAGGAGTTGAAGAGAAGTTTAGTGTGAGTAAAGTCCCTGATTCATTTCCAGATGTTGGCGATAAAGGGTTAGTGTTACTAACTGAGCCAATTAGGCCTTGAGCCGAGCCACCAACAGTTCGGTAGATGTTATAGCCATCGGCCCCAGCGACTGAAGGCCACGTAATTTCGACGTAATTTGTTGTTGTATTTAATGAAGCGTTAGCGGAAGTAGTATTTCCTGGGACTGACGCAAGCGAAGTGCCATCGGCGTTAGTACTTGAAACTTCGTAGCTATATGAAGTAGTACAGGTACCAGAACAAGTAACGGTGTCGGTAGGAGCAGTTTGTGGTGAAACTAAACCGTCGGTAATATCTATGCTACCTAGTCCGGCGACGCCTGCTACCTGCTCGCTAGATCCTACCGAAAGTCCACCCGCGATGTTAGTATCACCTATTATCTGGGCATTATCAGTGACTGTTAAGTTGCTGCTAAGTAAACTGCCGGTCTCTAGGTTCTGAGCAAACTCGCCGCCAAGCCCAAAGGACTGTATGGAGTTACCAGTAACATTAACCACAAAGGCAGTGAGCCCCTTGATCTGGACACCTAGTGGTCCGGCATCGGTAGCGACCGTACCGACACTGGTTGGACTATTTTGGTGGTAGATATTGAAGATTTGGAGGGTATCGGAGCCAAAATTAGTGATGTAGGCAAGCTGGCCTTGGACGTAGATACCTATTGGGTCAGAACCAGTGCTGGTTGTGCTAACGAGAACTGGGTTGGAGGGGTTGGAGATATTATAGATTAAGAGAGTGCCGCTGGAAATATCGTTGGTTACATAGGCATACACGCCATCGACGTATATTCCCTTTGGATCAGTCCCCCCACCAGTGTTTACTGTGCTCGTAATAGTTGGAACGACGGGGTTGGAGATATTAAAAACTTGTAATTCGTTGGCTCCGTAGTCAGTGATGTAGGCGTAGTCGCCTTGGACGTAGATACCTATTGGGTCAGAACCAGTGCTGGTTGTGCTAACGAGAACTGGGTTGGAGGGGTCGGAGATATTAAAAACTTGTAAGTCGTTGTCTCCGTAGTCAGTGATGTAGGCGTAGTCGCCTTGGACGTAGATTTCATGGGGTTCACTAGAAGCACCGGTAGTGACTGTAGCGACGCTTACAGGGCTGTCAGGTACACTAACGTCAAAGACTTGGAGGGTATTGGAGCCAAAATTAGTAACGTAGGCGTAGTCGCCTTGGACGTAGAGACCTATTGGATCTGTGCCCGTACTGACTGTACTTATGCTAGCAAGGCTTAAAGGAGCATTTGCGTTGAAGATTTGGAGGGTATTGGTGCCATAATCAGTAACATAAGCGTAGTTGCCTTGGATAAAGACGTCGTGAGGGGCAGAGCTTAGACCCGTCGTTACATCCCCTGCGGATGAGCTAGGGACCTCGTTAGATATGTAGAGTTGGCCAACAGGTGTTGTATTATTTGGGCCTATTTCTACTATGTCACTGGCTACGGAGCCAACGAAAGTGGTATTAACATTTAGAACACTGCTTCCGAAGCTGTCTACTACCCCGAAGGCTTGAGTGGAGCTATTGCTAGCCTGAATAACATCACTCGGGCTAGTCCCACCGTTTATGGTTTGGGTTAGGCCCTCGCCTTGGGTGACTACATTGCCTGTTTGACTAGCACCACCGACAGTTATATTGCCCGCGTTACTACTTTGTATATTTATAGTCGGGCTCAGTGAATTACCTATAGTTAGGGTGCCAAGAGACTGTATGGTGGTAGAACCACCAGTAGCTCCACTGCCCGCTCCAATAGTTACATTGGTGGTGCCGGCAGCTACTAGGTCGCCAACATGGATAGTTTGAGTATTGCCGGTGTTAACTGAACCGACATCACCTATATTGATCGTGTTAGTAACGGCGTTAGTACCGACGTCTACTGCACCGGAGGCAGCTGTTTGTAGGAAGATGGTAGTGCTGACAGCATTACCTAGATCTAGGCTACCGTTAGATTGTATGGTGGTAGCACCGGCGGTAGCGTTAACTCCACTACCAATAACAACATTGGTGGTGCCGGCAGCGTTTAGGTTACCTATATTTATGGCTTGGGTATTGCCGGTGTTAACACCGGGTCCATCACCAATCTGGATGGTCTCAGCAATAGAGTTATTGCCAACGTCAATCACCCCACCAGAGACAGGCTGTATACTAATGGCCGAGGTTATATTACCACCAAGAAACAGGGTACCATTGGCTTGTATGGTGGTATTGCCGGCAGTAGCGTTAGCTCCGCTACCAACAGTTACGTTAGTGGTGCCGGCAGCGCTTAGGTCACCAATAGTGATATTTTGAGTGTTGCCGGTGTTAACAGCTGTATCACCTATTTGGATGGTGTTAGCAACGGCACTGGTACCAATGTTAATGGCCCCAGAGGCAGCTGATTGTAAGCTTAGAGTATCGTTAGCTTGAACGGTGGTATTGCCGTCGGTGGCGTTAGCTCCGGTACCAATAGTTACGTTGGTGGTACCAGTAGTGTTTAGGTTACCAATATCAATAGTTTGGGTGTTGGTGCTATTCGCTGTGGTGGTGCCTATTTGGATGGTGTTGGCTACAGCGTTGGTTCCGATGCTAATAGTACCAGAGGCTTCGGTGTTTTCAGTAATAGCCGAGCTTACAGCGTCGCCTAGCCATAAGGTCCCAAAGGCTTGTATGGTGGTATTGCCGGCAGTAGCGTTAGCTCCGCTACCAACAGTTACGTTAGTGGTGCCGGCAGCGCTTAGGTCACCAATAGTGATATTTTGAGTGTTGCCGGTGTTAGCTGTACCGACGTCACCTATATTAAGTGTGTTAGCGACAGCGTTAGTACCAACGTCAACGATGCCAGAAGCAGCGGTTTGCACAAAGATGTTAGAACTGATGGCATTGCCTAGATTTAGGTTACCA
>DATKHB010000007.1:0-9019 GCA_035510455.1 Saccharimonadales bacterium (SeqCode) | reverse complement strand
GAAGACTGTGAGCGCTACAATACTTACCGACCGCATACTTCACTAGGAATGAAGACACCACTTGAATACTTACAAAGCCTACCCGGCTTTGAGAATGCTACTATTAATCTAGATGTCCTATATGTTTGAAGCCTCGACCCTAGACTGCACCGATTAGTAGAGCGTACTTCCCCAGTAAGTATTGAGGCCGTATTTTATGTTTGATTAGCTGGGCAACGTCGCTCATCGAGGAGGCATCGAAGAATGGCTTGTGTTCGTGCGTCCCCATTTGATTAAGATCCTCTATAGTTAGAGTTTCTTCAACTGGCTTTCCGCTCACAGCTAATCCAGATTCATCTGCGGTGATGCTTTGCATGAACTGTTTAATGGTTTCTTCGTTGTAGTCAATGTTAAGACATTCGAACAACTCTATACATAGTTCTTCGAGCTGCTGTTGGATTGGTGCGACCGTCTCGTTAACTGTGGTTGGGGTTAGTTGTGCTTCTCGTACAGCTAACATAACAGCTTCGATTATCGGCCTTGCGACTTCAATTCGGTTTGGCTCCAATGACGGGAAATGCCGGTCAATTAATTCATTAAGGTCTTGAGGCAGAACGCCTTCTGTCCCAGTTAAAGCAATCGTATCTGAGGGTAGAGTTGAATCTTTGCTAATCTCAGGTTCGGATTGCTCGCCGTGATCAAATGTATCATCAACTTCAATAAAGCTGGGCGGCTCATCTACTAACAATTCCTCTATAAATGTGATCCTTGGCGGTGTAGTTTCTTCGATCTCTGTAAATAAAATGTCAGCGCCCAGTTCAGTCCCTATCGGGCCGAAGGTATCTGCAAGCAGGTCATCGGTTGGTGAACGATCTTCAAGCCGCTCAAGAGCAATATCTTCGGCGACCGCCTGGTCTGATCCTAAAATGGGCTTGGGTTTAATATTGTATCTTGCTATTGTTTGAGCGTGGTAATTTTCGGTTTGGGTAGACCTAGTAGTTGGCGTTATCAAGTCTGTCGAGATCGAAATTTCTTTCGTTTCGATTAGCTTCTGCCATATTGGTTCTGGTACTTTTTCATCTTCGTCGCTCGAAATAGCAAGATTGGGTTTTGTTTTTATCTCTACTAGAGTGTCTGTGATGATTCTTTCAGCCTCCTCCAAAAGAGCTCGGTTCGATGGGGTAAAAGAAGTCCCATTCGCTAAAAGTTTGTCGACAGGTTTGCGATTTGTAGTGCTAGTCTGTGGCTCGGCATGATCTTGGCTTGCTAATTTCTCGCCTGCTACGAGCACCGCAGCGGGTGCGTCGGTGCCCAAAACGGCTCGATGAAATTTTGGTTTTTCAACTATTTCTTTAGATGTCTCTTCACGATTCTTCTTTGCAGCTTCTAGTAGCTCTCTAACTGTCGGCCCCCTATCGGGCTTAGTCTCGGCAATGGCCAACCTTTGGACGAGTTCTAGGCCAGCAGCGCCCATACTCTTTATGTAAGGACAGTTCCCCGGATTATCCCCATAACGTTCGATTAAAGATTGAAGACTGCCGCCGTGTTCTGGTACTGCGTCAAACCGTTCGGTATCAAAGAGCTGTTCAGTGACATCCTCAACAATGCCGTTCGTCAACTTCCCCGGCAGTTCTGCGATGGGCGTGTCACTGCTCATACTTATTCGGCGTGTCCGCCAGCGGTACTTACTGGCTGCTCTGCTAGTTTCGTCATCACCATTTCATAAATCTCACCAGGCGTCCTGTCCATCAAATACTCGGCGCATCTACCCAGCCCATATCTTACGGTTCCTGATTGACCCATCATTTCAAGCTGCACTTCGGCATAATCCTCTAGCCCGCAGATTTCTAGCAAAGCTAAAGCAGCCTCTAACTGGTCAGACGTCAATTCTAGCGGTTGTTCCCTCTCGGTCATTGTACGTTTTGATTATAAGCTCTAGCCGGATAAAAGTCTACGAGCCAGAAACAGTTGATCTATATTTTTTAGCCACTAGGTTCTCTAAGCAATAATTTAAATAAGCATCTGGAAGCTCGATTAAATTAGCATAGTCGCCAGGCGATTTAGATAGAGCCTTAACGGCTAATTTATTATACTTTTTTGCGTATAACAAAGTTCTTTGTATCGACTGGTCGTTTACTAAACTGTTAACCACTTCATCCAGGACGATTTGCTTTTTGTTGGTAAGTAGCGCGGCAAGCCTTTTGCGACTATTTCCGCTAAGCGCGAGTAAAATCGGCATAGTGTAAACACCCTCTTTTAAATCGTTGCCAACTGGCTTACCTAGAAGCTCGGCGGTAGATAATAAATCAATTAGATCATCAATCAGCTGGAAAGACATACCAAATTCTCTGCCGTATTTCTCCAATGAGCTAATACTCGAGCTATCGAGTCCAGCGCACATACCGCCAATTTCACAAGCGGCTGCAAAAAGAGAGGCAGTTTTGCCTTCAATCGCTAGTAAATAATCAGTTTGTGAACGATTTACGTTGTACTGAGATGCCAGCTCCCGACTTTCACCATCGCATAGCTTGGCTATAGTAGATGCGATTTTTTCACCGATAAGACCGCTAATTTTAGCTCCCTCGACACAGGCTTTTGCTAGTAAATAGTCCCCGATAACCAACGCCCGATCCTCCCCTTCCTGACTGTTAATGGTTGGCACATTCCGGCGAGCGTCGGCGTTATCGATAATGTCGTCATGAACCAGACTGCCAATATGAATAAGTTCTATTGCCGCACATGCTGAAATGACCGACTGATCGATTTGTTTCTTCTGGCTGAATACCACGGCTATCAAAAGAGCCGGGCGTAGCCTTTTGCCATGAGATTTAATCAGCCGAGATAATGGCTCGTTTATAAAAGGGTTGTCGGAGACCAAAGATTTACTTATCGCTCCATCAACCTTCTCAAGATATAAAGATAATTTAGGAACGTTAAATAACGACTTTATTTCAAGAGACCTCATTTAATTAATACTATACAGGCTTTGGTCCGAAATAGAGAAGAGGCGTGGCGATTTAAACCCTCATTTTAAGATATGGGGCATGCCATACGTGATATATTAGAGTTAACGGTTGTGTTTGTAATATGTTAGCCGTGAATTGCGGTAGAGGGGTTGTGTTAAAAGAGCTTGGAATGAAAAAGAAATACAAAATCATATTCTTCGCCATACTTGTTCTGGGATTCTTGACTGCGGCGGTATTGTACCTGCGCACCACCAACATCCAAGTACTTAATCCTAAGGGCCCTATCGCCCGGCAGGAACGCGATTTGATATATACCGCTCTTCTTTTGTCTCTTATAGTTGTGATTCCTGTCTACACCTTGGCAATAGGCTTTTCCTGGCGTTATCGAGAAGGAAACAAGAAAGCAAAATATTCTCCTGATCTATCTGGCAATAGAATAGCTGAAACAATTTGGTGGATAGTCCCATCAGTACTAATTCTGGTTCTGGCCGTCATAACGTGGCGGAGCACCCACGAATTAGATCCGTACAAGCCAATTAGCTCAAAGACTGAACCTCTCACCATTCAAGTTGTGGCCCTGGATTGGAAGTGGCTCTTCATATATCCGCAGCAGAATATTGCCAGCGTAAACTTTTTTCAATTTCCCAATAACACCCCACTTGATTTTGAAATAACTTCTGACGCTCCTATGAATTCATTTTGGATACCCCAACTTGGCGGCCAAATTTATGCAATGCCTGGGATGTCAACCCAGCTACATCTTATGGCTACTTCTTACGGCAACTTTGATGGCTCATCGGCCAATATCAGCGGCGAAGGCTTTGCAGGGATGACGTTTATAGCCAAATCCTCATCACAAGCTGCGTTCAATAGCTGGATAAAAACCGTAAAACATTCACCGAATCAGCTAGACACAGAACAATACAATAAATTAGATCAGCCGAGCCAGTACAACCCAAGGTCGTTCTACTCATCGGCGGAAACGAATCTATATAGTACGATTCTTGAAAAGTATGCCGCCCCGGAAGGTAGCGTTTCGGGCATGGGCGGTATGGTAATGCAATGAGTCTATTTGCGAATCTATTAGGAAAGTTAAACTTGCATGTCTTCCCGACAGACATACTAACTGCCGGTGCCGCCGTGTCAATGGGACTCATTATTATTGGCATAGTGCTCTACTTAACTTTCACAAAACGTTGGAAATGGCTGTGGAAAGAATGGTTGACATCAGTTGACCATAAGCGAATAGGGGTAATGTATATAGCGGTTGCTCTTATCATGTTGGTGAGAGGTGGGGCGGATGCCTTGTTATTACGCGCCCAACAGGCAACGTCGGTTGGCGCTTCACACGGTATAATGTCGGCGAATACTTTCCAGCAGATTTTTTCAGCACACGGTACAATTATGATCTTTTTTGCCGGCATGGGCCTAATGTTCGGCTTGATTAACTTAGTCTTGCCGCTACAGATTGGATCACGCGATGTTGCGTTCCCCTTTCTGAATCTGACGAGTTTTTGGCTATTTGCCGCCGGAATGATACTCATAAACCTTTCACTGGGAATTGGAGATTTTTCAGCAGCTGGGTGGCTAGCCTATCCACCACTCTCAGAACTGCGGTATAGCCCAGGCGTGGGAGTCGACTATTGGATATGGAGTCTACAGATTGCCGGCGTTGGGAGTCTGTTATCGGGAGTTAATTTCATGGCGACAATCGTGAAAATGCGCTGTGCGGGCATGAAACTTATGAAGATGCCAATGTTCGTTTGGAGCGTTTTGGGCTGTATGCTTCTGATACTTTTTGCGTTCCCAATCCTAACTGCTACCCTATCGCTATTATTCTTAGATCGTACCTTAGGTACGCACTTCTTTACTGCAGGTGGAGGCGGCAATCCTATGATGTACGTTAACTTAATTTGGGCTTGGGGGCACCCAGAAGTTTACATCCTTATTCTGCCGGCATTTGGTGTGTTCTCTGAGGTCGTCGCGACCTTTTCTAGAAAACGTTTATTTGGTTACACAACGATGGTGTGGGCAATTGGCGCCATCACATTTTTATCCTTCAGCGTTTGGCTACACCATTTCTTTACCATGGGAGCTGGTGCTGACGTCAATGGATTTTTCGGGATAATGACGATGATTATTGCTATACCGACTGGGGTAAAAATATTCAATTGGCTGGCGACTATGTTCAGGGGAAAAATTAGTTTCAAGCCGCCGATGTACTGGTTTTTAGGTTTTGTAGGGTTATTTACGGTCGGAGGAGTGGCTGGAGTAGTGCTAGCCATACCCCCTGCTGACTTCCAGCTACATAACAGTTTGTTTTTAGTAGCTCACTTCCACACGATGATCGTTGGTGGTGTTTTATTTGGATACTTCGCCGGGATTAACTATTGGTTTCCTAAATACTTTGGCTTTAAACTCAACGAGCGACTAGGCAAGTATTCTTTTTGGTGTTGGTTTATCGGATTTTTGCTGGCTTTCGTACCGCTATATATTCTTGGTTTGATGGGCGCTACCAGACGAATCGACCATTATAGTGCTTCGCTGGGTTGGCAGCCGCTATTTATAGTTTCGGGCATAGGTGCTGTTGTAATAGCTGTGGGTGTTGTTCTGATGTTCTTGCAAATAATCGTAAGTATCGCGCAGCGAAAACAAAATTTGGATCTAACCGGAGATCCATGGAATGGCAGAACTTTGGAATGGTCTACTTCATCACCTGTCCCATTTTATAATTTTGCGATTGCACCAGTTGTCACAGAACGTGATGCGTTCTGGGAGATGAAAGAGAATCAGAAGTCAGATCATGAGCCTGAAAAGCCGAAGTACGAAGATATTGTGATGCCGAAGAATGCTCCAGCCAGTGTAATTATAGGGCTTTTAAGTGTCGGCTTTGGTTTTGGGATGATTTGGCATATCTGGCTACTGGTTATTCTTGCTCTTATAGCAATAATAACTATTATCATAATCCGGACAACCAGCGATGACACCGAGTACGTTCTAAAAGCTAGCGAGGTCGAAAAAATTGAGGCTGATATATCTAGCAGAACGAGATACGCATGACAAACGTTAAAATCATAGACCGAGAGCCTACTTATCGACCGGAGGATGATACTAATTCTAAGACTATATTCGGTTTTTGGATTTACATAATGACCGACTGTATACTATTCGCGAGCTTGTTTGCGACCTATGCGGTACTTCACAACAATACCTTTGGCGGCCCTCCTGGAGCGAAAATATTTAGTCTACCCTATATTCTGACTGAAACACTGATATTATTAACGAGCAGTTTTACGTGCGGATTAGCCATGCTTTCGGTTCGGCGCAACAATAAGAACCGAGTTATTTTTTGGTTTGGTATAACGTTTTTGCTGGGCATAGCGTTTTTAGCTATGGAGTTAACCGATTTTAGGCATCTAGCTTTGATTGGAGACAGTTGGCGACGAAGCGGTTTCCTATCGTCCTTTTTTGCTCTGGTTGGTACACATGGATTACACATCACTGTTGGTCTGCTTTGGATGGTTGTCCTGATGGCTAAAGTGTGGACGAGCGGACTAACCAAGGGGAACATCAGACGGCTAACCCTTCTTAGCATATTCTGGCACTTTCTAGATGTAATTTGGATATTTATATTCACAATAGTGTATCTGATGGGGGCATTAGGGGTATGAGTAAAGATCTAGGCGCGGTGATATCTAAACACGACAGCGAACACGGAACATTAAAATCCTACGTAACTGGCTTCGCATTATCGATCGTGCTTACGGTAACCGCCTATCTTTTGGTGAAAAATCACGGCTACGTAAACCGAGACAAAATAATTGCAGCGATCGTTGGTCTGGCATTAACTCAATTCGTCGTACAGCTAATATTTTTCCTCCATCTTGGTAAAGAAACAAAACCTCGCTGGAAACTATTTATCTTCGGATTTATGGTACTGGTTGTCCTTATTCTAGTATTCGGCTCTTTATGGATCATGGATAATCTTAACTACCGCATGACACCTGGACAAATCAACACCTACATGAACAATCAGGGCGGTGGATTCTAAAACGCCAATGTTTAAAAAATACTATTCGATCACTAAACCAGGCATCATTTATGGGAATTTAATAACAGCAGCTGGTGGTTTTCTTCTAGCATCAAAGGCCCATATATATCTTTCGTTATTCTTGGCTACCTTAGCCGGCACATCATTAATTATAGGGTCAGCCTGTGTCTTTAATAATTACATCGATCGTGACATTGATAAAGCTATGGCCAGAACCAAGAAACGAGCTCTTGTAGAGGGCTCTATATCTGGACAAAATGCCTTAATTTTTGCCGGCTTACTCGGTATAGTTGGTGTGCTAGTGTTAGTACTCTATGTTAATTTACTAGTTCTATACATTGGCCTGGCAGCGTTTTTTGTGTACGTAGTCTTATATGGGATCGCTAAGCGCCGATCAGTTCATGGGACTATTCTTGGAAGTATTTCTGGAGCTGCGCCAGTTGTCGCAGGATATTGTGCGGTTACTAACCATTTTAACGGTGGAGCGATCATACTATTCTTAATCCTAGTATTGTGGCAAATGCCTCATTTTTATGCTATTGCCATGTACAGACTAGACGATTATGCTGCCGCTAAGATTCCAGTCCTGCCGATCGTTAAAGGTCCCAGGCATACTAAGACCCAAATACTTTTCTATATAGCAGCCTTTATTTTGGCCAATGTTGCGTTATCCTTGCTCGGCTATACAGGGTATATTTACTTGATAGTTATGGTTTTACTCGGTATTGCCTGGTTCTGGCTGGGCATTAAAGGCTTTAAAATCGATAACAAAAAATGGGCAAGAAAAATGTTTTATTTATCGCTAATTGTTATATTATCTCTGTCTGTAATGTTGTCTATTGGCTCTCGTATAGCTTAACCCCGCTACTGAGCACGTTGGTCAGGAACCTTTTCGTACTTTGTTCTACTTCGCCCTAAGCATATAATTTGAAATGGAGAATTAAAAAAGATGGATAAAAACACAATGATTGTAATTTATGTCCTAGCTATGGTAGCTACCGTAGTTATTGTGGATATACTTTTCTTTAGACATCGATTCTGGGAGCGGCTAATAGCAAATATTGGAATTGTTCTGGTATATCTAGCTTTCTATTTAGCATTCATTAAGAATCGTTGAAGCTGGATGAATAGTATCAAAAACTAATAGCTTAAATGCTTAGTTGATAGTTTGTAAAATATATGCTCTTGGCTGAGCATGCCGGTCAGGAACCTTTTCGTACTTTGTTCTAAGTAGTCTGGCTTCCTATACGGTATAATCTCAGCTATGGATACCGTATACTTTGCAACCTCAAACCAAGAAAAGATGCTGATTGCGCAGACAGTATGCTCTAAATTTAATATTAATGTAGAGCAAGCTAGTATTGATATTGATGAAATTCAGGGTGAAGATCCCGTCATTATTGTTCAAGATAAAGCGCGTCGTGCATATGAAGGCTTATCTAAGCCGGTAGTTGTGAGTGATGACTCGTGGGACATTCCTGCTCTCAATGGCTTTCCTGGACCGTATATGAAATCAATAAACAAATGGTTTCGCTCAGATGATTTTCTTCGGTTGATGAAGGGAATCAACGATAGATCGATTATCCTCCATCAGCTATTGGCTTATTACGATGGCAGTACCATGAAAGTTTTTAGTAACGATATTCATGGAAAAGTTATTGATGAGTCACGAGGGAAAAATGATCGATCTCCAAATATGACCGTTACGGTTTTAGACCACGATAACGGAAAAACTATTGCGGAAGTTTTTGAACAAGGCGAGAAAGCTGTAGTTGAACGTTATCTAACTCGATCTGATGCTTGGCATGGATTGGCCGATTGGTTTAACACTGAGACAAAAAAATAGCCCAGATACATATTTGACTGACGTTCGAATTCATGCTGGCTGGGGCGGAGGGACTCGAACCCCCGAATGCCAGGACCAAAACCTGGTGCCTTACCACTTGGCCACGCCCCATTAAGTTAACCCGATTTTATCCTACATCTACGTCACTTACAATAAAACGTGTATTATATAGACCTG
>DATKHB010000006.1:0-18179 GCA_035510455.1 Saccharimonadales bacterium (SeqCode) | reverse complement strand
GGGTTCTCACACCCTATTGGTACAGATCCATAGAAAAGGAGAATAATATGGACATGTACAACTTAAGACAAATCCCAAGTGAAGCTAAGGTTCAGAAGTATTTAAGATATGCCATCTTTGGTTCAGGCAAGTTGTTTTGCCCAGAGTGTCAGCACTCTAACCCGGTGGCCTATGAGAATAGGTATAGGTGCCGTAGATGCCGGTGTAAGTTCAGCTTGTTAAGTCACACTTGGCTTAACAGCCTAAGATTGCCACTAATGCAGTGGTGGATGCTGCTATGGTGCTGGACTCAGAAAATACCGGTCAAACAGACTATAGCTTTAACTCATCTAAGTGAAAAGGCTGTTAGGCACTGGTATGACCAGTTCCGTAATCATCTGCCCGAGGAATACCATGTGCTAGAGAACATAGTCCAGCTAGATGAAGCATACTTCCGGAACTGGTGCCTCATCATGGGTAAGCAAATAGGCAGCAAGAAACTAGCCTATGATCTTATCTACAAGTCATCACCTGGTAGGATGCAAGCCAATAGTTTTCTATTCCAGAAAGTTCAGCCTGGTGCTAAACTTTGGACAGATGGAGCTTCCATCTACAAGAGAAGCGAGGAGTACTGGCCGGTGGAACACACGTCCGACATACACAAGAAATTTGAGTTCACTCATACATCAGAAATAGAAGGAACATTCGGCAATCTAAGAACCTTTATTAGACGAATGTATCACCATACCACGGAAGCAAAGTTCCCAGATTATGTTAGAGAATTCTGCTTCAGATTTTCCACGCCAGAGTTATTCGAATCACCGAAGTTATATTGCGAAAAAACATTAATTCTTGTACCAATAGGGTAGGTATACCCATTCTTGACATACTCAGTTTGTATTGTAAAATTTATTTATCCCATCCCGGGATAACCTGATAATCAGGACGAGACAATAGAAGGCGGTGCTGTGAAGAAGTTCAAAGCACAAAGCTGTGACCTTGGAGTTCTCACCGGAGTAGTTGTCCGTAGGAACCTCAAAGTCGAGGGTAAGCCATACGTTCTCTTCATCAAGACGGGTATCCAGCCTCTCAGTGTTGCACTCGAGGCATTTCTGGAGTCCGTGGCGAGGAAGATCGACGGCGTGGCGGAGATGGAGATTGTGCTATCGGTGCAAGCCGGTGTCAGGCAGAATCTCATTACCCAAGGCAGCGCGAACATGCAAGTCATTTTCGGACCTTCGATCCGGTCAAAGCGCAGTGCTGAGGAGATCGCACCCGACGTGGTGGCAACGATCGCCCTGGCGCTTACCGGTCTCGACAAAGACACCAAGGACCGTCTCACGCAAGACGTACTAGCCCAGGCTCAAGAGGATGCAGAGAGATTCAATATCTTGTTTGCCCAAGAGCACGGCGTGAACACGGTATCTGGGGGGTACGACTCCTAGATCTCGGGGGGAAGCCTTGAACAGAGCGGTCGGCGGCAAAAGCTAACAAGCTAACGCTGCTGATCGCTCTGTTCGGGCGATGCCGGGTTCAACTGATGAGATTCGACGCCACGCGTTGAAACCACAGCTGAGCCCGGATTTACTTTTTTGGTATAATTACTAGCTGATGAAACAACATGTCCTAATGTGTCCTCCGGATTTTTTTGACATTGAATACGAAATCAATGCCTGGATGCATCAGGATAATCAAGTCACAGATCAAACGGCTCATGAACAGTGGCAACTCTTACGTGAAATCTATGCCGACAAATTGGGCTGGGACATTGAGCTTATACAACCAGTTAAGGGTATACCTGACATGGTATTTGCTACTGACTGTTGCCTGATGATAAACGACAAGATTATGCTAAGCAGCTTTAGATTCCCTGAGCGTCGACCCGAAACTCTGCAGTTTAAAGAATGGTTTGCCGGGCACGGTTATAAAAACCTCAAGCAGGCTCAGCACTTTTTTGAAGGTGGCGGAGATAATCTCATTTACGGCGACAAGATTATTGCCGGCTATGGTTTTCGCTCAGATTTTGAAGCTCATAAAGAACTTCAAGATTACTTCGATCGGGAAGTTATCAGTCTTCATATAACTAATCCCCTCTTTTACCACCTTGATACTTCAGTCGCTGTTTTAGATTCTGAAACTGTGGCCTACTACCCCGGTGCGATTGACCAGGTGAGCCAAGAACGCTTAAAAAAAGCTGTGCCAAATCTAATCGAAGCCACCTTAGAAGAGGCCAAAGGCTTCGGCTTAAACGCGGTCAGTGATGGACATACAGTAATCGCCAGCAACGAATCGGCTAGCCTGCTTCAAAAATATAGAGACCGTGGCTTTGACGTTATTGGCACGCCAATTTTAGAATTCCGCAAATCAGGTGGCGGAGTTAAGTGTATGACCCTCGTATTATCTAGCTAGTGTTTAGCTAAACGTTTTTTGAGAGCTTTACGAGCCATACCAATCTCGTCCCATGGGTGCTCTCCGTCAGCGTGCTCGATAGTTTTTTCGTGGCCTTTACCTAGAAACAATACCGTGTCGCCTGTATCGGCATGATCAACCGCCGACTGCATGGCCTTGGGACGATCATGAATGAGAAAGAGATCTTTACCGCGAACTTTGCCGGCCAATTCTGCCCCAACGGCGATGTCATTCATGATTGTTTCGGGATCTTCCTGGCGATCATCCTCTTCGCAAATAATAACCTCGTCGGCATATTTACCAGCAAGTTGTCCCTGCAGAGGCCGCTTGTTTTTATCGCCGCCTCCTAGACTGCCAAAAACTACAATGAGTTTACTCTTTACGACCGGTCGAAGATCTTTAAAAAGTTTTTCGAAACTATCTGGGGTGTGGGCATAATCAACAATTGCCGTGAATTTTTGACCCTCTTCTATGCGGGTCATACGGCCCTCTACGCTTTCCAGCGCCCAAATTCCCTGCTCTATCTGTTTTTCGCTTAAACCTAAGGCATGTCCCACGCAAACAGTAGCTAATGAATTAGACACGTTAAAGCTACCCGGCAGGTGGCTTTTAATGTGATAGGTTTTACCTTCAATTTCCGTGGAATACTGAATTCCGTCGGGTAAAAGCTGTACGTCCTTAGCTCTAACAGCTCCCTTTTCAATACCATAACTTATGGGGTTCTTTATAGCCTTGGCAAAATACTTGGCACTCGGGTCATCGGCGTTTAGTATACCGATACGCAGCCCTTGGTGATTTCGGTCAGTCATTTGGAAAAGTTTGACCTTGGCTGCTCGGTAGCGCTCAAATGTTTTGTGCCAGCTTAGGTGCTCGTGTGTGACATTGGACATTACGGCGATCGAATAAGGTACTCCCCAGACTCGGTTTTGGGCTAACGCCTGGCTAGTTGTTTCAAGTACTAGCCACTCCACTCCCTTAGACTGCATCATCTTAAGTCGTCGCATCAGGACCGGAACGGTTTGTGATGTCATATGCGTTAGCTGAGGCTTAATATCATCCCCTGCCCCATAAGCAACAGTAGTCATCAGACCAACTTTGTAGCCAGCAGTGTGGAGCATTTTATAAATCAGAAAACAGGTACTGGTTTTACCATTCGTGCCCGTAACTCCGATTACCTTCATTCTCCGGGCCGGAAAACCGTTGAGCGTGTTAAGAATAACGGCTTCTCCAAGATGTCCGTAAGGCTCAATCTTAGGAAACAATCCAGATGGAATAAATATTTTGACGAACTTTCTAAAACCCATTGTTAAAGTATACTAAAAATCAACATGAAAGTTTTAGGTATCGAATCGAGTTGCGATGAGACGGCCGCAGCAGTTGTCGAAGATGGCCGGCATTTACTTAGCAATGTGGTAGCCAGTTCAATGGAATTGCACGCCCCTTACGGAGGAGTGGTCCCAGAAATAGCTGCTAGAAGCCATATTGAAGCGATATTACCTACAATTAGTACTGCCCTAGATCAAGCACGATCCAGTTGGAGTGATATCGACGCCATCGCAGTTACATACGGCGCCGGCTTAAACGGCAGCTTGCTGATAGGCGTACTAACAGCTAGAACCTTGGCGATTATTTACGATAAACCTCTCTACGCGATCAACCACGTTGAAGGCCATGTTTATGCAAATTTTCTGGCTAATACTTCCCTGCCAGGCTACATTCTGCCTAAGGAACAGCCTGGGTTCCCTTTGTTAGCATTGATTGTTTCCGGTGGTCATAGCCAGCTGGTACTTTTTAAGAATCACTTTGATTATCAGCTGCTTGGACAAACTCGAGACGACGCAGTCGGTGAAGCCTTTGATAAAGTAGCTAAAATCCTTGGTCTACCCTACCCTGGCGGCCCGAGCATCGACAAAATTAGTAAAAAGGGTCAACCGTGTTTTGGTTTACCCAAGGCTAAGCTAGAGAATAAATATGATTTTAGCTTCTCCGGGCTCAAAACAGCCGTTTTAAGGCTCGCTCAAGATCAAATAGGTGTAGATTACAATTTCCCCTCAACAAAGCTCTCAGAACGCCTCTCTGAAGCTCAGAAAGCCAATATTGCAGCGAGCTTTCTCCATGTAGCCGTCGACACGTTAGTAGACAAAACTCTACTTGCCTACAACGAGTACAAACCCGCTAGTGTCGTGATAGCCGGTGGTGTAGCCGCCAACATGACTCTCAGAAAGCAGTTGTCCCACAGATTGCCTATCGAGATAAATTATACTGACATTAAGTTGTGCACGGATAACGGCGCGATGATCGCCACTTTAGGCTGTTATAAAATGTCAGGCAATCAGCCGCTGGCCGATCCCTACAAACTCACACCGCAACCTAATTTGAGTATGTAGTCAAAATAACAGGGGTAAACAGGTTCACGTGAATCTGTTAGCCAAAACTTAATACCGGTGTTATGCTTATATAAACTAAGGTGTCTTTAAAATCTAATCATGAAACTACCTAAACAATACGAACCACAAGAGTACGAAAACAATATCTACGATTTATGGGAAGATAGTGGAGCGTTTCAGGCTCACCCAGAATCGGATAAACCGCATTACTCAATCAGTATGCCCCCCCCGAATGCTACCGGCAAGTTGCACGTTGGACACGCCCTATTTCTTACTATCCAAGATATACTCATCCGTTACGCTCGGATGCAAGGCAAGGATGCGTTGTGGCTGCCAGGGACCGATCACGCAGCCTTAGCGACTAACGCCATTATGGAGAGACAATTAGCTGAAGAGGGAACAGATAAACATGCGATCGGTCGGGAAGAATTTATAAAACGACTGCAGTCGTTTATTGAAGAGAGCCGGGATAATATCCGTAATCAGATCAGAAAGATGGGCTCCAGTTGTGATTGGAGCAGGGAAAGGTACACTCTCGAACCTACGTTGAATCGTTGCGTTAATGAAATGTTTATCAAGATGTACAACGACGGCATAATTTACCGAGGGCATCGAATAGTAAACTGGGATCCAAAATTGGAAACGACTATAGCTGACGATGAAATCGTCTGGATAGAAGAAAAAGCTCCCCTTTATACCTTTAAGTACGGACCTTTTAAGATAAGCACTGCTAGACCCGAGACCAAATTCGGTGACAAATACGTCGTTATGCATCCTGACGACAGACGATACGTCAAATATAAGCACGGAGATACTTTCGAAGCTGAATGGATAAACGGTTCGGTTACGGCTACGGTGATCAAAGATCAAGCGGTTGACCCGAAATTTGGAACCGGAGTGATGACTATAACCCCTTGGCACGACCGAACAGATTTCGAAATAGCCGAACGACACCACCTAGACAGGGAACAGATCATTGATTTTCACGGCAAGCTTTTGCCAATCGCCGGGGAATTTGCCGGTTTAGAAATTAGCAAAGCCCGGCCATTAATAGTTGATAAACTCGATAAAAAGGGACTGTTGGTTGAATCAGATGATAAATACGTGCACAACCTCGCTGTTAATGAACGAGGGCAGGGGATAATCGAACCACAAATCAAACTTCAATGGTTCGTAGACGTAAATAAAAAATCAGTGAAGTGGAAAGGCAAGCTTTGCAGCCTAAAAGAGACTATGCAAGACGTAGTTACCAACAAGGATATAGCTATAATCCCCGAGCGTTTCGAGAAGATCTACTTTCGCTGGATAGATAATCTTCGAGACTGGTGCGTTAGCCGGCAAATTTGGTGGGGGCATCGTATTCCGGCTTGGTACCGTACCGTAAATGAACAAGAAGAAATTTACGTTGGACCTAATCCGCCCCCAGATGACGGTAGTGAGGGATGGCATTTATGGGAGCAAGATCCGGACACACTGGATACCTGGTTTAGTTCGGCACTCTGGACTTGGAGTACCTTGATAGATGACCGATTAGCTACAGACTATACTCTACCCTTAGAAAAAATTCTTGCATCCAGCGTTGATTACCAGACGTACCACCCCACGAGCGTTATGGAGACAGGTTGGGACATTCTTTTCTTCTGGGTTGCCAGAATGATTTTAGCAACTACCTATATGACCGGAGAAATTCCTTTTAAAACAGTCTATTTGCACGGTCTTGTAAGAGGTGAATCTGGAGAAAAGATGAGTAAGTCCAAGCCAGAAACAATGATCGACCCGATGGACGTAATACCTAAATATGGAGCCGATGCTCTTCGCTTGGCATTAATTCACGGCAGCCGCCCGGGGAATGATCAACGGATGAGTATATCTAGAATAACCGCTCAAAGAAATTTTTGTAATAAACTATGGAATATCGCTCGATATATCGAAGGAGTCGCGACCAAAAAAACAGGGGAGGGGGGTTCCAGCAATCCTGTAACCTTAGCGGATCATTGGATACTAGATAGGTTGTCCGAGACAATCCAGTCGGTATCGACTGATTTAGATAATTACCAATTTGGCGAGGCGTTTGACACTCTGTATCACTTCGTCTGGAACGATTTTGCGGATTGGTACATTGAGGCATGCAAGTCTCAGGCAGACTCTAAACTTTTGTCAGAAATTTTTGATGCAGTGCTGAAATTAACTCACCCTTTCGCTCCTTTCGTGACAGAAACTATTTGGCAAACGCTAAACAAAAATCCCGGTTCGTTACTGATTTCTAGCGACTGGCCGGAACCGATAAAGTATGATCATAAAAAGGCTGAACAGTTTGATGGCTTAAAAACGATAGTTGCCGAAGTCAGATACTTGTCTCAGGCATTGAATCTAAAACCCAAATCGACGGAACTGTACTACTTAGACAACGCTCTTATATCCGAAAATTCTGGATTAATTGAGCATCTGTCTAACGTTAAACTCGTGCCGGAAAGCCAGAAGAGGGAAGGTCTGATCGTCACCGCGAGTCCTTGTCTATCTTGGCTAGAGATTGAAAAATCTATTATTAACAAATACCAAGCTGAATTAAAGACTAAATATACCACGCAACAACAAGTAGTCCAGCGTCTGTCTAAAAGGCTCCAAAATCCAGCCTATAAGAGAAGTGCCCCACGTGAAATCGTAACGGCTTCAGAAGAGCAACTAGGCACCGCCAAGCAACAGCTAAAAGATATCGGTGATCAGCTCCAGAGGTTCTAGAGTATAAATCAACAGCCGCTTCAGGGAAGTGTCAAAATCTCTTTGATTTTCTTGATGGACTCTTCCGGTCGAAAGTTATCAAACCAAAGAACGTGCCACTTCAACCGGTCCGCGGCCATGAGGTTTACTCTAGAGTCATCGACTAACAAAATCTCGCTCTCGTTACATCTAGCTTGTTTGGCTGCTATCTGATAAATGCCCGGTTCTGGTTTAATAACCTTCACTATAGAAGAGTCAATAATTGTGTCGTAATCTATGTCTGGGATAATTTTACGCTTAATCATTAAATCGATTAGCCCTGGCATTATGTTACTCATTAACCCAATACCATACAGCTTGCTGATCCACGACAAGAGATCGTTCATGTGGGGAACTGGTTCAACGGTCTCTATGTAATGTTTTTCCCAATCTACTGACTTAACCCGGAGTCTCTGAGCCAGCGCTTGATTAAACTCATGCATGCTCATTTTACCCCTGCAGACTTGGTCGTTATAGTGCCAGAAAGCGCCTTCAACGATATCTGGCGATTGGTTGCTAACATGGGCAAGTCGGGTAAACGCCCGGTGATAAAAACGTACAAGGCACCCGTTGATATCGAAGTAGACAAAGCTAATACCGCTTTTTGATTTGTTCCTAACTTTTTCTACTATCTGCGGGTTACCTAAATCCAGTAAATTGTCTACGGACACGCCAATAGCCTGAGCGATCTTTCTTATAGTAAAAATCGAGGGTGCTCTAATGGCCCCGCGCTCAATTTTTGCTAGAGTCGAGTAGCTTAAATTAGCTTTTTCGCATAGTTCTTGCTGTGTAAGCCCAGCTAATCGTCTCTTAGCCTGTAAGCGGTGCCCTAGATCCCTCTCATCCATAGCCATATCTTACCAGCCATCTTCATAAAGAAAAAGTGGATAGCAGAAAATGATTATCTTTTAGAGATTGGTACTACTGACGTCAATGGCGGAACACTCGGGTCTGGAACTTTCCACCTATTCTAGACCCTTCCTCATACCTAGCAAAACGGAACACTAGTGGTTAGCTCTGTCCCATTTCTCATGGCATTATATCTGAAAAATGGCACAAATGGCACACTACTTTGACGTTTGGGGAAGTGTCCCATTTTTCAAGCGAACCGAACAAAATCCACTCTTACTTCGTTTTAGATCGCTTCCTAGCTAAGCTCAGGTGATATTCGTGCATATCATTGGTATCCTTTTCGGGATCCACGTCGGTGCCGAAACTAAGGCCGCGCCCGCGGCGATATGGGCCAAATTTGGTAGCAAAGTCACCCTTAAATTGGTATAGGGTACTAAATTCGCCTTGTCCAGCGTGCTGACCGTAGCCCTCCTGCCATGGCCGCCGACCATATTCATCAAAAGCCGTAGCGGTTCCATCGTTCCAGCCCATAATCATCTCGCCACCGAATTCCACGCCGCGAGGGTCGGGCATGAACAGCAGGCCATCACCGTAGGTGTTCCAGTCGGATTTAGATACATGGTTTTCAGGATACAACCAGTCTCCCTGGGCAGCTGCAATATAGCGGTGAGCCCGGCTCTTAACAATGAAGTTAATCTCTCGCACCTCTTGCTCGCTAAGTTGGCGCATGGTCTGGATATGTTGGAAGTTAAACATTGCTGGTCGCATCGGATTCGGATTCGGCCGCTGCACGATACCGGACTGGTATGGGTTCCTAACCCACGAAAGGTTGGTGAGGATCAGCACCTTGTCGAGCGATAGCGGGAAAACAGTATGAGTAGCGTTCAATGTGATATCTGGGTCGTTAGAGCCACGGCACCACTTCTTGTTTCTTGGGCCTAGGAACCGGTTATAGGCGGTCACTGGGTGGTCAGAAATAATGAACTTGGTGTCCGATTGACTGGCATCGGCAATTTGCCAGATACATTCTACCCAGATCGCGGAGTGTAGCTGACGGAGCTGGAGCATCAGCCGCAGGACATCGTTACGGTCGGTGGTATTAAGCTGCTGTGATATCCAATCAAGGCCTTTTGGGGTACGCAATTTCTGGGTACTCATATAGAGCATCATACGGCGGAGCGGGTCGCCATCCCACCCGGATACGAAATGCTCGTAGTTGCCGAAGAAGTCTACGGCGTCACGACCGTGATCATCGATCTGACCGAAAAATACCTGTTCGATAGCGGTTCGGCGTTCAACGCCGAACCATGTCGTGTACAATTCGTCTTCAGCAAAGCAAAATCGTGTACCCTGTTTACGAACGGCACGCTTGGGATGAACAACGCCGCGCGGATCGGTGAAAGTACCCGGCTTTAAGTCAAGATAAAACAGCTCCTGATCGATTTGACCCTCAGGAATAAAGCGCTTTTGGTACCATTGCGGTACATAGTGATTGTTGCGGTATTCGTTGGACATGGCTGTAGTGCTCTCATGCTTCCTATATTTTACGACGCTCTCCCCCATAAATCTAGCGTTAACATTCCTTATATTGCATAAGCGCATTTTTGCTATAATAAAGTAGAGGTATTGATGTGGCAGATAAAGACAACCAATCCGTAACGACAAGCAAGCGTGTGGTCTATGACCTGGACGCTATTGGCAATGTTACAGTCCCCGACCTTGGTTTAGCCATGGCCAGCATTAGTACTGCAATTGGGCCAGCCTTGCAGCAGATGACCAATTTCGAGGCTACACTCGAAGCGTTCATTAGGCCAATCCGCGAAATGTTAGATAGTTTTCAGGAGTTTATCAGGACAGCGATCCAACCGGCCCTGGATGGGTTCAATGCCATGGCTAAGTCCTTAAGTTTTCTGTTCTCTACCAAGCCTATTTATTTCGTACCGTCACAGCCGGTCGTTCAAGAACGGCGCCTCGAAAGACACTTAATGGTGCAAAATGACGACTATGGCTTCTTTGTCATAGATGGCAAACAGCTGACTATTCTACACCCAGCCTCTTCGCGCTGCGGCAAATTACTTGCAGCTCTACTCAAGCACCGTTCAAGGGTTGTGGACTACAAAACCTTACGCCAAGAAATAGGCTCCAAAGATTTAGACAAGACGTTCAAAGACCTGAAGTACCAGCTGAAGCAGGAAGGCATTGTGCTTGACTATGCCCGACCTCGAAGTTATGGCATCGCCCTGACTGGCCTCAAAGCATTACAGTAGTTTAGACCTTTTTGGGACACTTTTTAGCCCTGACGCAAATCGTCGGGGTGTTTTAAATTGCAGGCATAACTAAATTAACGAGGAGCAATAGTTATGTCCGACAAATTAAATATCCAACATATCAACATCACGGAACTGAACCCGGCGCCGTATAATCCGCGCAAATGGAGCAGCCATTCCACGGAGCAGCTCACCGAGAGCATTAAACGCTTCGGCTTAGTAGACCCGATCATCGTTAACGGCGCAACCGAACGCGAAAACATCGTCATCGGCGGCCACTTCCGCCTCAAAGTTGCCAAAGACCTGGGCTTTACCGAAGTTCCCGTTGTCTACGTGGACATTCCTGATGAAGCCAGGGAAAAAGAACTGAACTTGCGGCTGAACCGCAACACCGGCGAATGGGATTTTGAGCTACTCAAGCAGTTTGACATCGATTTACTGCTCGACGTTGGCTTCGACGATAGCGACCTCGGTGACATCTGGAACGATGCGCTAGAAACCGACGATGATGACTTTGACGTCGAAAAGGCTATCAAAGAAGCAGCGTCGACCACCATCAAGCTGGGCGACATGTTCCAGCTTGGCAAGCATCGCTTAATCTGTGGCAGCTCAACCGACTCAGCAACTATTAAGCGCCTCGTTGGCGAACTCACGCCAACCATCTTTTACAGCGACCCACCATACAACATTGGCCTGGACTACAACAAGGGTGTCGGGCTCAAGGCTGGCTACGGTGGCACGACCAACGACAGTAAAAGCGATGCTGAATACGCTAGCTTCCTGAGCGACATCCTTAAGGCCGCGCTGCCGGTGCTAGCCGATAACGCCCACGTTTTCATGTACTGCGACCAGACATACATCGGGTTGCTGCAAACCCTCATGGCCGAACATGGCCTGAAAAACCGGCGGGTCTGCTTGTGGATCAAGAATGGTTTCAATGTGGTGCCGCAAGTTGCTTTCAACAAGGGTTATGAGCCCTGCATCTACGCTACACGAGGCAATCCGTACCTGTCTGATAGTAGCCAGAATCTGACTGAAATCCTTAACAAAGACATAGCTTCGGGTAACCGTACGATTGACGACATCGTTGACCTGTTCGATATCTGGCTGGCGAAGCGTGAAGCGGGACAAGATTATGAGCACCCGACCCAGAAACCTATTAACCTGCATGAAAAGCCGCTGAAGCGCTGCAGCAAAGTCGGTGACATTGTGCTGGACGTGTTCGGCGGCTCTGGCTCAACACTCATCGCCTGCGAACAAATGATGCGAGTGGCACTGCTGAGTGAGATCGAGCCAGTGTTCTGCCAAGTCATTATTGATCGCTGGGAAGCCCAGACCGACCAAAAGGCAGTGAAGCTATGAAGCCGGGTGAAATCTACCAGCTGGGACGACACCGTTTGGCATGTGGTAATTCCAGCGATGCGAAGCTTGTCAGTCGGCTAGTCGGTGACGACAAAATAGCCATGATTCTCTGCGATCCGCCCTACGGCGTGTCATACGTCGAGAGCAAGCGTGGCATAGCAAAGTTGGCGACCGACAAAGTCATTGCCAACGATAATATTGCCGATGAACCGGCCTACCAAGCCTTCACCCAAGAGTGGCTGTCGGTGGTTAAGCCATACCTGTCACGAAAGAACAGCCTGTACATCTTTAACTCCGATAAAATGTTGCTGCCCACAATTGCAGCCCTCAAAGCCACCGCCGGTAAATTCGCCCAATTGCTCATCTGGGCAAAGACTCACGCCGTGATTGGGCGACTAGATTATCTGCCGCAGCACGAACTGATCATCTACGGCTGGTACGGTACCCACGTCTTCGCTAAGAGCAAAGACAAGAGTATTCTGGTCTATCCACGACCAAATAAAAGCAAGCTGCACCCCACCATGAAGCCGGTGGGCTTACTCCGGCGACTGATTCTGAACAGCTCCCAAGTCGGTGATACCGTATTTGACGGCTTCGTTGGTAGCGGCAGTACGCTACTAGCTTGTGAGCAAACCAATCGGCGTTGCCTAGCAGTCGAGCTTGATCCCGCCTATTGCACCGTGGTGATTTCCCGTTGGGAAAAATTGACCGGCCAGAAAGCGGAGCTAATCCATGAGTCGTAACCAAGCCGCCGACAAAAAGAAGCTGCTCCAGCGTTTAATAAAAACGCCGATTGTAGAAGTCGCATGTACGCAAGCGAATGTGCCGCGTACCACCTATTACCGTTGGCGCAGACAGGATGAAAAGTTTGCGGAAGCTTGCGATGCGGCGCTTGAAGAAAGCACCGAACGAATAAATGACCTAGCCGAATCACAGCTAATCACGGCCATTAAAGAGCAAAACATGACGGCTATTATTTTCTGGCTGAAGCATCACCACCAGATTTATGAAACACGCATAAAGGTCGATGCCAACTTGAAACATGACCCGGAAGCGCTGACACCAGAGCAAGCAATGGTTGTCGAACAAGCGTTACTGCGAGCTGGCCTGCTACAAACGAACGTTCAAGTGGGACAAGACGATGGAAAATAATGATTTAGACTTCGAGATGATTAAGGCCAACCGGTCAATCCGGATGCACCTAGCCGAACGGAGTCACTATTACTTCTTCCATATATACATGGGACGTTACGTGCAGTATCCGACGGCCGAGTTTCAGAAAGAGCTGTACCAACTGACGGAAGATGAGTCGATTCGACACGCTGTTGTCGTGGCCTTTCGTGGTTCCGGTAAGTCAACAATTATGACGGTGTCCTACCCGATCTGGTCGGTACTCGGTAAGCAGCAAAAGAAATTCGTAGTTATTTTAAGCCAAACCCAGAGCCAAGCCCGTACTCACTTGACCAATATTAAGCGGGAATTTGAGTCGAATGAGTTGCTGCGTAAGGACTATGGCCCACTCGAGGCCGAATCCGATGAGTGGGGTACGTCTGCTCTTATGCTGCCAAGGTTTAACGCCCGAATCATAGCCGCCAGTACTGAGCAAAGTATCCGTGGTATCCGCCACGGTGCTATACGACCAGATCTCATTATTGCTGACGATGTGGAAGACATGAATTCGGTTAAAACCCGTGAAGGCCGCAACAAAACCTACGACTGGTTTACCGGTGAGATCCTGCCCTTAGGCGACCAAAACACCAAGCTCATTACGGTCGGCAACTTGTTACACGAAGATTCGCTACTTATGCGTCTGAGGGAAAAGATTGAAGCCAAAACTATGACCGGCGTCTTTAAAAAGTTTCCGCTCGTCACCAAGGGGATATGCCTGTGGCCGGGCAAGTACCCGGACGCTCAAGCCCTGCACGAGCAGGAGCAGATGGTCGGCAACCGCATCGCTTGGCAGCGGGAGTACCTGCTGAACATTATTCCGGACGAAGACCAGATTATTGACCCAAAATGGATTCAGTATTACGAGGAGCTGCCCGCCAAGACTCGAGAGAATCAATATCTCAATACGTTTATATCGGTTGACCTTGCTATCTCTGAAAAGGCCAGTGCCGATTGCACTGCAATTGTGGTCATCCATGTCTATGGGTACGAAACTAAGAATCGGCGCTACTACATCGATAAGCGCTTTATTAACAAGCGCATGACCTTCCAGCAAACCTTGGAAACTGTGCAAGGTATCTATCACAGCTTTAACACTAATTCAGAGGGTATTAAGTTGCTCGTAGAGAAAGTCGCCTATCAAGATGCTGCTATTCAGGTTTTTGAGCATAATGGACTTGATGTCAAAGGTGTGGGTGCTAGGAGCGACAAACGGTCACGGCTTTCAACTGCTAGTATGCTGTTTGAGCAAGGCCGGGTGTTCCTTCCTGCTGATAGAAGCTGTGATCCAATCGTGCAGCAGTTAATTGGCTTCGGTGTAGAGAAGCACGATGACTTGGTTGATGCTACGACCATGGGCTTAAACTATATCAACACTAAGGTCGTTCGTTATATCTCAATGATGATTGCAAGAAAGAACGGGAGCAATACAGTCTTTTACAATATGGAGTATAGGGACTAACGGCATAATCTAAATCAAACAAACCTATCAAACCAGGCCTACATGGTTCGGGTTTTTATTATTTGACCGACGACGATACTGCTTTTTATGCCCACTCGCCAAAGTTCTTAGCCTACCTCCATATTAGATAGCACAGGCAACATAAAGCTTATGGTAAAGAATAATATTTACTATTAGTAAATATTATTCTAATATAGCGTAACCTATGCCGCGGATGTTTTGGAGCCTAATAGTAGTATCTGTTGCTTTTATGGTGCTCGATAGTACGGTGCTTATGAATACTTGCCATGCACTAACGAGCTCACCCGCATCAAGCGGCAGCGTTACTATAAGTGCGGCTATTGCCCCTGTACGTTATATCTTGGTTGATAATCGGGGCACAATTACAGAGATACTTAGTAACTCTCAGGAAAATGTCACGCCAATTGTGTATAAAAATAAACTTGGATCAGTGCCAATTACGCTAAGCCAAGCTATTTACAGCCAGTACATTGCCATTATGACAAATATTAAAGCTAGGCATAACGGTGTTGTCTATAGGCGCGACGCCCCTATAGCTGGACTGGTGCGTTTGAACAGTTATCAAAGTATTTTATTCCGAGCATCACATATCTAACTGGTAGCTACTTAAACCAACCAACCTACTACTCTAGTTGTCAGTTTCGATGTAATCGCTCATGATGTCGAGGCCAACGGCCAAAGCGGTTAGGTTGTTAGTACGGTAGTTCCAAGAGTAAGTTAATAGTGTTTGAAAAGAAGGCAGTATGATGCCGCTTCCATCTACTATCACGCCAGTTACCACATCTCCGGTATTGATTCTAGTGACCTCGTAATATACAGTGCCCAGCTGGCTGGCCGGACTGAACAACGCCAGCTCATAGGCATCAGTTGTCAGGGTATTGGGCGGGAAGCTTGAACCAAGATCAATCGGTGGCTGCGCCACCGAACCCGCGTAGAAAAGCTGGAGATCGGTGTCTGAAGCTCCGTTGCCAATGCCTATGCAGTTCAGTAGTGTATTCGGTTCGACATTCGTCGGCGCACCAGTCGTGGCACTTATCCCAATAAACTGCCTGGCACCGGAAACAGTAGCCGGATCGCTGCACCCAAACCGGATGATTTTGTAGAACCCGCCATTGCCATTACCGTCTCCAGTGCTAATTTGAGCTACCGGAACGCGTGCACTCGCCAGCGCGCCGGCAGTTGCAGCTGTTACCAGGCTTAGTCGGCGCATCCTGGTAAAGGTATTCGTTGTGGCAACATTCGCAGCCGTTACCGTACCAACTGTCGTATAAGCCGTGAAGCCGAACACCCCTGGAAGGGTGGTGTTGTTACCAGGGGGACACCAATAGCCGACTTTGTTACGCGCGAGAAGAGGCTGGAGCGCCGTGTGCATGTTAGTCGGATCCATATGTTTGAGCATCATGCGGCCGGCAATTTCTTTGGCATAAACTGTTAGCTTATTTGAGGCCGGAGCGCTTGGGTCGCTGCCTTGAGCAGCAAACAAAGCTGCGATTGGATCACTTGAAAACGCTCCGTATGCCAAAGTGTTCCAAGCGGTTGAGCCGTCGCCGATTTTATACGCACCCGTATCGGTCTCAAACCCCGGTTCGCCCTGGGCTAAGGCTGGGTTATTGGTAGTCCAGTTGGCCGCCGTATCGCGACGCCATTTCAGTAATACGGCCATCTAGTTATCCGTTTCGATGTAATCGCTCATGATGTCGAATGAAACCGCAAAGGCGTTTCCGTTGTTGTTGCGCCAGTTCTGCGAATAGGTCAAGAGTTGTGAAGATGCCGGCAAAACCGTACCAGCCGTACCGGTAAGCGTACCGGTGGCCACGTCTCCGGTATTAATCCGATTAACTTCGTAGTAAACCGTATTATTAGAGCTCGACGGGGCAAACAGGGCTAATTCATAGACGTCAATGTTCGACGTATTGGCCGGGAAGTTGACGCCGAGGTCAATCGGAGTTTGGGCGCTTGAGCCGCCATAGTAAATGTGCATGGTGGTATCGGCCGCACCGTGCCCCATACCGATGGAGTTTGTCAGCGAGTTCGGCTCAACGTTCGAGGGCGCCGCAGTGGAGCTTGATATCCCTATAAAGGTACGGCAGGCCGATTTAAAGGTAGTGTCGCTAATGCCCCAGCGGATAACTTTGAAAAATCCGCCGTTACCCGATCCGTCACCGACCGTTATTTGGCCAACCGCGACACGAGCACCGGCGGCGGTCCCAGCCGAAGCCGATGACGGGAAACCGAGTCGGCGCATTCTAGTAAAAAGATTTGTGGTCGCAATATTGCGCGTTACGGCAGTTGTTACCACTGTATAAGCCGTGAAGCCGAACACCCCCGGAACGGTGGTGTTGTTACCAGGTGGACACCAGTAACCAATTTTGTTGCGAGCGAGAAGCGGCTGAAAAGCTGTATGCAAGCCACTACTACCTTCCTGCTTAAGCATCATGCGGCCGGCAATCGCTTTAGAGTAAACCACCAAATCACCTGAAGCTGGGATAGACGGATCGCTGCTTTGGCCGTCGAGAAGCAGTGTGGTTATTTCTGGCGCAAGCTGGCGATAACTCAAGCTTGTCCATGACGTCGAACCATCTCCAATCTTGTAGGAGTTTGTATCCGTCTCAAGGCCGACTTCACCCTCGGCAAGGGTTGGATTATTGGAAGTCCAATTGGCTGCGGTATCGCGTCTAAACTGAATTTGATCGGCCACTATGTACTATCTCCGCCGTCAATCGTCATCGCGGCGGCGTAAGTTGACGAGGCATTGCCACCATCAAAATCTGATGAACCTCCACCCCCACCGCTGGGTGTTGCCGTGCTCACAGCCGTAATCCGGCCTTTGGCGTCATAGGTCAGGACCGGAATGGCCGAACTGGAACCGACGCTTCCAGCAGTAATTACCGAGGCCAACGCAGGACTATCATATGTCCCCGTTAAGTCACCAGCTAGCTGTACCAAGCCAGGCTTACTACCACTTGCTAAATTTGTATTGGCAGCGCTTGTGTAAGAGTTTGTAGCGCTTGTCACTAAAGTACCGTCTGCTGCCAGGGCTTGCTGAAGAAAGTCATTCAGTATAGAGCCCCAGTTATTGGCATTACTTCCAGGATTAGGTAAACTTGACATTAAATCCCCCTCTAGTCAATCCACTGATCGAATTTTAACAGCTTGACATTACAAATAATAACATGAGCTTTATGCTATGAACACTACATACTTGGTTGTAGATATCTCAGATAGCCGAGCTGGTATTTACTTTTACGAAGGCCGCCGCTACAATTAAGCTCGTAACCACAAAAACAAAAATTAAAAATGGTTTTAGATCAATTTTATTTCAAAAACATTAAATTAGTATTGGCTGTAGCTGTAACTTTACTAGTTGCTACGTTCTCCACCGCCGTAGTTTCAGCCTTAACAGCTTCCACTACCATAAGTTCTAGCATTAGTTCAGTTATCAGCCTTTTAACTACCAACGGAACGGTTAACGTCAACGTGGTGCCAACTGGCTCTGGTGCCCAAACCATTGCTAGT
>DATKHB010000005.1:0-2224 GCA_035510455.1 Saccharimonadales bacterium (SeqCode) | reverse complement strand
AGTATATCACATTTATTTAACAGGGGTGGCGTGGGAGTTATGCACAGTTTAAAATGAGATTATATAGCCAAAGGTATTGACAATGGTTATACCATGAGCTATACTAAGAGAGTAAGATCATTAATTAATTCATGAAAGGACTATAAATATCATGAAAACAACCGCTAAGACTCTAGACACATTAGTCGAATTCTTGGAAGCAAGAAAAGAAGCACATAAGAATTATTTAAAATCAATGGACTACAACTGGGATGAACCAGTAACAATGAAAATTGGTCAAAAGTACGCCAAATTAGTTACTGGCACAGGAGTAACAGCATTTATAGATTTGATGAGTGGCGATATTTATAAGCCTGCAGGTTGGGCTAAACCAGCAAATCACGTTAGAGGTAATATATTTAATAATCTAGGTGAGGACGCTTTTGATAGTTCTGGTTTCGTTAAGTATTTAAGATAATCGACCTCATAACTAGTGGCATCTGGTAACAGTATAAGTCCACTAGTCCTTTATTATACATGAGGTCGGGCTTTTGCCTAGGGGGCAAGCCCTCCTAGTTGACAACAGTATTACAATAATTGTTATGTATGAAAATAAAGAGTCAAAACCCTCCTGGTTCGATATACCAAGGAGCTCACCAGCTGTAGAATTAGAGCATAACGGTGAGCTCTATACTTTTGATTACTTCAATACCACTATATTTTATTTCGCTGAACAATATAGGCAGTTTAATCACTTATTTCATGAACATGAGGGTATATATAGATATATATTTGATTGCGTTAGTATGATGGGTATGTTACACGATTACGGCTTTCCTAGTCATTACGCTGAGTGGCCTTCTGAAGACGATGTAGAAGCCTATATACAGGCTGAGATACAAGAACTTGACCCTTAAAAAGAAGAACCCCAGTTTTTAGGCTGGGGCTTTCTTGGTACGATATTCTAACAGCTAACTGTTGACTTTACATTATCATTTGTAATAAACTAATGTCAATATCTTGGTATGATATTCGTAACTAAAACGTTACTTTAGAAAGAGTAGACCTTCGGGAACTACACGGATACTCCACTCAGCCCATATCATTAAGGAAAAGTCAAACCCCTTAATGGGTAGAGAGAGCAACGGCTAGCAACGATGGGGAGCTCTGTATACCATACTTGTCAAGTAATTATTAACAGAGAAGCAACAGATGACACTACACGCTTTTAAATGCAGTAAGTGTGGCTGGCGTAGCAAAGAACAGGGCAGAGTTCAAAGAGCACTGGTCTCTAGAACACGACTGAGTTTTACACAGACTCATAGCTTGTGGTATTGACAAACTAAGTACCACTTGCTATACTGATGACAGTGAGTTAGATGTTCAAACAGCGAGAATGATAATCTCCAAACCTCTCAAACAACTTACTACCAAAGGATAAAGTACCTTAGTCGGACTTCGTCCTCCAAAGAAATAACATTGTGGGCAGTCTGATGTTCGAGAGCGTAAAGATCTACCAGCGAGCAGATCCACGTAACGTACCGGGCATCCGTCTGTTCACAAAGAAAGGGGAACAACCATGTTGGGCACAATGGCATATGAAGACATCAAGCCAAAAGTTGGTAAGGGTGCCGGTAAAAGAGTTGCACTAAAAGAACTCGACAGTTACCACACATCAACTTTACTGGGGCATCTTGTCAATCGTCATAAGTTCGGTTTACTGATTACGTTTACAACAACGTATGTAGCGTTTAGTCTGTTTGGTAGACTAATAGTAGGTCTGATCGAGAGCATAAAATAACTAAGGTGGAGTGAGGGAGGTGTTATGGAATTATTAGAGAATAAATTAAGTACCTGCTGCGATATGCCTATAATTGAGGCTGGAGAGTATTGCAGTGGGTGCAAAGAACATACAGGAAGTTATATGCAAATACCAGTAAATTTTATAGAAGATACAACAGTGATTGAGGTGGCGAACAATCACCAACATACGCTTGAGACAGACGTAGAGGACTTCACAGACAGTTCAGGTGGTTTTACTAACGAGATTACTATTTGTAGAGTTTGTGGGCAGGAATGGGCTGTACGTGGCTCAGAAAGGGATTTAGACGATGGACGATATGATTGGGCTGATTGATACGTTCGAGTATGAAGTCTTAACGAAACTCGACCTCATCTTAGAAGACATAGAAGAACTTAAGAAATTGATGGGGGTAAATCAAGTGAAAAGTAATATTATGAGGTC
>DATKHB010000004.1:0-57619 GCA_035510455.1 Saccharimonadales bacterium (SeqCode) | reverse complement strand
ACCTAGACTTCGCCGTCCCAAACCAACAAATACAATCTAAGATAAATAACTACCTGGAGTTCTACAATACTAAACGTGTACACTTAAGTCTGCAGTACAGGACACCCCAACAAATGTTGCAAAGCTCCTGAGTTCTATACGATATGACGATATGAAGCCTATCTCATTAGTTTTTGGTGCTTTATCTAACGTTTATATCTTTACGGCTTAGCTACAGTAAAGCCCGAAACACTAGCCAGTGATTGGCTAAAGTCCGCAGCAAAAGGTCTTCGAATCTTTTAATGAACCTTTTCACTGAAGCTATACTAAAGTAACGCTTAGTTGTCTTATCAATTTCAAATAAATCCTTATAGAGTTTTGTCCCTATGTGTTGTATTAATGGTTCATCTCTGTTAATATGTCATTATACATAAAACAATTCGGGCAAATTAAGTCCTCTTTACTTGATCAATAGTGGAAGTAAAGCTAGCCCGGATGACGAGAAAGGATAGTAGGATGGAAACAGTCAAGGTAGATATTAATAAATTGTTAGAGTCTGGTGCTCATTTTGGGCACAAGACCAGTAGATGGCACCCTCAAATGGCGCAGTACATTTATGATAAACGTAATGGGGCGCACATCATTGACCTAACAAAGACCGTTGAGCAGCTCCAAAAGGCCTTGGAATTTTTGGTTAAAGTGTCGTCTGAAGGTAAACAAATTCTAATTGTCGGTACCAAACGACAGGCTCAAGACATCCTTAAGACCCTAGCCGAAGATGTAAAAATGCCTTATGTCACCGAGAGATGGCTAGGCGGCATGCTGACAAATTGGACTACTATCGGTAATCAAATCAAACACCTCAAAGAAATCGAATCCAAAATGCTTTCAGGTGAGCTAGCCGCTAAATATAGCAAACTTGAGGTTCAGCGCTTCCAAGAAGAGATTGAACAGATGAACAAACTATATGGAGGCATCAAAGATATGAACTCTAATCCAGGCGCGATATTCATTATCGACATAGTTCATGATGCCAATGCGCTCAAGGAAGCCCGTAAACTTAACATTCCAGTAGTTGCTTTAACTGATACCAATGCTAACCCGACCTTGGTTACTTACCCAATTCCTTGTAATGACGATGCCATAAAAACAATCCAGTTAATTGCTGACTATGTAAAACAAGCCATCATGGCTGGTAGGACGTCGGTTAAAAAAGTTGCCGATAAGGATAATAAGGAAGAAAAGTAATATGACAATTTCGATAAAAGAAGTAAAGCGGCTTCGGGAACTCACTGGGGTAGGTATGACTGACGCTAAAAAAGCCCTGGAAGAATCAAAGGGTGACTTTGACGTAGCGTTAAAGGCTATGAGAAAAAAGGGGATGACCAAGGCCGACAAACGATCCGAAAGAGAAGCACGAGCCGGGGTTATCGGTACGTATAATCACGACAATCGAATTGGCGTATTAATTGAAGTTAACTGCGAAACCGATTTTGTGGCCCGGAATGAAATATTTACTAACCTTGTTAAGGATCTGACCCTACATATAGCTGCTTCGAACCCCGAGTATCTGAGCGTTGAAGATGTACCGGTGAAAACTCGTGAGTCTTTGAAAGAAGAGCTGGTAGAAAAAGCCAAAGCTGATGGCAAGTCAGGCAATCTGATCGATAAAATTGTCGAAGGACAATTGGACAAGCAGTTAGCTGAGAAGTGCCTCTTAGAGCAGCCTTTTGTGAAAAACCCCGAACAGACTGTTAAGCAATTTGTTCAAGAGCATAACGCTCGTCTGGGCGAAAATATCGTAATCCGCCGCTTTAAACGAATGGCTGTAGGCGAAGTAGGGTAGTATACTAGGAGTAATGGATCCATCCACTTTTGTTGCTGATCTGAAGAAAAAAGTTCAAGTATCTGTTGATCATTTTTCAGATGAGTTAAAGAAGATCCGAACTGGTAGGGCAAGTGCCAGCATGCTAGATGGGACATTGGTTGAGGCCTACGGAACCACCATGCCGATTAATCAAGTAGCTACCATAACTGCTCCGGAAGCGACGCTCATTCAAGTCACACCTTTTGACGCTAATAACTTGATAGCTATTGTCGAGGCCATCAGAAAGAACCAAACTCTAGGGCTTAACCCGATGGACGATGGTCGAGTCGTTAGGCTACAAATACCGCCACTTACCGAGGAAAGACGGAGAGAAATCGCCAAACAAGTTGGTGAAAAGGTGGAGGACTGCATGATCTCTCTACGCAACCACCGTCATGAGGTTCTAAAACTAGCTGATAGCGCCTTAAAGGATAAAAAAATTACTAAAGATGATTATGATAGCGTCGAAAAACAAATAAACAGTCTAATAACCGAGCAAAAAAACAAAACAGAAAGCTTAACAAAATCTAAAGAAACTGAAATAATGACCCTCTAATTCATCAATTATTTAAGCGAATCTTGGTACAATGGAGAAAATGATTACTAGCGAAACTGCTCTAACTCCGCCGAAGCATCTTGGGCTTATCATAGATGGTAACCGCCGATGGGCTAGGGAAAACCATTTAAGTGTTAATGAGGGGCATAAGCGGGGCTATGAGAATCTTAAAAGTATAGTCAAAGCTGCCAATAGAGAAGGCGTCCAGTACGTTTCAGCGTTTATTTTCTCCAGCGAGAACTGGAATCGTGAGAAAACTGAAGTCCGTGATTTAATGAAGCTTTGTTTATGGATAATGAAGCACGAGCTAAAAGTACTACATAAAGAAGGCGTTAGAGTTAGGGTGATCGGTTCTAAGCTAAAGCTCGGTAAATCATTAGTTAAGGCTATCCACAGTGCAGAAAGCTTAACTAAAAATAATGAACGCGGGACATTACTACTGTGCCTTGATTATGGCGGGCAACAGGAGATAGTTGAGGCTACCAAGAGAATAGTCGAGGCCGGCTACACCCCAGAAAACATAACACCTGAACTTCTATCAAAGTTCTTATATGCTCCAGACGTGCCGCCGATAGATCTAATAATTCGAACTTCGGGAGAAAAAAGACTGAGTAATTTTATGCTCTGGGAATCTGCCTACAGCGAACTATTATTCACGAAAGTTTATTGGCCCGACTTTAGCACTGACGATTTACACAAAGCATTAAAAGACTACTCGAACAGAAAAAGAAGGTTCGGCTCTTAGATGTCTCTCGGACTTCTGGTTTTGGGGCTTGTTTTATTCGTATTGCTGATCGTAGTACACGAGTTCGGCCACTTTATTATGGCCAGAATAAACGGAGTTGATGTTGAAGAATTTGGGATCTTTTTTCCACCCCGCCTTTGGAGCAAAAAAACAAAAACTGGGTGGACCTTTAGTCTAAATGCCATACCTCTAGGTGGTTTCGTAAGATTAAAAGGTGAACATGATGACGATACCGGCAAGCGGACTTATGGAGCTTCGCCTCTCTCTACCAAGGTAAAAATATTGATTGCTGGGGTGACAATGAATGTAATAGTTGCATTCATTATGCTGACGTCCCTGGCATGGCTTGGCATGCCCCAGCTAGTTAACAACCAGTTTACGGTTAAAAGCGACACTCGTACTATCAAATCAGAAGTCTTGGTTGGCTATGTTCTGCCCGGCTCGCCGGCTGCTAAGGCTGGACTGAGGGCAAGCGATGAGCTATACGAAATAATCCCACCAAAAGGACCAGCTGAACATATTACTACAGCCATTAAATTACCACCGATAACCAAAAGCGTTGCCGGCCAAACCATAAAATTAATTTTTATTCGTAATAAGCATCAGCAGTCCAGAACCATAACTTTGCTTTCAGAAAAAGTTGTCATCGCTAGCCAGAAAACCAAGAACCCTAAAGCCAACTTAGGCGTTGCGCCAACCCAGTATAATCTTCAACGCTCAACTTGGGCGGCACCAGTTGTTGCCCTAGGGGTTATGAAACAGTTTACGGTGTTAACTTTTAAGGGAGTTGGTTCAGCGATCAGTAACTTGGCAAGAGGCAATACTGCTCAAGCTTCATCACAAATAACTGGCCCAGTCGGGATATTTGCCATACTTAAGGAGGGCAGCCTGCTTGGCTACCAATTCATTCTGATGATCGTAGCGGTTATTTCGCTTAGCTTGGCGATTATGAATATCTTGCCGATACCGGTTCTAGACGGAGGAAAGTTATTTGCGACCCTGATATCAAGGCTGTTTCGTAAAAAGCTATCGGCTAAGGTCGAAAACGGGTTATACGGTGCCGGACTATTAGTTTTACTGGTTTTGTTTACGCTAATTACGATTGTCGATGTCAAACGATTCTTCTAGCAGCACAAAAGAGCCGAGTTTAAGCCAAGACATAACCTGGGGAGCTTTAACGGCTATTTTGGTTGTCATCGTAACTTATGTGGTGGTTCAATTAATCGGCGCTCAAGCAACTCTTTTATATCCGATATTTAAGCATTGGAGTAATTCTCATGCCACATCTTGGTTTAACAATTCTCCAATCGCTCAGTTCTCATATTCTGTGCTGGCTGAAGGCGGCAGTTTCTTTGTGATTTGGGGGTTTATTCACTGGCGGAAAAGCACCTTAAAGGCCATAGGGCTGGTACGTGCCAAGTTCAAAGACATTACCTATGCATTACTGGGTGTTGTCATATATTTTCCGGTTTATATTATTGTTGTTGAAGCCCTAAGTGCGCTTATACCTTCATTTAATGTTGGCCAAACTCAGCAAATTGGTTTTAGCCAATCTGCCACTGGACTATCGCTTTTTCTAGCCTTCGTCAGCTTAGTAATTATTCCTCCAATTGCTGAAGAAGTTATGTTTAGAGGATTTTTATATAGCGGCTTGAAGAGAAATTTGCCAAAAATATGGGCGGTTTTACTGACTAGTCTGATATTTGCTTCTCCGCATCTTTTGGAAAGTGCTCAGGGAGGAATACTGTGGATAGCTGGCGTCGACACGTTTATTCTATCTTTGGTACTCATTTATCTTAGGGAGAAAACTGGACGACTTTATGCGTCAATGGGGCTCCATGCCTTAAAAAATTTCGCCGCCTTCGCCAGTTTATTTTTAATTCATACCCGCTGACAAAGCTGTTTGGCATGATGTTTCTGATATCATAGCTAAATGGTTGAACTCGGTCGAAGATTTACCAGTTTTGGGTACCATGATGGTCCCGTCCCGGTTAGCTGGTCGGAAACTCAAATCGTAAAAGATGGCGTACTGTGTCATATATACAAATTTGAGGATGATAGGTCTAGGGATCTAGCACTGGTCAGGGTAAATGCGGGCTGGAAGACTTTCCGTCAACGTGTGCTCTCGGGTGACAAAACTATCGAAGGTTTTGTTGAGGGCGTCGGCACGTTAACGGTAACTAATGTTGATGGTGAATCTAAAACCTATGAATTCAAGGACGGAGGACCTGCCGAAGAGGTGACAGTTAGTGTCGGAGAAATAATGCAGTGGAGTGCTAACGGCGAGACCGATTTAATATTTTATAAGATATGCGAACCCTCTTACGAAGAGGGGAGATTCGAAGATCTACCGGACTAAATAATCTTTGAACGATCCTCTTTTGCAAGCTTAATCTCCCTAGAGTACAATAAATGTAATCTTAATTTGAGGTTATTTTTTTGTGCGTCTAACTAATTTGTTTAGCAAAACCAGCAAGACATCTCCGTCTGATGAGACCTCGCGTAACGCCAGGCTACTTATTCAGGCTGGATATATTCATAAAGAGATGGCGGGTGTCTATGACTACTTGCCGCTGGGTAAGATAGTTATTGATAAAATAGCTAATATCGTTCGCGAAGAAATGAACGCCATAGGTGGCCAAGAAATTGGTATGAGTGCTCTGCAGGGTAAAGAACTATGGGAAAAATCTGGCCGTTGGGACGACAAGGTTGTTGACGCCTGGTTTAAGTCTAAATTAGCCAATGGATCAGAGGTAGGTCTTGGGTGGAGTCACGAAGAACCGATCACCAATATGTTGATTAGTTATATCCAGTCGTACAAAGATTTACCGGTTTATGTTTATCAAATACAGACAAAATTCCGCAATGAGCTAAGAGCTAAAAGTGGTCTTATGAGGGGGCGAGAGCTTCTAATGAAAGACATGTATTCCTTCTCCAAAGATAAAGATGAACACGAAAAATTTTACGAGACAGCTACTAACGCCTACCTAAAAGTCTATAAACGGCTAGGTGTCGGTGATATAACCTATAAAACTTTTGCATCAGGCGGAATTTTCACTAAGTACAGCCATGAATTCCAGACCCTAAGCGAAGTAGGTGAAGACACCATATACGTAGACAAAGCGAAGAAATTGGGGATCAACAAAGAAGTGTTTAATGACGAGGTTTTGGCTCACCTCGGGGTAAACAAAGAACATCTCAAGAAAGAACGCGCTGTTGAAGTGGGTAATATATTTACCCTCGGGAGTCGCTATTCTGACGCTCTAGGGCTTCGCTACACCGATAAAGACGGGGCAAGTAGGCAAATACTTATGGGCTGCTACGGCATAGGCATAAGTAGGCTAATGGGGCTTCTAGCGGAACATTTTGCTGACGATAAAGGTTTGGTATGGCCCATCAATATCGCTCCAGCTATTATTATTATCGCCCGATTGGGCGAAGAAAATGAAACTACCAAGCTAGCTGATGAAATGTATAACCACTTAACAATGATGGGGGTATCAGTGATTTATGATGACCGAGATGTTAGGGCGGGTCAAAAACTTACAGATTCAGAGCTGTTGGGCATACCTTATACAGTCGTTGTTAGTGAGAAGACCGTTAAAAATAAAAAGTTTGAAGTTAGGAATCGAAAAAACTCAGATACAAAAAATATGTCAAAGGACGAATTACTAAAAATGGTGGCTAGTCTTACTACAAATTGATATAATTTACTTTCAAGTAGATTCTCGACAGACCCGAACAGACCAATGTTTAAAGGAGATTTATATATTATGAATAAACAATTCAGATTGACCGACGAAGGTATAGAAGAGCTCAAAAGCGAACTAAAGGAGCTTGAATCTCAGAGAAGCGCTATAGCTGAGAGGATTAAGACTGCTCGGGAATTCGGCGACTTAACTGAAAATGCTGAGTATACTACGGCCAGACAAGAACAGGACCGAAATGAATCTCGAATTACCGAAATAGAACATATACTGCAGAATGTAGAAGTTATTAAAAAACCTCAAGGTGCGAATAAGGTTCAACTCGGATCAGTAGTTAAATTGAAGAGCTCTAGTGGTAAAGCCAAGGAATTCAAAGTCGTAGGAACGGTTGAAGCCGACCCCTTAAACGGTAAAATTTCGGACGAATCCCCTATCGGCAAACAACTTCTGGGTAAAAAAGAAGGCGAAACCTTAGAGATCCATACCCCATCAGAGACTACGGTTTATAAAATTGTCGATATTTCCTAGTCATCTTTTGTAAACTTAGCTACAATACTCCTGATGGCGACTCTTAAAGAATTCCGTAACGAGCGTTTGCGAAAGCTAGAGGAGTTAAAGAAACTTGGTTTTAACCCCTATCCGGCTAATGCTGAACGTACTAACGTCTTGTCGGACATAAAAAACCGGTTTGATGAGCTCAGTGGCAAAGAAGTCACTGTGGTAGGCAGATTGCTGGGCATACGAAAGTTCGGCAAGATTGCCTTTTTGGTTATAAAAGACGCCAGCGGTAGCTTACAATTATTTTTAGATAGCGCTCAACTTGGTGATGCTAAAGCAAAAGATAATCAACTAGGCATCAAAGAATTACCACTTCTGGATAGCGGAGATTTTATTCAAGCCACTGGGGTAGTTGCAAAGACCAAAACCGACGAAATTTCAGTTGAAGTTGCTAAGCTGAGGCTTTTAAGCAAGAGCATAAGACCACTGCCGGCAGCTCACGAAGGTTTTAGCAATAAAGAAGAACGACTCCGCCGCCGTTATCTAGATTTGAACATGAATAAAGACGTATCCGATAGATTTGTACGTCGGAGCAGATTTTGGCAGCTGACTCGAGATTTTCTGAACAAGGAAGGATTTATAGAGATTAACATCCCGGTGTTAGAACACACCACTGGTGGAGCCGATGCCGCTCCGTTCGTAACGCATATGGATGCTCTAGATGAAGATTTTTATCTCAGAATTAGTCACGAATTGCCGCTTAAGCGATTAATCGGCGGGGGCTACGAGAAAGTCTATGATATAGGACCTCGTTTCCGCAATGAGAATTACTCTGAGGAACATTTACCAGAACACGTAGCCATGGAGTGGTACTGGGCGTATGCCAACTGGCGCGACGGTATGAACTTGACCAGGGATATGTTTAAAACGGTTCTATCTGGGGTTTATGGTAAGTTGGAGTTTAAAATTCATGATTTCGACGTTAATCTTGATGATGAATGGCAGGAAATAGATTACGCCGAAATAATGAAGCAGAATTTTGGATTGGATATCTTTGATTGTTCTCTTGAAGAAGTTAAAAAGCAATTAGCGGCTCACAATATAGAAGTAGAGAAAACCGAAAACAAGAACCGTGGTATCGATAAACTATGGAAAAGTATCCGCGGCAACGTCAAGGGCCCGGCGTTTCTAGTAAACATTCCTGTCTTCGTTTCTCCTTTGGCCAAAACAAGCCCAGACAACAGTAACGTGGTGGAGCGTTTCCAGCCGATTATTGGTGGAGTTGAGGTCGCTAACGGATTCAGTGAGCTCAATGACCCCATTGAACAGCTAAATCGCTTTAAAGAGCAGCAGGCCATGAAGGATGCCGGTGACGACGAAGCAATGATGCTTGATATTGACTATGTTGAAATGCTTGAATACGGTATGCCTCCAACCTGTGGTTACGGGGAGTCCGAAAGGGTGTTTTGGACTTTTGAGGGTGTTACAGCTCGAGAAGGAGTAATATTCCCTCAACTTAGATATGATGTAGATGAAGTAACAAGAAGCGTTTATCCAGAAATTAATTTCGACAAAAGACCGTAAAAATGACTCAAAAAGCTATCTTTGCCGCCGGATGCTTCTGGGGCGTACAGTATTATTTTGATCAAATACCAGGGGTTACTCGGACGACCGTTGGTTATACCGACGGGCATACCGACAATCCAACTTATGATCAGGTATGTTCCCATACCACGGGCCATGCCGAAGCCTTAGAGGTCGAATTTGACCCAGACTCAGTTGATTACGAAACCCTTACTCGCCATTTTTTCAGAATTCATGACCCCACTCAACTCAACCGACAGGGTTCCGACATTGGTGACCAATATCGTTCGGAGATATTCTATTTCTCGGAAGATCAGAAAAAAATTGCTAATAAAGTTAAAGAAGATATCCAGACTAAATATGACAAACCCTTGGTCACCCAAATAAAGCCATCCACCAAATTTTATAAGGCCGAAGAGTATCACCAAAAGTTTGCCGAAAGAACGGGCAGGGGAGCTTGTCACGTAGACTATAGCCCAATTGCTAAGGGCGAGACTAAAGAAAGCTAAAAATGCTTAATATTATATTTGATTTTGACGGCACGCTAGCCGACAGTTTTGATCTAATTGTACAAATTTTTTATTCAATGACCAAGCGGGCCGAACCCCTGTCATCCAAGGAGATGGACAGACTAAGAGAGTTGCCGCTAAGAAGAATTTTCCAAGAGGTGGGCGTTAAGATGTGGCGCGTTCCGTATCTCTATCGGAAAGGCAAAAGTATGATGGCTAAACACATAAATGAGCTGAACCTAATACCTGAGATTGAGGAAACTCTTGATAAATTGCGCGAGGACAATAAGCTTTTCATAATCAGCTCTAACAGCGCCAGCAATATAAATCAGTTTTTAAAACTGAAAAGGATCGATAAATATTTCACTGGTGTTATGGGCGGCGCTGGTATAACTGGGAAAAAGAGAGTCATCAACAAGATGATAAGACGCTACAAACTTGATAGGAGAAACAGCTTTTATGTCGGCGATGAAACGAGAGATATAGAAGCCGCCCATAAATCGCATGTCAAATCTATTGCCGTAACTTGGGGATTCTCTCCTGAAAAAACGCTGAAAAAAGTTAAACCGTACGCGATTGCCAACAAACCACAGGACATCGCAGGCATTACCCGAACGTTTGTCGCTAAAGCTAAATAATAAAGTTTCCGGCTGTTACAATATATCTATGGCAAAATACGGGTATCGAACTCAGCCCTATAAAGCTGGACAGTCTGAGATTTTTAAAATTAGCCGTAGCAAAATAGAAGATTTTGTAAGATGTCCTAGGTGTTTTTGGCTTGATCGAAAGCTAAAGATAAGTAAGCCTTCGACGCCACCATTCCAGATCAATAAGGCCGTTGACGAATTATTTAAAAAAGAATTCGATACTTACCGGATAAAGGGCAAAGCCCATCCGTTAATGATCGAATATGGCGTTGAAGGAATCCCATACGCCCACGATGATCTCAATAAGTGGCGAGAAAACTTTGTTGGCGTGCAGTATCTTCACCAGCCGACAAACTTGCTGATCTATGGCGCTGTAGACGACATTTGGGTAAACAAGAACGGCGAATTAATGGTTGTTGATTACAAGGCCACATCCAAAAAATCTGAAGTAACCTTAGATTCTCCGTGGCAGATATCATATAAAAGGCAAATGGAAATTTATCAATGGTTGCTTCGTCAGAACGGATTTGAGGTTAATCCTACCGGCTATTTTGTCTATACCAATGGTCGGCTGGATCTGGATGGGTTTTTTGATAGGATAGAATTTAAGACCAAGGTCATACCGTATACCGGCAGTGATAGCTGGGTAGAACCTGTCATTTATAAACTGAAGGAATGTTTAGAGTCCGATACAATGCCCCGCAATAATGCAGACTGCGAGTATTGTGAATACGCCAGAAAACGAACCTCTCTGACGCAGGAGTGGCTTAGCGCTCAGAAAAGCATCAAGAAGACAAGCACCAAAAAGCCAAAAGGTTAGGCTATAATGATGTCATGCTAGATATCCAGTTTATTAGGGATAACCAAGATCTTATAGTGCTGAAGTCTCTACAAAAAGGCTATAAAATCGACGTCAAAGAACTAACCGGATGTGATGAGAAGATACGAAAACTGTTGGGCGAAATAGAACAAGTAAGAGCTGAGCGCAACCGTTTGAGCGAAAACTCAAAAGGCGCTAAACCGTCTGAAGAGGATATAGAAAAAGGTAAAAACTTAAGAAATAGAATCTCTGAGTTAGAAACCGAACTCGATCCATTGGTTAAAAAATTCGATGAACTCATCAAGAAAATACCGAATATATCACTTGACGACGTCCCAGTGGGTGAGTCGGAAGCAGATAACCAGGTGGCAAAAACAGTTGGAGAGCCGACCAAACTAGACTTTGAGCCAAAATCTCATGGCAGACTGGGTGAGGAACGCGGCTTTATAGATAAAGAACGGGCCGCTAAGGTGTCAGGGGCTAGATTCGCTTACGTTAAGGGCAATCTCGTACTACTCCAGTTCGCTATTATTCAGTTTGTTATTTCTGTGCTGACCGACCCAGATATTCTAAAGACCATAATTCAAGACAACAATCTCGAAATATCTGACAAGCCTTTTACGCCTATATTGCCTCCGGCTTTGGTCCGGACCGATGCGTACGAGGCTTCCGCTAGACTTAATGCCGCTGAGATGACCTATAAGCTTGAGAATGATGATCTATGGCTAAACGCCAGTGCCGAACATACGCTCTGCAATATGTATATGGATGAGATTTTACCCGAATCCAGCTTGCCGCTAAGGTATATCGGTTTTAGCACAAGCTTCAGACGAGAAGCCGGTACGTATGGTAAGGATACTGAAGGGCTACTACGCATGCATCAGTTTGACAAGCTCGAAATGGAAGTTTTTAGCGATCAGCAAACAGGGCTTAATGAGCATAAATTCTTAATAGCTATTCAAGAATATCTGATGAAGAAGCTAGATCTGCCATACCATGTACTGATGAAATGTACCGCCGACATTGGTAAACCCAACGCTCGGGGAGTCGATATTGAGGCCTGGTTCCCGTCGGAAAATAAATATCGTGAAACACACACAGCTGATTACATGACCGATTATCAAGCTCGAAGGCTGAAAACACGTTACAAAACAGCCGACGGACAAACGAAACTGGTTCACACTAACGATGCTACTGCTTTTGCGTTGGGTCGAACCATGGCGACTATTATGGAAAATTACCAAACTAAAGACGGTCGGGTAAAAATTCCGGAAGTTTTAAGAAAATTCATGTTTAATATGGACGAAATTTAGGGGAGGTAAGCGTGATAAAGAATATTGAGGTATCGGCTATACATATGAAAGTTGACGATGACCTTCAGAGATACATTCAGAAAAAGATTGGCCTTTTGGACAAATATACCTCACGACGTATTAGGACAAGTTTACGCGCCGATGTAATGTTAAAAGAAGAAAAATCTAAGGATAAAAATAGCTGTACCTGCGAGGTTATAATACACCTACCAAACGAGAAGGTTACCATCAGTGAAACGACCATCAATTTATATGCGGCGGTAGACATTGTTGAAGCAAAGCTAAAGACAAAACTGAAGAAATATAAAGAGATGCATAGCGACCCAAAGTTTTATCGACATATGTTCAAACGGCGTAAAGATATATTTAAGTCATGAAGGCCCGGCTGACCCGTTTAAGAGTGTCGCCGATGACATGGTTGCTCTTGGCGTCTTAATTGAATCTGGATGATCCATGCTAAAACTAGACCCTAACGTTAGCACTAAGGGCTTGCATTTCTAATACGAGATATCCGCCCCTTATAACGACTTCTTATTTAGCCTTAAATAAGCTATAATATTAGCTAAGTGTAAGCGAAAACTTGTGTAATAGGGAGACTTAAAGAGTGCCAAAATTATCCTTTAAAAAACTACTTGGTGACTCGCAGGCTAAAACTGTCAGGCGGTTGAAAAAGCGCGTTCAAGACGTCAATAAATTTGCCGACGACTATAAGAAATTGTCCGATGCAAAGCTAAAAGAGCAAACAGTGGTGTTAAAAAAGAGACTAGAAAAAGAATCCTTAGACAAGATCTTACCGGAAGCTTTCGCGGTGGTTCGTGAGGCCGCTACTAGAACACTTGGCCAGAGACACTTTGATGTTCAACTAATAGGTGGCATGGTGCTTCATGAGGGCAGCGTTTCTGAGATGAAAACCGGTGAAGGTAAGACACTGGTGGCAACCTTGCCAGTGTATCTTAATGCGTTGACTGGTGAAGGGGTGCATGTAGTTACCGTTAACGAATATCTAGCCCAAAGAGATGCGGGATGGATGGGCCAAATATATAATTTTCTAGGACTGTCTGTCGGTGTAATAATCGCTGACCAATCGTTTATATATGATCCAGAATTTATTAATGAAAATCACCAAGATGAAAGATTTCGCCATCTTAAACCAGCTACTAGGCAAGAAGCCTATCAGGCCGATATAACCTATGGTACTAATAACGAATACGGGTTTGATTACCTAAGAGATAATATGGTTCGCGAAGTTGACCAGCTAAGGCAGCGGGAGCTTAACTTTGCGATTGTGGATGAAGTTGACTCAATTTTGATTGATGAAGCTCGAACGCCGTTAATCATATCTGCGCCGTCGGTTAATACCGGTAACGCCTATGATCAATTCACAAAAGTTGTCAGACAGCTGCAGCTAGACACCCATTATGATACCGACGAGAAGCGCAAGACGGTTGTGTTAACTGATGAGGGCATTGCTACAGTTGAAAAGATTCTTGACATAGATAACCTTTACGACACTAGCAATATTCGAACTATCTATCACCTCGAACAAGCGTTACGAGCCCAAGCATTATTTAAACGCGACAAAGATTATGTGGTAACAAAAGATGGTGAAATTGTAATTGTCGACGAATTTACGGGTAGGTTATTGAAGGGCCGAAGGTATAATGAGGGTCTCCACCAGGCAATTGAAGCCAAAGAGGGCGTCGAAGTCCAGCAAGAATCGATGACCTTAGCTACAATTTCATTCCAGAATTATTTCAGATTATATAACAAGCTTGCCGGTATGACCGGTACAGCCACCACCGAAGCCGAAGAATTTCATCAAATTTATAAGCTTGAAGTAGTTGACGTGCCCTCTAACCGTCATTTAGTTCGAGTTGATCGAGCAGATCGGATTTACAAAACTGAAAAAGGCAAGTTCACTGCCATCGCCAGGGAGGTGAAGTTGTTGCACACCAAAGGCCAACCAGTACTTCTTGGTACGGTTTCAATTGAAAAAAACGAACTATTAAGTAGCTTGCTTCAAAAAGCCGGCATACCTCACCAGATCTTAAATGCTAAAAATAATGAAAAAGAAGCTAGTATAATTTCTAAGGCCGGAGAAAAAGGAGCTGTAACTCTAGCAACCAACATCGCTGGTAGAGGAACGGATATTGTGCTTGGTCCAGATATTATCGAACTAGGCGGTCTATTTGTGCTCGGCTCTGAACGGCACGAGTCTCGCCGAATCGATAACCAGCTGAGAGGACGATCAGGTCGTCAGGGTGATCCTGGCGTAACTCAGTTTTTTGTTAGCACCGAAGATGATTTGATGCGTATTTTTGGTGGCGATAGAATAGCTAGCCTTATGGAGAGATTAAAAGTTGATGATGAAACACCGATTGAAAACCGGCTTATTTCTAAATCCCTAGAAGCTGCCCAAAAAAAAGTTGAGGGATTCCATTTTGATCAGAGGAAGAACGTTGTCCAATACGATGACGTAATGAACCGTCACCGAAAGGCAGTCTATGCTATCCGGAAAGAAATTCTTAAATCAATTGATGTAAAGAAACGCATAAAAATCTTTTTGGAAGAAGAAGCTGCCGAACTAGCCCAGTCTGCTTTAATAACTACCGATCAGTTTGAGGATGTCGTGCAGGAACTTTTTGCTTTCGACGAGAAGACTCTCGACAGGTTGTTTGATATTGAAGCTGACAAATTCGAAGACGCTTTGATTAAAGAATCCAATGATTTATACGCTGAGAGAGAAAAACAATTTACCCCTGATATCATGCGCAAGGTAGAACGCGATGTATATCTACAGATTCTGGATAATCTTTGGATGCAACATCTCGAAAACATGGATCACTTGCGTAACGGAATTCATTGGATGAGTGTTGGCCAAAGAGATCCCCTTGTAGAGTACCGACGACAGGGCCAGCAATTATTCCACGAGATGCAGCAAACTCTGCGCCGCGATGTCATCAGGGCATTATTCCACGCTGAACCAATATCAGAGGCTCAAATTGATCGAGCGGTCGAAACCGATATAACTAGGGCAGCTCGGCAATCAATCGATAACGCCTCACAAATAGTCGAAGACGAAGAGGAATTCGAAGAAAAAGATTTTAAATCTAAGAAGACCGACCTGGCCGCCAAGAAACAGTCTATCGAGCACAAAAAGAAAGCGCATAAGGCCGAACGCCAAAGGAAAGCGAAAGCCAGAAAGAGGAAATAATACTCTTAAAAGACGCATAATTTTATGAAACATACGGTCACCGAGCTGAAATTAAAAAATGGGTCTAGAGGTTTATTAATAAATGTTCCTGAAGCGGTCGTCATGACCTATGATATTAACTTCAGGGCTGGCGAATATACGGTAAATCCTAAAAAATGGGAGACTGCTCATATTATGGAGCATTTGTTGCTGGGCGCTAACCAGCTGATTCCTAGGGCTCGTGATTTTCAGGCTGAGTTTGAAAAGAACGGTGCTTATAGCAATGCTTTTACGAATGTATACGATATCTCTTATGAAGCGGAATGTGCGGATTTTGAATGGGAGCGCATTATTCAGTTAATGTTTACAGCCATAACTCTACCCCTGTTCCTTGATGATGAATTCAAAGCAGAGGTAGGTAACGTCAGGGAAGAGCTGACTAGTCGAGCCAACAATCATTTTAGACATCTTAGCCTAGCTCTAAGAAAAAAGTATGGCCTGATATCTAAGACTGACACCGAGAGACTAAAGTTGCTTAAAAATGTCAACTTAAAAGATATCCAGATACATTATGCCAACACCCACACTACATCCAATATGAGATTTGTTATAAGCGGCAACATTACTCCAAAACGGTTCAAAACAATAGAACAACACCTTAATGCTATTACTTTACCAAAAGGCAATGGCAGGAGAGAGTTACCCGATGAGCGGCCACACAAGCTGGACGAGGCGTTATATATAAGAAATCGAACGGTTGATAATCTATATTTCTATATAGATACCTTTATGAACCGAAGGCTGACCGATCCAGAATCTGACGCACTTGATTTGCTCAATGTTATGCTCACCGAAACTCTTTATTCAAAAATCCTTGGTACTGCTCGTGAACGGGGGTTGTTATATAACATGAGTTCCGGATACGGTCAGTTAAAAGACGCAGGCAATTGGTGGTGCGGCGCGCAAGTTAGTCCCGAAAACGCCAAAGCCGTCTTCAGCATATTAATAGATGAGCTAACTAAAGTTATAAACGGCAAACTCTCAGCTAGTGATATTGATGCCGCTAAAGCTTACTCTTTGGGTAGGTTTCAACGCAGCGCCCAAACTGTTGGTGGAATTGCTAGCGGCTATGCTAACCGCTACTTTTTTGACGATGTAATAGAAGATTATTTTGACATCCCTCGGCGGATAAAATCAATCACTAAGAAGGCAATTGTTGATATATCTAGGAACATTTTTAGTGATCAAACGTGGGGTTTTGGCGTATTGGGGGGTTGTGGCATAGACTTGGTCAGAGAATTACAGGGACAGCTTGATATATTCTGGAACGATATCCATGAATAGGTCTAGCTTATAATGCGTATATGAAATCTACCGCAGAACAACTACTGGATTTGAGGGACGAGCTAGACAAAGTTTTAGACCGGATCGGCCTTGCTGACCAAAAAAACCAGAAACAAGAAGTTGAAAAAAAGATTTCCGACCCGAATCTTTGGAAAGATAAAGACAATGCCCAAAAAGTTATGCAGGAGCATTCCAGGCTATCCCGGCGGCTAGAACCGTGGGAAAAGATTGACCACGAAATCAGCGAGCTGATAGAACTCAGCAGCTTAAACGATAAGGACATTCAAAAAGAATTAGATGAAAACCTAAAAAAAGCAAAAGAAAAATTTGATGAACTAAAAGATCAACTTAAATTCGATGGGCCATACGATGACCATAACGCAATATTAGACATCTACGCCGGTGCTGGCGGAACCGACGCTCAAGATTGGGCTAGCATGTTGCTAAGAATGTATATACGTTGGGCTGAGAGAAAAGGTTTTAAGGCCGATATTATTAGCGAGTCTAAAGGTGATGAAGCGGGGATTAAGAGCGTCACGCTTGAGGTTGCCGGTGAAACAGCCTATGCGTTTTTAAAAGGCGAAAAAGGTGTTCATCGGCTAGTTAGACTAAGCCCATTTAATGCCGATAATTTAAGACAAACCAGTTTTGCTAAAGTTGATGTCCTGCCCAAAGTTGATGAACCTGACGAAGTTGATATAGATGACAAAGATCTAAAAATAGATGTTTATCGATCTGGTGGTCATGGTGGTCAAAGCGTTAATACTACAGATTCGGCCGTTAGGATTACGCATCTGCCAACGGGGATTAGCGTAGCTATACAAAATGAGCGTAGCCAATTGCAAAATAAAGAAACGGCGATGACGATTCTTCGATCTAGGCTTCTTCAACTAAAGCTCGAACAACATCATGGGGAAATTTCTGATCTAAAAGGGCCAAATCAATCAGCAGAATGGGGGAATCAAATACGTTCTTATGTCTTGCACCCTTACAAACAGGTCAAAGATCTCCGTACGCTATATGAATCAAGTGAGCCTGACAAGGTTCTAGATGGTGACATTGATGGTTTCATTGACGCCTATTTTAACTCTAGTATTAACGAATTATCAGAAAAGGATGACTAGATAACCCTCAGAGCATAATATTTATGCTTACTGAGTGTTACAATTAACTCCATGTTAGCATTAGAGTTTTTCTCGTGGTGGTATAACCTTGGCTGGAAGTCGATTGTTAAGGATATAAAAAATCGATTTAAATATATCTATACAGCATTTTCTTTATCGATTGTTCTTAAAACCCTCTTTGCTCCGTGGAGACGCATAGTTTCATATCCGGGAGCAGGTGTAAGCAATCACCTTAGAGCGTTAATCGATAATTTGATTAGCCGAATCATTGGTTTCATATTGAGAATATCTCTGATTATTACGGCCGTTATTGTGTTCGTGGCAACCGGAATAGTTGGCGTAGTTGAGATTGTGCTTTGGCCGCTTCTGCCACCCGCAGTTATAGTGCTCATTATCAGGGGATTAGCGTAATGGACCACGGCATTGATCTTAAATCGGTACGAGCTCGTAAGGCTAGACTGGCATCCAAATTAGGCAAGTCCGGATTGATTTTATTGGCAGGATTTGCCGGCGTTTTATCTATTGGCGCGCCACTTATATTTATAGATCACAATCATAAAGCCGCCTATTTATTACTGGCTTTGGCCGATATCAGTCTAATGCTGGCCGTATGGGCTAAACGTGACTTGTATGATTCACCACCGGTGAAAAACGAAGGCCTACAGGGACGGCTTTCTGGTGAAGTTTTAAGCCGACTTGACCCGAGCAAAACTGTTAATGCTTCGGTTCTATGGCAGGCTCTTCAAAATCACTGGCAATCGATGTTTTTTACCAATCGATTCTTAATACCACCAGATGCCGTCGGTCAGTTTATGGATCTAGATAAGGTTGATCTTGGGATTGTTTTGGCAAAGTCTCAAGAGTTAGCCGACGGCAACGGTCTTGATTTAATAGAGCCCGGTCAGATTGTAGCCGCCTTGCTGATTACCAGCCCCGGCATTAACGCCCTTCTGGAAAAATACGAACTATCTACAAAAGATATTGAATCAGGGGCCAAATGGTTAGGAAGAATTATCAAAGTAATAAATGCGAAAAAGTCTAGATTTAATGGTGTTGGGCGAGATTGGACTCAGGGATTCACTCCATTGCTCAGCCAATTTGGCCACAATATAAGCTTAGCGGTTGAAAAGAACGGGTCATTCTTCGAATCCTTAGTTTCATCGAACGGAGTGATTGCTATAAAAAATATTCTTCTTCAAGAACCGGCGTCTATAGCCTTAGTCGGGGACCCCGGCGTTGGTAAGACCAGTCACATGTATGGTTTAGCCCAAGCGCTTCTAGACCAAAAGGACAAACGGCTGAGCGATTACAAAATCATCAGCCTAGACTCATCTATATTGATATCTAATGCTACGCGTAGAGGAGATATTGAGCACATCGTCGTAAGCCTGCTAAGAGAATCAGTGAACGCCGGGCACATTGTGCTTTTCTTTGATGATGCCCAGCTCTTCTTTAAAAATGCGGCAGGGTCGATCGATATTACCCAAATATTGTTACCCGTTATTCAATCAAGAGCAGTAAGGTTAGTTTTTGCTATGACCGGATCAGACTTCCAGTCACTCAAAGCTAGTCACGCGAACTTTAGCTCATTGCTTACTCCGGTTATGCTGACCGAGCCTAATGAGTCAAAGGTCATAGAAGTTCTCGAGGATACTGCTATTAATTTTGAGTATCAGCGCAAATTAGGTATTACCTATGAAGCGCTACGCGAAGCCTATAGATTGAGCGGTAGATACGAGCAAGAATCGGCTTATCCGGGCAAAGCCATTAAGATGTTGCAACAGGCGCTACAGTACCCAGATCACGGGCTTATAGTGGCTAGCTCGGTCCAGAAAGTTATCGAGCAAACCAAGGGGGTTAAGGTTGGGGCCGCTGCTCCAACCGAAGCCAATGAACTGCTAAATCTCGAAGCCAAAATACATGACCGAATGATAAATCAAAAACGCGCAGTGGAAGTAGTATCTGGAGCCTTACGCCGAAATCGTGCTGGTGTTTCCAACCCAAACCGTCCAATCGGTAGTTTTCTTTTCCTAGGTCCAACCGGAGTGGGTAAGACTGAGCTTGCTAAAGCTATATCAGCAATATATTTTAAGTCTGAATCCGGCATGATCCGCATAGATATGAGTGAATATCAGCAGGCGGAAGACGTTAAACGGCTATTGGGCGATGGTCGAGAAGAGGCCAGTAGTCTGATATTATCTGTTCGCCAGCGGCCTTTTAGCGTAGTACTGCTTGATGAAATTGAGAAAGCCCATCCAAACGTTTTGAATCTGTTACTACAGCTTCTGGATGAAGGTAAACTCACCGATAGCAACGGTCGAGCAGTCTCGTTTAAGGACTGCATTATTATTGCTACTTCCAACGCAGGGGCTCAAAAGATTAGAGAGAAAGTTGGGCAAGGACAGAATCTTGAAACTTTTGAAGCTTCATTTATTGATGAATTAATTTCAGACAATCTCTTCAGGCCAGAGCTCCTAAATAGATTTGACGAAGTAGTGTTGTTTAGACCGCTCAACGAAAGCGAGTTGGCTGAAATCGTAAAACTTATGATGAATGAGGTTAACGTGACCTTATCAAATAAAAATATTTCAGTCGAACTAACGGACAGAGCGATTAATAAGATAGTTAGCGCCGGCTATGACGCTCGGCTTGGTGCCCGACCAATGCGCAGGGTTCTGCAAAAAGCTGTTGAGGATGTTGTGGCGAACAAAATATTAAAAGGCGAAATAAAGTCGGGTGACCATGTAACTATGGACGAAGCCGACTTATCTCTCTAGCCAGCCGTTTGTTATAATAAATCCAATGATACTGCTGGATAGAGTAACCAAGGTTTATAAAAAAACCTCTATTGCACTGGACCGAATTAGCCTGAATGTAGAAGCTAAAGAATTCGTCATAGTCGTTGGTCAGAGCGGTGCCGGCAAGACCACGCTTTTGCGACTACTTACCAGAGAAGAGAAACCGACTAGTGGAAAAATAATAGTCGGTGGGATTGATTACGATAAGCTTAAAGAAAAAGATATACCAACGCTTCGAAGAAAAATCGGGGTTGTCTTCCAGGACTTTAAGTTGTTGCCCAACCGTAATGTTTTTGAAAATGTGGCTTTTGCTCTAGAAATCGTTGGCATGTCCAAGCACGAAATTGAGAGGACTATACCAAAAGTTCTGGATATAGTTAATCTAACGGGTAAAGAAAAAAGTATGCCTTCATCATTATCAGGTGGCGAACGTCAGCGAGTAGCTATTGCTCGGGCTATTGTCCGCCAGCCTAAGATTCTGATCGCTGATGAACCAACTGGCAATCTTGACCCAAAGCATGCATGGGATGTTATAAAAGTATTGGAAAAAATTAATCGTTTTGGGACAACAGTTTTATTAACGACTCACAATCAGGCTATTGTTAATAAGCTGAAACGACGTGTGGTTCTAATACAAAACGGCAAAATTGTTAGCGACGAGGCTAATTCAGGGTATAGGTTATGAGCCATAAATCGCTAACCCTTTTTAGGATAATCAAAAACGGGACGATCAACTTTACCCGTAGTCTTTCATTAGCTGCCGCAGCAATGGCGGTCATGGCTGTCACCCTAACTATTGTTTTGTTTTCGATTATTGTCAGCGCGACTTTTAATAATACTATTGCGCAGATAAGTAGCAAGATTAACGTCTCTGTTTACTTAAATGATTCGGTTTCAGCACAACAGGCCGAAAACTTAGTAGTTAAACTAGAAAAATTGCCAAACGTAAAGAGCGCTGCTTATATTTCCAAAGATGAAGCTTTGGCTGAGTATGAATCTGAAAATAGCGGTAATAAAACCCTTCTAGAAGCTATTTCTGAAACCGATAATCCATTGCCGGCGAGTATTCAGATACTGCCAAGAAATATAAACCAAATTCAGGGCATAAAAAACTTTTTAGAAGAACCCCAATACGTAACTTTACAGGATCCACAGGCTGGCGTATCCTATTCCGGCGACCGTAAACTGGCAATCGATAAAATAGCTCACGCCACCACAACTATAAGAGAAGCTGGCTTCGGCGCCGTTATTCTTTTTGCTGTTGTTTCGGTCCTTATAATCTTTAACACCATACGAATGGCTATTTTCAATCGGCGGGACGAGATTAGTATTATGCGGCTTTTGGGAGCTACTACTTCGTACATACGGGGGCCATTTGTGGTTGAAGGAATAATTTACGGTGTAATCACAGCACTATTTTCGGTGCTAGCCATTGATATTTTATTTGCCGGATCGGCCTCAACGCTGCAAGCTAGCAGCCTCGGTTTGCTGGACATAGGTTATGCCGATCAATTCTTCCGCAGTCATTTTTGGATTCTTTTGACCGGACAGCTTGCGATTGGTATACTGATTGGTGCCGCATCGTCTGTCATTGCTACAAAGCGGTACTTGAAATTCAAAACAGCGAAGTAAAAAACATTTTTCAAAACAATTTTAATAATTAGTTATACCCAGTTGTGGATAAAATCGGAAAACTGGGCTGTAGTTATCGCTAACGATTAATTTACACGCAAGAGTGGGGTATGTTATGCTGAGGATACCAACAACTAAAATAAATACCATGGCAAAACTACTTAGAATCGTTAAAGGCTTTAGATTCAACCTTTTGATAAGAAGGCCAGTTTATGCGGTTGTGGCAGTAGTCATGATATTAGCTGTTGCGGTGCCAATAGTTAGGGCTGAGAGTATTCAGCAACAGATCAATAACTTAAATAGTCAGAACAGCTCAACCCAAGCGTCTATAAATGGCCTACTAGACCAGGATCAAACTTATCAACAGGCCGTGTCATCTCTTCAGACCCAAATTAACGCTATTCAAACCTCTATAAATGATAGCGAAAATGAGCAAGCTACGATTAATCAGAAAATTCAAGCTGGTAAGGTAGAACTTGCTAATGAGAAAGTGGTTCTTGGGTCCGATATTGAGGCTATGTATCTTAATGGTCAAATGACTACCGTCGAAGAGTTGGCGACAAGCAAGAGCTTAAGCGCTTTTGTTGACGCTCAAACTTACCAAAATGCGGTAGAAAATAAGATCCAAAGCACCATGAACCAGATTAATGCTCTAGAAGCACAACTAGCTACTCAAGCGACTCAGGTGGCTCAGCTGTTACAGACGCAACAGCTCCAGCAATCCCAGGTAGTAGCTGACCAAAACAAAGAGCAACAGCTATTAAACCTTAACGAGGCTCAACAAGCTAGTTACAGCCAACAACTTCAGGCTAATAATTCTAAAATATCTGTATTGGAAGCAGAACAGGCAGCCGCTAACGCTGCCGAAGCTAAGGGTGTAGACGTAGCCTCGGGTAGCGGGAATGGAGTCTGTGCTCTAAGCGGTAGCAGCTATCAGGGGACTGGTCCGATAGCTGGCAATGGCGTAGCTGCCGGGAATTACCCAGATGCCTGGTGCAATGCCCCTCAGGACTCTATGTATGATTCAAATAACATATTGAACCGTGAATGTACGTCATTTGCCTATTGGTACTTTGTAGATGTTGAAGGCAATTCTGGCTTTAGCGTAAGTGGTAATGCTGGATGGTGGTGGGAAACAAGCAATATCCCGGCCATTACTTTTTCAAGTGCAGTAGAGGTTGGAGCTATAGGTGTAGAACCATCTACGGCCACCTCAACACAGTCTGTACCTAGCTTACACGACAGTACGACCGGTCACGTGATGATTGTCGTCGCACTCCCCGGACAATCCTATGACGGTGTTTCGGTTCCCGGTAATGATGTTATGGTTGCTAGTATGAACGAAGACGAGGAAGGGCACTTTATGTATGATCTTTGGCCGTCAGCCGACCTTTGGTACATAAATCCCAACTAGTTCTGAGGGTATTTAGGTTAAAATATAAGTAGTCAAAATTTGATAACGGGGGTTAACGCGTGGCTTCAAAAAAGCTTACTCAATATTTAAATCTGAAATTTCTCAGGTATATAGCTGTTTTGATAGTTATATTTATTCTTGGGTGGTTACTTGGTTCCGGGCGGCTAAACTTAAATCAAGTTAGCGGTAAAAATTCTAGTCTCCCTAATAATCTTAATTACTCGACAATCAATCAGGTATATCAAGATGTTAAAAGTGAGTACGACGGCAAATTAACCACCAGCCAAATACTCGATGGACTAAAGAATGGTCTCGTCCAAGCGACGGGCGATCCTTATACCGAATATTTTAATCCGTCTCAGGCTCAAGATTTTAACAGCGAACTGGATGGCTCATTCAGTGGTATAGGCGCAGAACTCGGAGACCAAAACAATAATCTAGTGGTCATTGCTCCTCTAGCCGAAACGCCTGCAGCGAAGGCCGGGTTACAAGCAAAAGACATAATCACGGCCATTAACGGCAAGTCTACAACTGGAGTCTCTATTGACCAGGCTGTTGATGATATTAGAGGTCCTTCAGGCACTCAGGTTACATTGTCTATTGATCGAAACGGTACAGCGCTTACTTTTAAGATTACCCGTGCGAACATAACCGTCCCCAGCGTGACATCTTCAGTGATTAACGGCAATATTGGCTATATGTCGATTTCTCAATTTAGCACCGACACTTCTTCTTTGGCCCAAACAGCGGCCCAGACCTTTAAGAAAGACAATGTAAAGGGCGTAATCTTAGACCTAAGAAATGACCCCGGTGGTTTAGTGACCGCCGCTGTTAACGTCTCGAGCTTATGGGTACCCGGTAACGACTTAATTATGCAGGAGAAGCGCGGCAATACCGTTATCCAGACCTACATGTCTACCGGTAATGATATTCTTCACGGTATCCCTACGGTAGTGCTGATAAACGCTGGTAGTGCCAGCGCATCGGAAATAACTGCTGGTGCGCTGCATGATAACAAAGCGGCCTATCTGATAGGCGAGACTAGCTTTGGTAAGGGCAGTGTCCAGGAGATTAATAATCTGAGTGGTGGCGGAGAGTTAAAAGTAACAATCGCTCACTGGTATCGTCCCGATGGCAAAAATATTAATCATATTGGTATCACTCCGGATAAAACTGTAGCGGAGCCAGCCAGTTCAACTGGTTCAGGAAGTGACCCACAGGAACAGGCGGCTATACAGTATCTAGATGGCAGCCCGTGACCGATTCATACTTGCGCATGGCGAGGGTATTAGAGTAGTATCTAAGAAGTTAAACGTGAGGGTTATACTTGGCAAGACGACCGATTAAATATGTGTTTGTGACAGGGGGTGTGCTTTCCGGGCTCGGGAAGGGAATCACAGCGGCATCAATAGGTAATCTCCTGCGGGCGCGCGGTCTGAAGGTCAATATCCAAAAATGTGATCCTTATCTCAATGTTGACGCTGGTACCCTAAATCCGCGCGAGCATGGTGAATGTTTCGTCACTAAAGACGGCGCAGAAGCCGATCTAGATCTAGGCCACTATGAAAGATTTCTAGATGAAGAGCTAACTACAAAAAGCTCTCTTATGTCTGGTAAAGTACTACTGAAGGTTATCCAAGACGAGAGAGAGGGCAAGTATCAAGGTAAATCGGTTCAGATAATCCCGCAGGTAACTTCTGCCATCCAGGATTATATACAGGACGCCGCCCAGGGCTCTGATGTACATATTGTTGAAATTGGCGGCACGGTTGGAGATTATGAATCACTAAGCTTCATTGAGGCGATAAGAGAGCTATCGTTAAGGGTAGGCAGCGAACACTGCGCTTATGTCCATGTCGTTTATTTGCCTTATCTTGGGACCAGCAAAGAAATAAAGAGTAAACCGGCGCAGAATTCTGTTCGAGATCTTAGGGGCCTAGGAATTACGCCGGATATTTTAGTTGCAAGAAGTGAAGAACCGACCAACCCGAATATCAAAGAAAAGCTTAGTCTTTTCTCTGGCGTAAACAAAGAAGCCATTGCGCTACTACCAAACGCCTCGACTATTTATGAAGTGCCTTTGACGCTGGAAAAGGACGGTATCGGTAGGGCCTTGTGCCGCAGGCTAAAACTCAAGGATTCAAAGCCAAAATTGTCAGCCTGGGAAGAGGTGGTAACTCGAGCAACCACTAAACATTCTAAACGCATTAAAATTGGAATTGTGGCCAAGTATCTAGATAACCAAGATACTTATATGTCAGTTTTTGAAGCCTTGCGATCTGCTGGCTGGTGGAATAACGTTAATGTCCAGATAATATGGATTAGCGCCGAAAAGTTATTAACTAACGCTGTAGCTTCTAGAGAACTTTCTAGGGTTGACGGGATCGTTGTCCCGGGAGGTTTTGGGGATAGGGGGATAGAAGGCATGATAAAAGCTGCGCAAGTAGCTCTAACAAAGAAAATACCATATCTAGGACTTTGTCTGGGTCTGCACGTTGCCGTAATAGGTGGAGCTAGGAAAGCAGGACTTAGCTTGGCTAACTCTGCCGAATTTGATAGTTCGTCTCCGGATAAAGTCATTGATACTATGCCCGATCAGAAGGGCAAAGAAAATACCGGTGGAAGCATGAGGCTAGGTAATTATCCGTGTATTCTTGATAAAGACAGCCTAACGGCAAAGCTTTACCGTGGGACCAAAATCGTTGAGCGCCATAGGCACAGGTACGAATGCAACAATGATTATGTTGATCGATACGAGTCCTGGGGCTTTAAAACGGTTGGAGTGTCCCCCGATGGCAATTTAGTAGAAGTCATAGAAGGGATTAATCACCCGTTTTTTATAGCTAGTCAATATCATCCAGAATTCAAGTCCAGGCCGAATCGTCCACACCCGCTTTTCAATGGCTTTGTTGTAAGTTTATTGCAAAAGAATTTGAAATAAGTTAGGGTAACTGCATGGAAGATACACAAACTCCTCCGACTAAAACGGATCAATATGCCTCTAAGTTAAAAAGAATATTGATGGTCGAAGATGACGATGCTTTAGCTAGTGTTTACTTAACAAGGCTGAAGGTTGAAGGGTTTGATGTTAGAAGGGTTAAGAACGGAGAAGAAGCATTAGCCACCGCCACTGATTATCGCCCGGATTTAATCCTATTGGATGTAATGATGCCGAAAGTAAACGGCTTTGACGTTTTAGATATACTGAGGAATACCCCGGAGACGGCCAATGTGAAAATTATTATGTTAACTGCCCTAAGTCAAGAGAGCGATAAAAAAAGAGCAGAAGATCTTGGGGCCGATGATTACTTGGTAAAGTCTCAAGTTGTTATAGCGGATGTCATCGAAAGAATCAGACATCACCTAGGCCTGCAGACTGGCTAACTACTCGACGGTTACTTCGGTTCGATAAACTGTCTTGCCCGTAAAACGCTTAACTTTTCGGGTTCTATAAGTAACTGTACCGTCTTTTTGGGCGTGGATTGTAAAGTTTCGGCTAATATTAGCACCTTTACCGGGGCGTTTGCTCAACCCTACTTGTCTGACAATAACCTGTCCTGTCTTAACTTTCTCGCCGCCAAAAAGCTTCACTCCTAGTCTCTGGCCCGGACTGTCATGAATGTTTTTGGCTGTTCCACCGGCTTTAACGTGTGACATTTTACTTTCTCTTTAATAACAATATTTCTCGAGCAACAATCTGAGTCTCTCTGCTGTATATCAACGGAGCATTGTTAGCGTACTCAAAGCTCACAGAATTGTAACCTAAATCGTTGATACGGTCAATCAGTGGCAATCTTAAAAGTGATCCATTTGGTTTTCTCCAAGCCGGTAACGCTAGACACGCCAGAAAACCGCTGGGAACTTGTTTAGATAAGTTAATTAGAAATTTTTCGATGATCGTATTGCATGTTCTTTGAATGTCTATCAATTTATCTTCTGGCGGTAGGCTAACCAGGGCTCTTCCAAGATAAGTCTCGCTGACTACTAATTCAAACGGCTGGTGCCATTTGTAAATGGTGGCGTCGCCAATTTCAATAGTTGCTGGAGCGCTAAACGGCCTTCGTATTCGGTTACTGAGCCATTCGTTAATGTTTGTCCTGGAATAATTGACCATACGTTCGTCTATATCGGTACCATAGGCTTTATAACCCATCAACAACGCTTCCTGCAGGACAACTCCGGTACCACAAAAAGGATCAAGAATCATCGGAGGATTATCCTTATCGACTTCGTTATCGTTCCCAGCAGTTAGATTAACCATTATCTGAGCTAGTTTAGGGGGTAGCATGCCGACGCGCGGGTCGCGCTTTGGTCTTCCATAGTCGCGCTCCGAGTAATCGGCGATATTTTGAATTTTGATTGTCTTAGCCACTATAGCCCGAGTTTTTTCTCCTACAATGATTAGCTCCAGACCATTTTTATCCAGAAGATTGTTATGTATAACCTGAGCACTGTTAAGAGCCTTGTCTTTGTTTGGTATGAAGCGAACAGAGCGGCCGAGCTCCTGCTTAGCCATTCTCTTGATGTTTAGCTCTAGAGACATGATCTGTTTGGGGTCGACAGATAGTTCAAAGGCGCTAACCCCGATATTGAGCTTTGATTCGGGCATATTACCTAAATATTTCTCTACATTTTGTATTAAATATTTTTCAATCTCTGACCACGATTTGTTATCTATGATATTCAATGCTTCACAGAGTCGTACGGAGCCGCCAAGCCGTTCAAAATCTACTTCTTCGGGGTCGATATTAATTAACATGCCAACGTCACCAACGCGCTGTTTGCCGAAACCCTTGTATAGGCTCTCTAGCTCTACACAACTAAGTATCGGTTGCCGACCCAAGATAAATAAACTCTGTTTTGCCATAAAGGCAGTATAACGCTACTTAGAAAATTTTCGGTATAATAAACGTCATGCGTTATATCAAGCAGCATTGGAAGATGTTGCTCAATATTTTAACTATCTTTGTTCTGGTTATTATTATCTACGCAATTCGCAAGGAACTAGTAAGTACGCTGGATGACTTGTCGCACGTTAACGCCTGGGCGCTACTTTTGCTCGTACCCATAGAGGCTTTGAATTATCACGCCCAAGCTAAGTTATACCAAGGCTTATTTGATATTGTTGGTAATAAAATAAGCTACAGTTTTCTATACAAAATGTCCTTAGAGCTTAACTTCGTGAACGGAGTTTTCCCTAGTGGTGGGGTATCTGGGGTTTCTTATTTTGGCGTACGGATGCGATCTAATGAGGAGGGTATTACCGGTAGTAAGGCCACGGTCGTTCAGCTAATCAAATTGGTTCTAATATTTATATCTTTCGAGATACTGCTAATCGTTGGTTTACTTTTTTTGTCGGTTGGCGGACACGTTAACGACGTCACCATATTAGTCGCAAGTTCGATTACCACGTTAGTTATAGTTCTAAACGGAGGATTTCTTTACATCATTGGTAGTCGAACTCGGATTAACGCCACTTTCTCAGCATTGACCAGGTCACTTAATCGTATTATTAAGGTCTTTCGACCAAAACATCCAGAGACAATCAAATTAAAGCGAGTCCACGAGATCGTAGATGAATTACACAATAATTACCGTTTAATCCAGGACAACTATAAACGTCTAGGCGCTCCACTTATGTATGCTTTGTTAGCTAATTTAACTGAAGTCTTGGCCGTCTACTTTGTTTATGTAGCTTTTGGGCATTGGGTAAATATCGGGGCAATAATCTTGGCCTATTCAGTGGCGAATTTTGCCGGCCTAATCTCTGTTTTACCTGGAGGCATTGGTACATACGAAGCTATAATGACCGCTGTTTTGGCCGCCGCAGGCATACCGATCAACTTAAGTATCCCGGTAGTGGTCATGTATAGGATTCTTAATACTTTGATACAGCTACCGCCAGGTTATTATTTCTACCACAAAGCCTTAAGTCGTCCCAAAGAGGCATAAATTATGCCCGATCTTGAGCTTAGTGTCGGCGAATTCGTTGATTTATTTAATCAAACGCTCGAGTTTGCCTACCCTCGGTTATTCATAAACGGTGAGCTATCTAATTTCAGAGTGAGTAAGAACAAATGGGTATATTTTGACTTAAAAGATAGTGACGCATCCGTTCATTTCTTTGGCACCGTGTATAATTTGCCCGGTCCTTTGGAGGATGGCATGCAATTAAAGGTCCTCGCTTCACCATATCTACACAGACAATACGGCTTTAGCTTGAATGTCCATAATATCCAATTTAGTGGGCAAGGCACAATAAAACAGGCCCAGAAACTCCTAGAAGAAAAACTAACCAAAGAAGGTTTATTCGATGAAACTCGAAAAAGAAGCATAGTCTATCCTGCAAAAAATATTGGGTTGATTACATCTTCGGAATCAGCTGCCTATAGTGATTTTATAAAAATTATTAATGATCGATGGGTGGGCTCAACTATCTATCTAAATGATGTCCAGGTGCAGGGAGAATTAGCTGAAGGCCAAATAATTGCGGCTATTAACTGGCTGAACCAACACAATCAAGAACTAGATGTAATAGTGATAACTAGGGGCGGCGGAAGTTTAGACGATCTGCAGGTATTTAATAACGAAAATTTAGTAAGATCGATTGCTGGCAGCCGGATCCCAACACTAGTCGCTATTGGGCACGAAAGGGACTACAGTTTAGCCGAAGCGGCCGCCGATAAACGAGCCAGTACGCCGACCAATGCTGCTCAAATACTCGTACCTGACAAGAAGGATGTTAACCGCCGATTAGATGAAATAAGAATCATGATGGACGAAGACTTTAGAGACTACCTGACTATGATTGAACGTGAGATAGACGACCAAAAGGGTGATTTATCGGAGTCGATAGATAAATTATTAGCATCAACTAGCGATAAACTCGCGATCAATGAAAAAATTATCGCTTTATTAGACCCCAACGCTCCCTTGAAGCGCGGCTATGCTTTGGTAAGAGATGCCAACCGTTTAATTATTAGAAGCGTCCGGCAGGTGAAGAAGGATGATATAGTGGATATAGATTTTTCAGATGGGGAGCTCCTAACGTTAGTTAAGGACAAGATCATAAGAGGGAAGAAATATCGCTAATTAAATGACAATGGCTAAAAAATTAAGCTACGACCAGTTAAATTTAGAACTCGAAGAGCTAATTACTAAATTACAAGACCCAAATATCGGTGTAGATAATGCCTTGGTTCTATATAAGCGTGGTCGAGAAATCATAAAAGATTTAAAAGAGTACCTAAAAACGGTCAAAAATACGGTAGAAAAAATTAATTCCGATAAAAATATAGAATAATGATTTTTCTTCTTCTTTTTGGCGCGTCAGTGGTGCTTTTATTCGGTTCATCGTTACTTTTTGGGCCCCCATATCTACCAACATTAAATAAACAAGTTAAAGAATCGATTAAAATGTTAAATTTAAAGCCCGATCAGGTTCTATTTGAACTAGGCAGTGGTGATGGCAGACTCCTGGTTGCGGCTGCTGAAAACGGCGTTAAGTGTATTGGTGCTGAGATTAATCCTGTACTTGTTCTATATAGCAAGATAAGATGCCGCAAATACAAAGGCCTAGTAACCGTTTTATGGAAGAATTATTGGAAACTATCTCTGTCTTCAGCTGACGCTATATATGTTTTTGGGCTAGGTAGAGTTATGGCAAAATTGGATAAAAAAATTGTTCAAGAAATAACACGCCCAGTTACAGTGGTAAGCTTTGCCTTTAAGTTCCCAAATCGGAAACCTGACAGGGTAGTTGACGGTCTGATGATCTATAAATTTACACCAAAAGCCAGCCGTTGATTATGGGCTATAGCTCAATACTTTACAGGAGTTAATAAATTAGTTAACATGAGCATTATGACTCACAATCAGCAAGGATCAGTTAACACGACTATATTACTTGTCGTGAGCATTTTTCTGCTTGTATTATCGGTAGTATTTGGAGTGTGGGCGTACGGTAGCAGGCAAGACTACAAAAATAATGTCAGTCAGAAAGTTGCCGTAGCCGTTGCTGGCGCGAAAAATCAAACAGAGGCCACAGATGCTGCTCAGTATGCCTTGAAGGCGGAAAAACCTCTTGATACTTATGTGGGGCCGCAAGCATTTGGGTCAATTATTATAAAGTATCCGAAGAACTGGAGTGGCTACGTTGCCGAGGATGCAACCAGCCAAACTCCGATTGATGGTTACTTTAACCCTGGTGTTGTCCCGAATATAGCTAGCACCAGCAGTGTTTTTGCCTTAAGGGTTCAGGTTATTAATCAGTCGTATGCCACTGAAGTCAGTACTTTTACCCAACCAACCCAGCAGCAACAGATAAAGGTAACTCCATACAAACTACCCAGTAATCCGAATATTACCGGTGTAATGATTAATGGGCAGTTTACAACCAATGATCAAAGCAACAATAGCGTTAATGGATCGATGGTCATTTTGCCATTGCTAAACTCAACTATCGAACTTTGGACAGAATCACCTCAGTTTGAGAATGATTTTGATAACAATATCCTGCCTAATTTTAGCTTCTCGCAGTAATTTGACAGTGCTATACTGATACCAGAAAAGCGAGGGTTGAATCGAACTATGTCACGCGTATTGGATCAAAAGCATAATCTATCTGATTCACACGTTATGCTTGAAGCCCTAGCTGAAGAATTGAGAATGCCTTTACTGCACATTATAAGGGGTAGTGAACTGGCGCTATTAAAAGCTGACTATACGCAAAATTCTCTAGAGAGCGTCCGGCAGAATGCCAGCACAGCCCTAAATTTAGTGGAAAGCTATCTGTTAGGATTACAGATAGCCGATAAACAAAGCGGTTTGGATCTACAACCTACATCTATAAACTCGGTTCTATACGATGTCATGCATAGCTTAGACGGGTTGGCTAAGCAATATGACATAGATTTGCAACTTGATGTCGAACACAACAGAAAATTAGTGATGGCTAATCCGGCGGGTCTGCAGGCTGCTTTTTTGAGCTTAACTTACTCCTTTATACAAGCAAATAATCTGACAACTAACGATAAGTCTAAGATAGTAAGACTAGTAGCTCACCGAAAATCAGATAGAATTGCCGCCGGAGTGTACGGAGAAGGCAAGAGCATATCGGCCAAGCAACTTCGCGCTGCCTGTATATGGTACGGAAAGTTCAAGCAACCACTCAATAACTTATCGAGTTCGAGTGCTGCGGGGATATTTGTGGCTTATAAAATATTAAAATCGATGACCAGTGAACTGAAAACTGCTCGTTATAACCGATTAAGTGGCCTATCGGTCAGTCTTCATCCTAGCGCACAGCTGAACTTAATATAAGGAAACGATTAAATTGAGCCAAGTTCTGCTTATAGAACCGGATAAAATACTAGCTGATGTCTACGAGCAGGCTTTGATTCACGATGGCCACGATGTAGTTATAGCTAGCGAAGCCCAGGAGGCGATCAATGCTGCCGATCAGCTTAAGCCTGATCTAGTTATTATGGAGATTCAGTTAATGGGTCATAACGGGATAGAATTCTTGTATGAATTTAGATCATATCCAGAGTGGAGTGATATACCCGTCATCGTTAATTCGCTTATCGCCAGCGAAGAGTTTCGTAGCAATAAGACTTTGTATAAAAACTTAAACGTAAAAACATTCCTATACAAACCTCGTACGAGTTTACGTCAGCTTTTAGAAGAGGTATCCAGGATTAGTATCAAAACCCCATCCAGCAAAAGTGTATGATAAAACATAATACTCAAGGTGTTATTCTCCGACGGACCAACTACGGTGAAGCCGATAGGATAATTTCTTTCATAACTTCAGAGTTTGGTAAGCAAAGCTTAATAGCCAAAGGTGTACGAAAATCTAAATCTAAGCTAGCTGGCGGGATAGAGTTCTTTAGCGTAAGTGATATCTCATTTATAGAAGGCAAGCATAGTCTTGGTACGCTTATTTCTACCCGCTTAATTAAGCATTATCATAATATAGTTAAGGATATTGATCGAACTATGCTCGGTTATGAGATGCTAAAGCAACTAGACTCGTCGACCGAAGATAGATTGGGTTCGGAATATTTTGATCTACTAAGATATTTGTTCGCAGCGCTTGATGACCCAGCCATCAAGCTCGATTTAGTCAGAGAGTGGTTTATTATGCAGTTGTTAAAACTGGACGGTCATACGCCGAATCTTTTAACAGATGATCAGGGCATAAATTTAATTGAAGAGACTCGTTATAATTTTGATATCGACACTATGACTTTCCAACATTCAGCTCTGGGGAAGTTTTCTGCGAAACATATAAAGCTGCTGAGACTTGGCTTCGGCGATAATAATCCCGGCTCGCTACAAAGAATAACTGACATAGATTCTCTGATTGTTGATATTCTACCCCTAGCTCAAGCTATGCGAGACGTCTATATTCGGTTATAATCTGTTTAAATGAGCGCATCCATCAGCCTTGAACAATTAACCTCTCTGTGTAAAAGACGCGGATTCGTGTTTCAAGCAAGTGAAATTTATGGTGGATTGGCTGGCTTTTGGGACTATGGCCCGTACGGCGTAGAGTTAATAAACAATCTTAAGTCTATGTGGTGGCAGGCAGTCGTCAGAGAAAATTCAAACGTTTTTGGAATTGACGGAGCAATAATTCAAAACGCTAAATTATGGGAGGCTAGCGGCCATATTTCAGGCTTTAACGATCCGATGGTAGAGGACTTGGTCACCAAGAAGAGATACCGAGCTGATCATATTGCCGAAACAGACTCTACCGATCTAGAGGAACTTAAAGAGTTGTTGAAGGATAAAAAATCGCCTGAAGGCAATCCCATTAGCGAACCTCGATATTTCAACATGATGATGAAAACATGGGTTGGCCCACTCGAAGACGATAATTCGTTAGCCTACTTAAGACCAGAGACAGCAGGACCAATTTTCACTAATTTTGAGAACGTAAGAGAGACGACCCGGAGCAAGATCCCTTTTGGTATTGGACAAGTAGGCAAGGCTTTTCGTAACGAGATTAGTCCGCGAGACTTCATATTTAGAGTTCGCGAACTTGAACAAATGGAGCTGCAGTACTTCATTAAGCCGGATTCCCAAGCTGAAAATTATGAAAAATGGAAAAATTTTACTTGGGATTTTCTGGTAAAGCGATTAGGTTTTCAAGAATCTAACTTGCAATGGCACGAGCATGACTCAAAGGAAAGAGCTCATTACGCCAAAGCCGCTCACGATATTTACTTCAAGTTTCCTCACGGCTTTAAGGAGTTATGGGGTACCCATAATCGAACTGACTACGACTTAAAGAACCATATGAAAGTTAGCGGAAAAGATCTGACGTTTTTCGACGATGTCAGCAACGAGCGTTACATACCATATGTTATCGAAAGTTCGGTAGGTCTTGGTAGGTTACTGATGGCCGTTTTGGTCAATGCGTACGATGAGGATGAGATTAACGGAGAAAAAAGAATAGTTTTAAGGTTAAACCCAAAACTTTCACCGGTTACAGTTGCAGTATTGCCACTTAGCAAAAAAGAGGAGCTGTCTAATTTAGCTAGAAATGTGTTTGATAAGTTGACTCAAGGTACGGTTTGGAATATTGAGTACGATGAGACCCAAAGTATTGGCAGGCGCTACAGACGTCAAGACGAGATAGGCACTCCTTACTGCGTTACTGTGGATTTTGAATCTCTCAACGATAAATCTGTCACGATTCGTGACCGAGACAGTACTGAGCAAAAAAGAGTAAAAATTGACGATATAATTGGGGCCATCATAGTTTAGGGTTCGTTGATGGTATATTTAAGAGCACGTCAATTCGGCGACCCGGTTCTCAGGACGCCAGCCAAACTTCTTAGCAAGGACGAGATATTATCATCGGAAATTCAACAGCTAATAGCAGATATGAAAACCACTATAGAGGGCAGAGAATATGGGGTGGGTCTAGCCGCTCCGCAGATTGGTAAATCGGTAGCTATATCCGTTATAAGCGTTAAGCCTACTCCCTCGAGGCCTAAAAACCCCACTATTGGTTTTGTCATTATAAACCCGAAGATTATTAAAGCTTTTGGTAGCAGGACTGGCTTGTGGGAGGGTTGCGTGAGCTTTGGTGGCACTAGAAATTTTCCTTACGCGAAAGCTCTGCGCTATAAAAAGGTCCAGGTCGAGTATCTAGACGAAAACGCAAAGAAACATACTAAGATATTCGACGATATTCTAGCCCATGTGCTGCAGCATGAAACCGATCACTTAAACGGCGTACTGTTTGTTGATAAGGTAAGGGATACTAAAACATACATGACCGTTTCAGAATATAAGAAACGGATGGTTCAATAATCTAAGACCCTAGTTTGTTAGAAAAATTACAGTTAATCACGGACATTAGAATGTACAATTAGATAGCAATAACTAGGAGAATAACAAATTATGAAGGTAACTAAATATCCCCAGAGCTGTTTACTAATTGAAAGAGATAACAAAAGAATTATTATAGACCCCGGTTCACTAGTGACTGGTAAATATAAAGCAACTGATCTATTACCCCTAGATGCAATCTTAATAACTCATGAGCACCCAGATCACGCCGACCCCTCTCTGATTATCGCTCTAGTAGGGCAGGCGGGTATACCTGTCGTCGCTAACGAGAGCGCGACCAAGATGTTGGGCAATTTAGTTAATAAAACAATCAGCGACAATGAAGAGTTTGAGGTAGCTGGATTTAAGATCAAGGCAAGAGATCTACCGCATTGCGCAATGGTAGATGGTAGCCCTGGGCCACAAAATACCGGATATGTCATTGAATCAACGTTCTTCCACCCCGGAGACGGTATTAAAATTAGCGACCTTACCGTTCAAACAACTGCAGTTCCGATCGCTGGGCCAGATATTAGTCCAAGAGATGTTCATGAATTTATAGAAAGTGTCGGCTGTAACACGGTAATCCCAATTCATTATGAATATTTTCCGGCAGATCCAAACTTTTATAAAAGATTATTATCTTCGGATGGTAAATTTGATGTAATTGTCTTGAATAATGGTGAAAGTACAGAGATAAAGTAGTATTTTATCATTGACAATAGTACTTATCCTTGTTATAATATGCACTATTATGAAAAATAATATTGATCCCGCCAGCCTTGCGCGACGACCACGTCGTCCGAGCCCACTGCGTATATTTGCAGCTGGAGCGGTGTTAGGAGCAGGGGTTGGGTCCCTAGCTGCTACGGAAGGCCCTAATGCCGTAGAAGGGATCGCTCATATTGCATTTGCCCCTACCCCCAACATTGCGAAGGGTCCACACAAGGTAGTGGTAGTTAACCCCCAAAAGGGTTTGGGTACGGAGTGGCAAATTGCACAAGCTGCAGTAGGCCCTGAAGGCGATCCACGACCCGTAGTTGATGAAATTGAGCAGGCTTTAGGCAGTACCGCTGTTCAGCCAGGCGAGAGAGTCCCAGTACCTGAGAATTCACGCATAGGAAAAGAAGTACAATAGGATTAATTTAAATAGCGGACAAGGCTAAGCCAGCTACGCTATATATTGTGGATAAGTCTAAATTATTGTAAAACTGTGGAAAAGTGGTGTCAGAAACACCACTTTTTATATAGAATCTCCTTGTAAGTGGGTAGTTGTGGGTAGTATATTCATGTCAGTGGGTAATCGTGGGTAATCCAAAATAGATTACTCAGACAAAAACAAAAACCACTCGTAAGTTAAATTAACATATGGCCACGGTAGATTATTTCCAACGTAAGCTTGACGACAAACGGCGGTTAACAATACCAGCTGAGATTCGAGCCGAGTTTACGAGCGGGGTAGTCTTAACTCGCGGATTCCAAAACTATTTACATCTGTACCCAAGGAATGTATGGGAACAAGAAGTCGAGCCGGTGCTCCAAGGTAATATCTTGGACGAAAAGACCGCCGACCTAAACGTTCAGTTCCGGATGGGTAAGGTAGACAGTAGCATAGATGCTAAACAGGGTCGAATCACGATCGAGCAGCATCTACTGGATTACGCAGGTATTAACCGGGGGATTTCGGCAGTGCGAACAGGTAAATATTGGCGGCTGATGGCTGACTGAATATTACAAACCGTAACTTGCCAGTTCTTTAACAACTTAAAGCAGCGTCGGACTAATCAGATTTACGACTCGAGATTAGCTATTCGGCAGTCAATAGGTGGCTTAGGGTAACCACCATTAAAAACCCTTGCACTTTCTCTTACAAAAACACCTCCCAAAACTCCACCTCACATAAGTCTCTCAACTTGATGATTCAAGAGTAAGAAGTTTCAAGATTTTTAAAATCTCGTTTAACACTTCTTTACATACGATTGAATCGTCACTACAAAAACAAAAACATCAAAAAACAAAAAATTGGCTGCTGATTAGGTGATCTTGCAAAAACAAAAATAAAAAACAAGAAAAGATGCAACAAACCAACCAACACATACCCGTTTTATTAGACGAGGTTATTGAATACCTAAACCCGGAAGCAGGTGACACTTACTTAGATGTTACGGCCGGATACGGAGGTCACGCCGAGGCAGTCCTCAAGATGACTAATAACCCCAAAGGAGTCACGCTTGTCGATAGAGATCAAGTAGCTATTGATGCTCTGAATAACAAGTTTGCTAAGCAGCCCATTAATATCGTTAAAAACGATTTTTATAAGGCCAGTCTTAGGCTCAAAAAAGAAAATAAAACATTCGATATGATATTGGCTGATTTGGGAGTATCATCACCGCACCTTAATATGGCGAGTCGTGGTTTTAGCATTATGAATGACGGCCCCTTAGATATGCGTATGGATCAGTCTCAGTTGCTAACAGCTGATGAGGTTGTTAATAAATTTAATGAGAAAGATCTTATAAGGCTAATATCAATATATGGGGAAGACCCGAAGGCTAAGAGAATAGGACGTGAGATTGTTAAAAATCGACCTATTTACTCCACGCAAGAACTCGCAAAAATTGTTGCCAAAGCGTGGCCCGGATATCACAAGATCCATCCAGCGACTCGGACATTTCAAGCATTACGTATAGCTGTAAATGACGAGCTTGAGCTACTAAGCCAGAGCCTACCTATATGGGTAGATCTTCTGACTCCAGATGGAAGACTTGTGGTTATCAGCTTCCATAGCTTAGAGGACAGACTGGTCAAACAAATGTTTGGTGAATTATCGGGTAACAGATACGATGCCGTTCTTAGACTTCTGACTAAGAGACCAGTCACTGGCAACAAAAATGAACTAGTTTTTAATCCGCGTGCACGTAGCGCAAAACTACGGGCCGTAGCGAAAATAAAAAAATAGAAGGGATGCTACAGTGCCTATACAGGTTAAAAGCAGCTCCCGCTCCTACAAAGTTCGTGTAAAGGTCGTTTAGACTTTTCACATCTTTGCAGAAATGGTGGTTTGTGGTGTCGAGGGTTCATTCCCTAGGCACCTCTCACCAAAAACAAACATAAAAATAAAAAAGATTAAGAGATATGACATATTCAAATAGTTTAGCTATCGGTAGGTATCAAAAGAACGTCGCCAACAGACATCAAAATTCAATTAGTTTTAAGGTTCAAGACCGAAGGCTTGGTCCCGTGACCAACACAATTATTCTTATTGTCTTAGCTTGCCTCTTGGGCCTTTTGTACCTAACTCAGGTCACTAAAACAAACACCTATGGTTATCAGCTGAATAGTCTGCAACAGCAACAATCACAACTCCAGAACCAATATAGTCAGCTACAGGTTACGTCCGCTCGTCTTCAGTCGGTTAGTCGGGTACAAAGCAGCTCAGTGGCAAAAGCACTTGTAGCTGTGTCTCCAAGCGCTACTGTCGCTAATTAGCTATACTGTTATAGATGCGAGCCCCAAGCGATCCCAGACCAAGCAGTTCAGTTAAGCGCGTTCGGTCACTTTATACGGCCTTAGTAGTCATTGTTGCCATTTTTATTGTCCGGCTTTTTTATGTCCAGGTTCTTCACTACAACTATTATCATGCCGCCGCTCTTAGCGATCAGTTGAAACAGTACGAGATACCGCCGACCAGAGGGATCATTGAAGCCTACCAGGGCAGTGAGGTGGTCCCTTTAGTTTTGAATCAAACGCTCTATACCTTATACGCCGACCCTCCTCTAATAAAGAACATCTCAAATGACGCATCGATTATTAGTTCTGTGATTGGTGGCTCTGCCAATCAGTACAAGACTCTTATGAGTACTCGGGGGACGGAATACGTTGTATTAGCCAACCAGATAACTGCTAGCGAATCAAGCAAAATTCTCAGCCATCAATTCCCAGGTGTTGGTACCCAGGGGCGCTCTTACAGAGTGTATCCAGACGGCTCATTGGCGTCACAAGTTCTAGGGTTCGTAAATAACAGTGCTCAGGGTGAATATGGTATCGAACAAGCGCTTAATAAGGAATTAACTGGCACCCCAGGAGAGTTAAAGGCTATAACTGATGCCAACGGTGTACCGCTCGTAGCCATAAGCAAAAATATACGAACCCCAGCGGTACCCGGTGACACGGTGGTTACAACGCTTGATATGGGTATGCAGTACCAGATGGAACAGATACTTCAAAAAGACTATCAATCGACCAAGTCTCAACTTCTAAGTGCCATTATTATGGATCCTTATACTGGCCAGATAAAAGCCATGGCTAATTATCCAACATACAATCCAGCTAATTATTCATCTACAACAAACCCCAGCGTCTTTCAAAATGCAGCCGTTTCTAACGATATTGAGCCAGGTTCTACTATGAAGATTATGACGACTTCAGCGGCGTTAGATCTGGGAGTGATTCAGCCAAACTCATCTTTCTATGACCCAGCACAGTGGGTCATAGATGGCTTTAAAATTACCGACATTGAGCAAGATGGTGGCCCTCGCGTGCAGAATATTGCCAGCGTACTTAATCTGTCTCTAAACACTGGCGCAACCTGGATGTTAATGCAGATGGGGGGAGGGCAGATTGACCAAAAGGGTATCGACGCCTGGCATGAATATATGGTAAATCATTTTTTACTGGGTCAGCCTACCGGAATTGAGCAGGGATATGAAGCAGCTGGCATAGTCCCGGCTCCTGATATAAATGATCCGTCGATCGACCTGACATACGCCAACACTGCTTTCGGCCAAGGCGTCACTGTGACGGCTTTGCAGATGGCTGCAGCAGACAGCAGCATTCTTAACGGCGGTACTTACTACAAACCAACGCTCGTAAGTGAAACTATAACTCCTAGCGGTAAGACTATACCGAACAACCCGAAAGTGGTAAGAACCGACACCGTTGCTCCAAAAGTTGGCCAAGAAATGATCCCATTAATGGAATATGTTGTTCAGCAGCACCTTCTAGATGGATTTCCGTATATGAATTTCCCCTCAAATTATATAGTTGGCGGGAAAACAGGTACTGCCCAGATCGCCCAGCCCGGTGGGGGCTATTATGCTAATAAATATAACGGAACATACATCGGCTTCGTCGGTGGAGACAAGGTTCAGTATGTAATTGTCGTTTATAATATTCAGCCTGGTGTCCCGGGTTATGCCGGTACATATGGCGGTCAACCGGTGTTTGCTGATTTAGCTCATATGCTGATCAATGATGCTTATGTAACTCCTAAAACTTAGCAGAAAAGCGTATAATCATAAATGACTAATTAAACATACAAATGGCAGACATTATAAATTTTTCAGTTCACACTAGCACGCTCTTTCGGATAGTCGTTCTAGGTGTAGTTAGTTTTGTATTGAGCATGTTAATTACTCCTCTTTACACCGGTATCGCATATAAATATCAGTGGTGGAAAAAACCCAGGCAGACGGCCACCACCGGAGAAGTTGCAGTTGTGTTCAAGAAACTCCATGAAGAAAAGCACAAGCGCCACATTCCAACTATGGCCGGCCTTTTATTCGTGGTTGCAGTAGCAATTGTCACCCTGTCCTTTAATCTAGGAAGGACAAGCACATGGTTGCCATTGGCGGCATTCGTTGGAGCTGCTGGGGTTGGCTTGATTGACGATATTATTAATATTAGGGGTAGCGGGGCCGGGACTGCCGGACTGTCATCTAAATTAAAACTCTTTTTGATAACTGCAATTGCTTTTATAGGCGGATGGTATTTTTACTTCAAATTGAATGTTCACAGCATACACATACCACTCGTTAGTACTCCGTGGCACGTTGGGTGGTTTATAATACCGATTTTTGTGCTCGTAGTTGTCTCAACGGCCAATGCGGTCAATATCACTGACGGCTTGGATGGTCTGGCCGGTGGCTTAGCCTCCACCGCCTTTGGCGTTTATGCCATTATCGCTGCCCTAGAAGGCAGGTTTGGGGTGGCTGGGTTCTGTTTATGTATTGTTGGAGCGCTAATGAGCTACACTTGGTTTAATATCTTTCCAGCAAGGTTCTTTATGGGTGATATAGGATCTTTTGCTCTGGGTACTGCTCTGGGAGTCGTGGCGATGATTACTAACACCGTTCTTCTGTTGCCGATAATAGGCATAGTGTTCGTTGTGGATGCTGGATCTAGCCTACTACAGATTTATTCGAAGAAACTCCGAAACGGCAAAAAGATATTTAAGATTGCGCCATTACACCATCATTTTGAGGCTATGGGGTGGCCGGAAACAAAAGTTACTATGCGATTTTGGATTATTGGCCAGATAGCAGCGTTTTTAGGTCTGGTCGTCTTCTTAATCGGTAAATATATATGATAACCGGTTTAAGATTAAGAAGCAGCACAATCACCAACCTACCTATAGACACCTTACCCCGCAGACATAGGCCTGACTACGGACTACTCATTCTATCTGCTGTACTGTTGGCTATCGGCCTCGTCGTAATCTACGCTATTAGCCCGGGCTTAAGTATTACCAGCAATGTTAGCGAGAACTACTATGTGAATAAACAGATAATTTCTATTGCTATTGGTATAGTGGCTTTTATAATAGCCGCCAACATGCCCCTATCTCTCTGGCAGAAACTACAGAAACCATTAATAGTAGTGGCTGCTTTATCGGCCTTAGCTGTTAGGTTATTTGGTCAAGAAGTTAATGGTGCTTATAGGTGGATTCAGATTGGCGGCGTTTCATTTCAGTCTGCAGAGCTTATAAAAATAGCCCTTTTAATATGGCTAGCTGGCTTTCTGGCAGATCATATCCGAAACGGAACTTTAAAGAATTCTAAAACCATTGTACCTATACTAGTTGCCATCTTTGCTGTTGGTATAGTCGTCGCCGGTATTCAGAGCGACCTGGGCTCTACTGGAGTAATGATTGCTATGATCGTGGCAATGATTTTTGTAGCTGGGATCCCTCTAAAAAAACTAGTCGGTATAAGCGTGATTATAGCCATAATTGCTACTTTAGCAGTATCGACTACTCCTTACCGTCGGAGTCGTATTCTGACTTTTCTTCATCCCACTAGCAACTGCCAAACTACTGGCTACCAGGCGTGCCAAGCTATAATTTCAGTGGGCTCTGGTGGGTTAATTGGATTAGGGCTGGGTAGAAGCATACAAGCCTACGGTTACTTACCGGAGCCGGCCAATGATTCTATATTCGCTATCTTTGGAGAAAAATTCGGCTTTATCGGCTCAGCGTTACTACTAGTTATATTTCTAGCTTTGTTTTGGCGTCTAAAAAATATTATTGAAAGGGCCCCAACTGATTTTACTAGATTAATTGTAGTTGGGGTTCTAGCTTGGCTTAGTGTCCAATCCATTATCAATGTCGGAGCAATGATAGGTCTACTACCTCTTAAGGGTATAACTTTACCATTTGTAAGTTATGGAGGAACGAGTATTGTATTTGTAATGGCCGCTATAGGGTTAGTATTCCAAATATCACGTTACACGAGCCACGTTGTACCTAATAATAGTGAGCCAGTAGAAGGGAAGCGATATGAAAGTCGTTCTAACGGGCGGAGGCTCAGGGGGCCATATAACCCCTCTGTTAGCGGTCGCACATGAAATTCGCAAACTAGATCCTTCTGCTAAAATTTTTTACGTCGGGCAAAGAGGGGATGCTTTGCTTGATATTCCGGCTAAAGACAGCAACATAGACAGCGTGTACAGTGTTAGGTCGGGGAAGTTTAGAAGATACCACGGGGTTAATGTTCTTAAACAACTGTTCGACATACCTACCGATCTTAAGAATTTGCGCGATTTTATATGGGTAATAGTCGGGGTAATCCAAAGCTGGTTTCTACTTCGCAAGATTAGACCTAATATCATACTTACGAGCGGTGGGTTTGTTGGGGTTCCGGTTGGGATAGCAGCGTCAAGTCTCAAAATTCCTTACATTACACACGATCTGGACGGTGTACCAGGTTTAGCCAATCGTCTTATCTCTAGACGGGCAGCTGCTCACGCTGTTGCGCTTCCCAAGGAGAACTATAATTACCCAGCGGCAAATACCTATACAGTAGGCGTGCCAGTTAGCGCAAAATTTACAACAGTTGGGAAAAGTGAACAGAAAAAATTCAAAGAAGAATTAGGAGTGAGCAAGTTCAATAAAATGCTCTTTATCACCGGTGGAGGTTTGGGTGCAAAAAATCTTAACGCCCAATTTATAAGCATAATCCATAAGCTTTTAGATAGATATAATGATCTGGTAATAATTCATGGTGCCGGACGGGCTAATGAGGATCACGTAAGGAAGCAATATAATGCCACCATATCCGACGATGAGACGAACCGGGTTATTGTTAAGGGATTCATTGAGGATTTGTACAGGTATAGTGGTGCCGCTGATGTGGTTGTTTCTAGAGCCGGTGCTACTGCCATCGCCGAGTTTGCCATTCAAGGCCGAGCTTGTGTTATTATACCCAACCCGCTTCTTACTAACGGTCACCAAATAAAGAATGCCGAAGCCCTAAGGAAAATGTCGGCCGCTATAATTCTTTCAGAAAACGAAATAAGTAAGGACGAGAACAAATTACTTGATACAATCTGCCAGCTATTAGAATCACCAGAGTCTCGTGAACAAATTAGTGATGCTATAAGTAAGATCTCTCACCCCAACTCGGCTCATGACCTAGCAAAGATACTCATTAACATCGCAAGCTGATAAATAATTGGTGGCATGACATTAAGCGCTGACATGAAGAAAGACAAACAAACCAATACTAAATTTAGCCTAAGAAGCGACAGAACGCCTTCTATAAAAAACAGTCCATTCCTGTATTACGGCAAGGAGACGAAGCTCACAACAGATGTTAGTAGGGTTGATGGCCGTCGCAAAAACTTAAATGACCCTACATCAACATCCGAAAATCACTGGTGGAAGTATCTTCCTTCGGTTTTGGCAATCCTAGTCATAATTTTTTGTGCAGGCTACGAACTCCTTTTAAGCAACAATCCTAAGGTCGTAATTCTTAGTAATGGTTTGAATAGTTCTGTGGTTTTTACGGGTTCATCAAAGGTGTATCAGCAGTATGCTGAAAAATTATTTGGCAAATCGTTATATGACAGGAATAAGTTAACAGTGAACACCGCTCAGATTGCCTCAGACATGCAGAAACAATTTCCCGCAGTGGCTAATGTATCTATAACGCTACCTCTTTTAGGCAACCAACCGACGATTTATATCGAACCAGATAGCCCAGTAATTATCTTACAGAATGAAAGTTCGGGGACATTTGCGATCGACTCGAACGGTAAAGCTATCGATAAAATTAGTAATTTAACTTCAGTACAAAACCTTGGTCTTCCGTTGGTAGTAGACCAAACAAATATAGCAATTAGCCCAGGTGAAGAAGCTTTACCAACAGGAGATGTTAATTTCATAGAACTGGTAATAGAACAGCTTAAAGCTAACAGTATTCCTATAAGTTCACTAGTCCTGCCTTCGCAGTCAAGAGAGCTAGATGTGTACCCGGGTGGGGGAGTGGCATACTTCGTCAGGTTTAATCTTGATGACGGAGCAGATGCTAAACAACAGATAGGAACTTTCCTAGCAGCCAGACAATATCTGATAACTAATAAGATAACACCTTCTCAATATATAGATGCTCGAGTCTTGGGCAGGGTATATTATAAGTAAAAGAGGAGGGCAATACGCATTGTTGCCCAACCCGCCCCTCTTTATTACTAATAGGTAAGTAAGCCTCCTGCATAGACACAACTACATAGATATTTTAGGGGCGTAAGTAGCCCACTCTCCCCTAAAGTTCGTATTTTGTTCACATATGTATATGTGGGTAAAAAATTAATGAATCATAATATATAAGATGTGTAGGGTCGGGTAGAGAAAAACAGTGTATAGACCAAAAAGGCAGGGTAGTTATTTAAAAAAATAAAACATAGGAAAAAGCAAATATTTCACGATCAAACTGTGGAAAAGTCAAATGTCTCGTAGTGTGTCGTTTATATCACAAACACTAGGCGGGTTTTGAGAGGCCAAGTGCTAGTAGACTTTAGGCCTTGCATTAAATGATGGGAGACTTAGCGGCAAGCAACTGTTAATAATAAAAACGATCGTTATAGCCAATAGCTTGGTAGCGGTCCCCTACAAGGGGGGTATACTTAAGCATCTTTATAACTAATAGATGAGTCGTAAAATATACATTGTGCGACCTCACGTCTAGGTTCAGTTGCTGTTCTCTACTATCAAATATATGCCTCCCCATTTTTGTTTACTCCCAAAGTTTTTTAGTCCCTACTCCGCGGTCGACCCCTACTATTAATTAAAGCCTTGCCCCAATGTACCAATCCCCCAAGCAGACGTGTTACCTTGTTCGTATTTTGTACAATAGAAAACTAACAGATAGTTAACGGATATATCAAGAAGTGTCACTCCTGTTGCTTTTCCGTCAGGGCTCGTAAGGAGAGAACTACAGAGGGGTTATATTAGTCTTCAGCTATATCGTAGGTAGCTTTGGCAACTCTTTTAAACTGAGGTCGTCCTTGGAGGTTTAAAAGAATCGTTGTTTCTTTTACAAATCGATTTTTCAAGACTTTCTTAACAATTTCATCTCTATGAAGAGGTTTTCCAGCTTCTTTTAGTACTTCCGCAATGATGTCTGATACTGTTCCTTTTTTGTAACCCCATTCAGAAAGCGCGTAAATGCCTCGTCCAATTAGAACAAATCTTTTATCTTTAATAAGTTCATTGTGAATTGCCTGGGTTGTTACGTCTTTTCGTTTGAAATCTGATTTCTTAATTGCTGCGGCAATTTCGTTAAAGTGCATGTGTTTGCCGTTCTCTTTGAGAATCACATAGATCTTATCCCGAATATTTTTAGGATTAACCATAGGCCACTTTATTAGACCCCATCTACCATTTAGCGTAGCTAATAGTTTTGATATGCTCGCTAATGCTTCTACGGTCTTCTTGTCATCAAACTTAACTTTTTTGACGATAGCATCAATAGTTGTTGGCTCCGCAATAGACTTAATTGCTTCAATTATTTCGCCGACGTGCTGCTTTATTGCCTTTTCATCAAGTACTTGAGTTATGGATACTGAGTGATAGAAAAAATCGTCCTCGTCGATTACTGTCAATTCTGGGCTAAGTTCTGCTAGAAAAGCTACCCGGGCTTGGTCGACTCTAGAATTGTCTTTTGTAAACTTCCCTGCTAGATCAGATACACGAGCAACGTTCCCTATCTTGCCCAATTGGTCAGTAAATAACTTCTGGATATCGGTCAAATGTGGTAATTTGGTAACCCCTGCTCCCTTTAGCTTCTGGACCACCGATTTTTCAAGTTGTCGCACTCTCTCTCTGGTAATACCCAATAATTCACCGATTTGCTCAAGTGTTTCCTTTCGGTCGTATAGACCAAAGCGGCGCGAAACAATCTCGCGCTCTCGCTCGCGCTCTATTGAGTTTAGTACATCCGAGACGTATTTCTCGATATTTATGGTTGGTTTCTCGGTATTCTTGTCTGGCATCGTCTCACTTACCTATCTGTAACTCTCTGTTAATTACTATAATTATAAAAGATTAAGTTTTAAATGTCAATACGTTTTTTCCCTATAAATATTGTAGCACTAACTGGACTATTTTGCATAGTAGATGGTGTTAGAGTATCGGTATGCAATGATTTCGTGAGATAACAAAATCACAGCGACAAGATGCAATATGCAAGTTGCTCAGATATGCAGATTTAACCAGGAGACTATATCTTTTAAATCTAGTTTTTTGACGACGACCTTAACTGCAAATTCTTCGATTTCGCCCTCCTTAAAATTAAAACCAATGTAATTTAATTTTAGGAAAGTTAAGCCAACCAAGAAAGCGGTTCTTTTATTGCCATCTACGAACGGATGATCGGCTATAATACCACGTATTAATGCCGCAGCCTTCTCTATTGTTCCATCGTATAATTCTTCTCCGAAAACATTTTGAGTTTGTGTAGCTAAAGCTGCCTCTAGCCTCCCCAGATCACGCAAACCTCTCGCTCCACCCGTTTCCTGTAAGACTAAAGCGTGTATCTCTAGTAGCTGCTCAAGATTGATTAACCTCATTTTTTAGCAAGATTTTGAAAATCTTTTTTGTAATCATTCAGCGTGCTTTTAGCTGCATTAATGACTTTTTGATCTTCGCTGCTTGTATTATCAAGAGATCTTACAATAATTTCAACATCATCGCCAAATTTCATATTTTGGCGCTTCATCTCTTTTGCGGGGATTGTAACTCCGCCACTAGAGCCAATCTTTATAATTTTTTGAATGCTTTGTATCATAATTCTATTATAACAAAATTATAATAACTTGTCTATAACTTGCGATTAAATCAGAATTAAGGGGATCGCCTCTTTTTTCTATTTCGGTTGTATTTCTTAGTTGGAGCGTCTTTCAGAATCTTTTTAGATTCATCGAGGGTTAATTTTGACGGCTCTGTCCCCTCTGGAATCTTTGCATTCTTCTTACCGTCAGTTATATATGGCCCGTATGGCCCGTTAACTACTTTAATCCCACCGCTAAATTCTTTAATGTACTTCGCTGCATCTTTCGCTAACTTCTCTTTATATAATTCACGAGCTTCTTCCTCTGTAATTTTGTAAGGATCCAGTGGTTTTATGGACACAAAGGTCTTCCCTATTTGTATGTATGGGCCAAAGCGGCCTATATTGGCCTTTATCTCTTCTCCTTTATCTGTTTTACCGGCTACACGAGGCAGTTCAAACATAGGAAGAGCCTGTTCAAGAGTTACCTCCTCAATTGTGGTATCGGCAGGTAGCGGTGCAAAATCTGGCTTCTCTTCCTCTTCACTACTTCCTCGTTGAAGCATAGCTCCATATCGTCCGAATCTAGCGATGATTGGTTTGCCAGACTTGGGGTCGTTCCCAATTGTCCTAGCCTGGCTAACTTCTTCTCGGCTGGCACCTTCTGCCTTTGAAATCAAGGGGTGAAAGTCCTTGTAAAAATCAGATATCATTTTAACCCATTGTTCTTTGCCTTCGGCGATCTTGTCGAAATCCTCTTCGACATTTGCCGTAAAGTCATAGTCCACAATGCTAGGAAAATATTTAGTCAAGAAGTCTGTGGTTATCCCAGCTATTGGTGTTGGTATTAATTTATTACGATCTGCTCCAGTAGTCTCTGTTGATGTGCTTTCCGTTACTTTGCCATTACTAAGTACAAGATTAGTGGTCTGTCTTTCGACACCTTCTAGATCTTTTTTCTCTATGTATTCCCTAGTCTGAATAGTAGAGATTGTTGGTGCGTAAGTACTTGGTCGCCCAATACCTAATTCTTCTAGCTTTCTAACGAGACTCGCTTCGGAGTATCTTGCTGGTGGTTTAGTGAAGGTCTCAGCCGCCATCATATTATCAAGGGTAAGCCTATCTCCTACCGATAGATTAGGGAGTATAACATCGTCTTTGCTCTTGCTGGCTACCTTTAGGAAGCCGTCAAAGATCAGTATCTCTCCTTTAGCCTGTAATAGCTCGGGCCGTTTTGAGATACTAATTGCTATCTCGGTACGTTCAACTTGGGCTTCGGCCATCTGGCTGGAAAGTGCTCGTTGCCAAATTAATTGGTATAGTTTTTGCTGCTGAGAATCGTCGCCGGCACTTAACTGGCTAAAACTAGTTGGTCTTATTGCTTCGTGAGCTTCTTGGGCTGATTTACTCTTAGTTTGGAATTGACGCTGTTTATGATACCTGTCCCCGAAAGACTTTTTGATATATACCGCGGCTGCTGATACTGCGTCTTGAGAAAGAGTAGTACTGTCCGTTCGCATGTAAGTTATACTCCCTGATTCATATAGTCTTTGGGCTAGGTTCATGGTTTGTCGTACTGAGTATCCGAGTTGCCGAGCCGCTTCTTGTTGCAATGTACTGGTGGTAAAAGGGGCGCTTGGGGATCTAAGGGAGGGTTTTTTATCTATGGACTTAACCGTAAAAGTGCTATCACCCGAATCGTCAAGGAATTTTCGGGCTAAATCTTTGGTCTTTAATTTATCAGCTAACTCGGCTTTTATTCCCTGTGCTTTCTCTTTAAAGATGGCCGTAATTTTATATTGACTTATAGGCTCAAAGCCAGCGATTTCTCTTTCCCGCTCTATACAAAGACGGACGGCTACAGATTGAACCCGGCCAGCACTTAGGCCGGTACGGACCTTTCTCCATAGTATTGGGCTTAGCTCGTAGCCCACAAGTCTATCTAACACTCTCCTGGCTTGCTGAGCATCGACTAAATCTATATCTATAATTCTAGGGTTAGCGATAGCACGGTCGATGGCTGATTTGGTAATTTCATGAAATACGATTCGTTTGGTCTTTTTCGGATCAAGCTTTAGAGCCTGCGTGAGATGCCATGCGATCGCCTCGCCTTCTCTGTCTTCATCGCTTGCTAGCCATACATCTTCAGCGGCTTTGGTATCTCTTTTGAGTTCAGCTACGACCTTTTTCTTATCGGGGCTAATGTCGTAAGTCGGTTTAAAGTGATCCTTTATATCTATATTAAGGCCTTTTTTAGGTAAATCACGGATGTGGCCAAAGCTACTTTTGACCATAAAATCTTTACCTAAAAACTTCTCGATGGTTCTTGCTTTAGCTGGGCTCTCAACAATTACTAAATGTTTTGGCATGCCTTATATCTTTAACTCTTTATTTAGTGAAATACAATAGAAAAATATATTATAAATAGTTTTTAGCAATCTTATATCCTAGCCAAATACCGACAAAACAACCAATGAACCCAAGCCCTAAACTCCAAGCGCTCAACCAGCCGTGCCCTATCAGGTCACCGATCCAGCTAAAAACGGTCGATACCACAGTTAAACTAATCCAAATCAGCGATTTCATAACTATAGTCTATCATGTCGCTTAAGCTTATTGACAATACATAAGAATTATTGGAAAATACTTGACATAATGCAATATATTTGCTAAAATTGCAATTCATAAACGTTATAAAGCGTTTACGTACCTTACATACCCAATTCTAACAAATTGTTAGATTGTTTTAGAGCGTGCCTTTGACTAGTTGTTACCCTCCACTTATCATTGTGCGCTTGTTCACTACGAAAGTAGTGAACAGAATGCGCTCTAAAGCAAACTAATCCCTTTAACTTCACCTCTGATTACAGAGGCCCTGTAGTGGGCCGGTGAATCCCCAAGGTGGTTCTTTGAACCGGCACGAGTCTTTAATGGAAATTTGGACATCGATGCTTCACCGGGGTGGGTTAAAGGGTTGGGCCATGGATTTATCTTTGGCTGCGGGGATATTCGTATATCCCCAGAGATAGGCCTATGAGTGGTGCCCACCCCCTCTCATAGGCCTTTTTTTGCAGCTATTTATAGGAACTTTCGGGTCTCGTGCTCTAGTTTAATGCCGTTAACGTATTCACTAATAATTGCCCCAACCTCTTTATAAAGCTTAGGCAATTCTTTCTGTTCGTCTTTATTAAAGTTCTTTAGAACAAAGTCACGGCTATCAATTGTGGCTGGTGATTTAGGCCCTATACCGACCCTAATGCGAGTAAAACTTTCTTCTCCAAGTGATTCAATAATTGATTTTATGCCGTTATGGCCAGCCGAGGATCCATCACCGCGGATTCTTACCTCACCGAATTTAATATCCAGCTCGTCGTGAATGACTAATATGTTCTCGGCCGGTATATTGTAGTAACTCATGACTAGTCTAATAGCTTCTCCGCTGTTATTCATAAGGGTTGTCGGCTTAATGAGAACTACTTGGTTATCGCTGATCGTTTGAGAGCTTTGTAGGCTTTTTAGATCTTTTTTGGTCAGCCACTTTGGGAAGTCGTTTATCTTTTGGAAATCATCAACGCACATAAAACCAACGTTGTGTCTGGTAATGTCATATTCCTCGCCAATGTTGCCAAGGCCGACAATTATATATTTTTTATGTAGGCCAATAGTATAAAGCTGTCTTGTGTCATTAATCCCAAAATTTGGTCTTTTTTGCATGAATCCCATAGCTTATCGTTCCTTTCTCTCTTTTGTTGGGCTAACTCCGTGTCTGTGGGCTTCGTGTTTTTCTATGAACCATAGTTGCAATGCAGTGCCAGAGAAATCATATCTTTCTCTCAGCTCTCTTTCAAGGAATCTTCTATAGCTCCAGTGGATAAACTTAGTCTGGCTGCCAAAGATCTTAAAAGCTGGTGTTGGGTTATCGGTCTCTTGAACCATGTAATTAAGTTTTGGCGAGCGGTTTTTTAAGCCAGCCGGCGGGTGCTTGTTGATTGTTTCTTGAAGCCAGCGATTTAATTCGGTCGTTCTAATATTTAAGTGACGCCGCTTATCGATATCAAGCGCTATATCGAATATATCGGTGATATTTTGCCCGGTTACTGAGCTAGTTACTATTAAAGGCGCCCAAGGTACAAAATCGTACGTTGAAGATACTTGTTTGGCTATCTGGTCCCACGTAAAAGGCGTTTTTTCTTCTAAAATGTCCCACTTTGTCACGACCAAAATTAAGCCCTTGCCTGCTTCTTTGACCATGCCAGCAATCTTTTGGTCAAGCTGAACATTAAGTTCGTTGACGTCCATAAGCAGTAAGCAAATATCTGATTGTTCGATGGCGTTTAAAGACCTGAGGACGCTAAAGTGCTCAACCCCTCGTTCTATTCTGCCGGGCCTACGAATACCGGCAGTGTCCATTATTTCTATTGATCTGCCTTTGTATTCGACGCTCACTCGGTTGATATCTCGGGTGGTACCAGCTCGAGAAGATACAATGGCCTGCTGTTTCTTGGCGAGCGTATTAAAAAGTAATGATTTGCCAACGTTGGGACGACCCAAAAGTGCCAAGTTAAGCTTGTCGTCCGATCTTTTCATGCTAACTTTAGGTATTGTCTTAATTAGCCCCTCAAGTAATGCTTCGATTCCCTGGTTTTGAGTAGTAGTGGTTAGAAATATAGGCTTTATGCCAAGACGCTCAAAATTAATATCTTCTTTAGTAGCTTTATCAATTTTATTAACAACTAAAAAAACTGGCTTGCGGCTTTTTAAAGCTATTGAGGCTATTCTTCTGTCTTCATCGGTGATCGGTATGTTTGCCTCAACCGTTACCCAGATAACGTCGGCGCTGTCTATAGCCTCGAGTATTTGTTCTTGGATGGTAAGCTCAAAATCATCTTCCGCACTTTTTAGGCCGGCAGTGTCAACTAACCAAAAACTGCGGCCCTTATAGTCCACTCGAGCGGTAATGTTATCACGCGTTGTCCCTGGCTCGCGGGCTACAATAGCCTCACGGCGTTCTAGTATAGAGTTAAACAAACTCGACTTGCCGACATTGGCTCGGCCGACGATTGCGATAATTGGTAAAGTTTTCATTCTATGTCAGAGTATATCATCCGTAGAGATCGCGATATACTCACCGGTCTTTAGTTGGTTGATTTCGTAAGACCCAAAACTGGTTCTATGTAACTTCAAAATTTTATAACCAAGTGCCTGGAAAGTTCTTCTAATTTGGCGATTTCTTCCCTCCTCCATTGATATTGCCCAGTTCATTCCACTGCCATTTAACCCCAAACGACTAATGCCGTCTTCTAAAGTTAGGCCTTTTTGGATCCGCGACTTATGATTTTCAGACAGTGGCTTATCAAGAGTAACTTGGTAAATCTTAGTTTTTTGAAAACTCGGGTGGGTTAGCCTCTGAGCTAAATCGCCGTTATTAGTAAGGACTAATAGCCCCGATGAATCCTTATCAAGCCGACCAACTGGTTTTAGATCTCGCAGGCTATCCGGTAAGATATCGTAAATCGTCTTGTTCCCTTGCCCGGCGCGACTGACTATATAGCCGACCGGTTTATTAAAAAGCACGGTTTTGTAGCGTGGCAGTTTGAGGATCATGCCTGATAGTATAACCTTATCGCCCGATGTGACTTCCTGGCCAATCTGGGCCGGCTCGGAATTAACGCTAACCCTACCGCTAAGAATAGCTTGATCGGCCGCCCTTCTACTTAAACTAGTGCTAAGCGCCAAGAATTTATTCAGTCTCATTAATAGACTAGTATGATGAACGCAGTTTTATAGCGCAATACTGTTAGGGTCGATATTATCTTTAGGGTCGTTTGCGGGGCTGACTGGCGCGGTTGCGTAGGGTTCCAGATTAGCACTATGACTATCTTCTTTGGCTAGGAGTTCAGTAATCGATGGTTTGGCATCAGTTTTTTCTGGCGGCTGAATGACTTTCTTGTTAGCTATCGTCACATGCTCGATATTTTCATTTTCCGTTGTGTCAGGAGCTGAGCTTTCAGTGCTTGATGCAACTGCTGATATGGGGCTGGGAGAAACTGGCTGTTCTTGGGGGACATCAATGTTTGCCGGAGGTTCTATTTTGGCAACGGTGGTATCAACTGCTTTAGGTTTTGCTGCGCTGGTTTCTTCTTGCTTGTCCACGAAGTTTTTTATTTGATCTAAAACGTCTGACTGTTCGTCGCTCACCGACTGGCCATTATCTTTGGCTGCTTCCTGAACTGCATTGTCGGTAACTGGAGCTGGTTCAGTCGGCTCAACCGCTGGTACCGCTAAACTGCTGTTAGTGGTCTTAGAAACAGTTGGCTCGGGAATTGTCTCGTCGGTCGGAGGCTTCTCTTCGGCGGCTGGTACTATTTTAACGTCCTCGGCTGGCGCATCAACGACCGGTATAGAGGTTACGCTTGGAACGGCTGGCTCTACGGGAGCGGGTGTCGGTGCTGGCGGCTGAACCAGCGCCGGAGGTGGGGTTGGCGGTTCTATCGGTTCGGCCGGGGCTGGAGTTGGAACCAATGGCTCTACGGGAGCCGGTGTTGCCGGTAGTGCAGCCGGTTCGGCCGGAGGATCAGCAACTGGAGTAGCTGGTGCGGCCGGTGTTGGAGCAGCGCTAGATACTGGTTCCGTGGCCGTATCGGCAGCCGGTTCTTCGGGCTCTTCATCGCCCAGCACTTCGTGAACTACCTTTATAACGTCTTCGAGGGTTACCTGTGATTTTACAAGATACCGGTTAGCCCCAAGTTTATTTGCCCTGGCCTGGTCTTCAGCTTGGCTTAGTGCGGTCATCATGATAACCTTTGTTTCTTTAATCCCGTCGGTTGAACGCAGGATATCGAGCATGTCAAACCCGCTAATTTTAGGCATCATAACATCGCTAATAATAAGATCCGGTTTTTCTTTTACGGCTAACGCTAAAGCGGCTTCTCCATCAGCGGCAGAAACGATCCCAAATCCTTCGGCTTCAAGTCTGGCTTTATATATATCACTAAGATTGGTATCGTCCTCAACCAACATAATTTTTGCTGCCATAGCTTTGATCCTACCCGTATATTTTATAGATGATATTTCTTATGCTATTAATTGTATCATGGTCTTATATGTAAACTTGTCTATAATCTATCCCCTGGGCTCTCGGTGGCTTTTAGCTGTTCGGCTCGTTGGGTAGTCAGTCTAGGCAGATTTATAAAGAACGTGCTACCTTCTCCTACGGTGCTCTCTGCCCAAATACGGCCTTTATATAGCTCAATAATCTTACGGCAAATATACAGCCCTAATCCGGTTCCCCCAACTGTCCTAGTGCTAGAATTGTCAACTCGGTAGAATTTCTGGAACAGATGAGGTAGATCCTCGGCCGGAATCCCCGGCCCGGTATCTTTGACAAATAGCTGAGCAACGTTGTCGTCTCCCGTCAGACCAATAGATATCTTGCCAACACTGGTGTATTTTACGGCGTTATCAAACAGATTGGTTATCACCTCTCTTAGACGCTCGGGGTCGGCGTAGATGTAATAAAGCGGTCGCACTACATGACTTTTCGTACTGGCATCAATATAGCCGGTGTTATTGGTAGCGACATTGGTCAGAAGTTGCATCTCAAGTTTTTTCTTCTCGGTAGCGAATCTCAGTTCATCGGTTAGCTGATCAACTAGTTCTCCTAGTTCAACGACGTTCGGGTGGTCACTCAAGCGACCATCTTCAGCCTTGGCACTCGTTAACAGATCCTGGAACAGCTTCCCTAAGTGCTGGGTTGATTCATGGGCTTTATCTAAGTAGCTTCTGGCCTTGGAATCGATACTGCTAACCTTTTCGTTTAAAGCTAGGGCCAGGTAGCCTTCGATAGCCGCAACTGGGGTGCGCATCTCATGGCTGGCGGTGCTTATGAAGTCAGCTCGCTGCTGCTCTTCTTGCCGCTGCTTGGTGACGTCTCTTAAGATAGCTACGGCGCCGACAATGGTTTCGTTTGGGTGAATAATGATTGGCGAAATTACCAGAGAGATTATTACCTGCTTACCGTGTTGGCCGGTGAGCTTCAGTGTTTCGACTACATGTTTCTTTTGATTTAGCGGTCTGGCGAACAAATCATCGCTTTTATTTAGCTCTTCTCCGTTTTCCTTGCTAAGTTTCACAATGGAATGAACGTCTATGCCCAGCGCATCGTTGATCGGCCACTCGGTTAGGGCTGACGCTGAAGAGTTAAGCAAATTTATCTTGTAGGTGGTGTCGAAAACCACTACCCCGTCGGCGATAGACTGCAGAATAATCTCCGATTGTTGCTGATTCGTGCGCAGCATACTGTTAAGTCGGCCGCTCTGCTGGTTTTGATTGGTCTTATATAGTCGTCGCCAGAAAAATAAATAAAAGCTCCCCGATAAAATAGCCGACCCGATGACCAGCACCCATGAATAGCTATTTATGGTCATAAAGCTGAACTTATTAGTTAGGAATATATAAATAAGCGTAAAAAAGACTGAACCGATGGCAAACGGTAATCCAAAAATACCGGAAAATACCATTGTGCCAAACCAGCCGACTATATATATAAGACTACCAGGGTGAGCCCCAGACTTAATTAGCCCATCAAACAGCAGTATAGAAAACAGCATGCCCTCAATTAGAGTGGCCAATGGCAGGTTCTGTTTTTTTATGGCCGGGTAACCAAACGCTATGTAAAGTACATTTATAATGGCGATGTACAGTAGAGACAAAGACAATCCTAAAGCAGAGAGGTTAAGACTGCTTTTTAAAACCAAATGCAACAGTAAATAAGCCACCCCGACTAGCCCGCTGAAAGCTAACATCCACCAGCAATAGACTTTATACCAGACTACTGAAGCCACCGATTGCATGTATATCCTTAAAATTTCTACTGACTATAGATTAGTATACTTTAGTTCTTAAGCTTTTTGCCACTAATATATAAGTAAGTGGTCTCTCTTTGGCCTTATGGGGTAGCTAGCAGTTTGATTTTACTTGTTATACTCTATAAACTCTATAAATATTCGGGGCCCCGTCGTCTAGCGGTCTTGGACATCAGGTTCTCATCCTGAAGATCGCGGGTTCGAATCCCGCCGGGGTCACCAGATAGAAATTATTAGACAGAATCGTTAATATTATTAAAAAATATAGTAAATTAACGCTATATTGATAAATAAACGTTAATTGAATGATATATCCGAAGACACAACCGTCAATAAAGTACTCAGTAATCAATTAAT
>DATKHB010000003.1:0-157665 GCA_035510455.1 Saccharimonadales bacterium (SeqCode) | reverse complement strand
TGGCTGGGGCGGAGGGACTCGAACCCCCGAATGCCAGGACCAAAACCTGGTGCCTTACCACTTGGCCACGCCCCATTAAGTTAACCCGATTTTATCCTACATCTACGTCACTTACAATAAAACGTGTATTATATAGACCTGTATAAGCTTAAATAAAAACGTTCGCTAAAGATTGAATCGCCAAGTTGTTTGGCGTAAAGTCATACAAAGACATGAAAAACACATCCGATCAAGGCATAAACAGTTTCATAGTCCCTATAAACATGAACGGTCTTAAAGGACGCATGCTGAATATTGCAGCGAATAGCAAAAATAGGATGAATAATGAGATACTGCTCGTTTACGGACACCATTCGTGTATCGAACAGTGGTTTGAAATTATCAACACGTTAAAAAAATATGGCAATGTTACGGTCACTGATTTACCAGGCTTTGGTGGGATGCACAGCCTATATAAGATTAACGAAAAGCCCACTATCGACAACTTAGCTGACTACTTGGCATCTTTTATCAAACTCCGTTACAAACGTAGAAAAATTAAACTTATTGGCGTGGATTTTGGGTTTGCGATAGTGACCAGAATGCTTCAACGTTACCCGGATATTGCAAGGCGTGTTAACTGCCTGGTAAGCGTCAATGGATTTACGCATCGGGATGACTTTGACTACGAACGGGTTAAGAAGTTTGGTTATAGAGCCCTCTCTTATATTGGAAGTTATCGGCTTGTTTCGTGGCTGCTTAACATCTCAATCCTTCATTCGGGGCTGATTAATAAGCTGTACGGGGACAAAAATACTCAAAAAATCATGCAGAGACTTAGCTCTACCTACTTTATTAACCCAGTTAATATCGAAAGTTTCTTATGGAAAGTTAATGACACGAGGACCCATTTATACACGATCTTTTATATGCTAAACATCGATAACTGCCAAAAGCCAGTCGACCTAGCGGTTTGGCATGTAAGCACTAACAAGAACCAGCAGATTAATCAGCATAATCTAGACCAACACATGCAGGTCATATTTTCTAGCTATAGCAGCATAAAAAGCAAAAGCACTAAAAAAATTAATCTATCGAAACAAAAATCTTGTGACATCGTTATTCCGAATAAGCTTCGAAAAATCTTAAACAGTTTAACGTAATAATTTTTATAATCTGATAGACGGTTGTCGCACACGGTGTAATCATGCGATAATAAGCGCATGTTTGGATTTTTTCATAGAAACAAGGAAGATCAGGTTTGGGTCAATATATCCAACCGAACCGTTATAAGAGTCCTGGTTCTTGTTGCCTTGGCGATTGTAGGGTTGGCTGCGTTAAGAAAAGCCGAACACTCTCTCGTGCTTATCTTCACGGCCTCGTTCCTGGCTTTGGCGCTTAACACTCCGGTACACTGGCTAGCACAGAAGCTCCCCGGCAAACGCAAAGGCAGCCGGGTTATAGCGACCACTATTTCAGCACTTATAGTCATCATCATACTAGGCGCATTCTTTGCAAGCATTACGCCGCCTCTAGTAAGGCAGACTAATAATTTTATCGATGCCATACCGCATATTATTCGTGAAACCCATAATCAAAAGAGCACTCTGGGTAAGATTGTTCACAGATATCACTTAAGCAACCAGGTAACCAACTTCTCTAACGAAGTTAAATCTCACCTCCACAATCTATCTGGAGACGCCGTGTCTACGGTTGGACGCCTAACAACCAGCGTGTTCTCGGTACTAGCGATACTGGTACTTACTTTTATGATGCTAGTTGAAGGACCACGTTGGTTGAAAAAAATTCATAAGGAATTTGTGCCAACAGAATATTCTGAAAGAGCTACTAAAATAGCTAGTGAGATGCATGACGTTATTCGGGGATTCGTGAATGGCCAAGTTTTGCTAGCCAGTATAGCGGCTCTCTTAATAACGCCTATGCTGTTTATACTGCACATTAGTTATCCTCTGGCTTTGGCGGTAATAATATTTATATGCGGTTTGATACCTATGGTCGGCCACACCCTTGGAGCAATTATTATATCGATTGTGGCCTTATTTCACTCACCGGTCGCAGCTCTTATCATCTTAATTTATTATATACTTTATCAACAAATCGAGACTTACATTATTCAGCCGCGCATTCAAGCAAACAGTACCAAGCTGACCCCACTGCTAGTTTTTGCGGCTGTAGTGATTGGAGTAAGTTTTAACGGATTACTCGGTGGTCTTGTGGCAATTCCTTTGGCCGGCTGTCTAAGGGTTTTAGTAGTTAATTACCTAGACGCCCGCAATAACAACTTAGGAAAAGCTAACTAGTAACGATACCAAATAGAACCGTAGTTAGTATCTCTAAGGCCCACGCCTTCTTCCTTCAATTGATCTCTTAGCCTATCTGACGCTGCCCATTTATTATCTACTCTTGCTGCGTTTCGCTTGATAATGAGATCTTTTTGCTCAAGTGATATATCATGTTGCTTCATTAAGTCTAGACCTAGACAATCATCAATCGCTGATAAATATTTCAAAAAGCTAGGCTTTGATTTATGGGTAACCAGATTTTCGGATATAAGTGATTCGTGCTGACTAATATTTGCCAGCACCTTAGGCGTATTTAAATCATCGAGCAGCGGTTTTGTTATGTCTAAATGGATATATTCTTCATAATTTATCGGACCGGAATCATTGTCGGAGACAGTTTGCCATCTTAACTCGGCCAGGTTGTATAAGGATCTTAACCTGGTCTCGGCCGCTTTAACGTTCTCCCAGGTGAATTTTGACTGTGTCCTATAATGTGACTCGAGCACCAGCATTCTTAGTGCCATGATGCTGAACCCGCGTTTTTCAACATCTTCTAGCAATATAGTGTTGCCTAAACTCTTGGATATTTTTTGCCCATCGATACTAATATGATTGGTGTGCATCCAAATCTTTGCCAGTGGTTTACCGGTTAATGCCTCTGCTTGAGCTATCTCGTTGGTGTGGTGAACCGGTATGTGCTCAATACCTCCACAATGAATGTCGATCGTCTTCCCTAGATATTTAAGTAACATCGCTGAGCACTCAATATGCCAGCCGGGGAATCCTCGTCCCCAGGGACTCTCCCATTCCATATCACGCTTCTCGCTAGCTTTAGAAAATTTCCACAGAGCAAAATCAGTGCTATTTTTCTTCTGGGGGTTGAATTCTACCCTAACTCCAGCTTGCTGCTCATCAACGTCCAGATTAGCAAAATCAGCGTATTTCGAAAATTTGGACGTGTCGTAGTAAACGCCGTCGTCGATAATGTAAGTATAGTCAGCAGATTCCAGTCTCTGAATTAAATCTATTTGCTCACCGATGTGGTCGGTAGCTTTTGGAGTATAAGTAGGCTTAGAGATATTTAATCTATCTAAACCATCTAAAAAGTACTGCGAATAGTACTTGGCTATTTCCCAGGCAGTCTTCCCTTCTCTTTTTGCACCAACCTGGAGCTTATCGTCACCCTCATCGGCGTCACTTACTAAATGTCCGACATCAGTGATGTTCAGTACCCACACCGGCTTAAGATTCATATGCTTCAATAGGCGTATCAGTAGGTCATATCTCACAAATGTGAACCAATTGCCAATATGCGGGTAGTCATAAACCGTCGGGCCGCATGTATAGACACTGACTTCGGAGCGTTTTAGGGGTTCCAGGGTTTCAATTTTACGAGTCAGGGTATTATGAAGCCTTAACATTACTGTCGTCCTTTTTTAGATCTTCTAATAACCTTAGGGCTTCATTTACGCACTTATCCTTTATAACTTCGAAACTACGGCCGTCTACGACCTTAAACCCACTCACATATTCGTGACCGCCCCCGCCAAATACCATGGCTAGCTTATTGGCTATACCACTCCCGTAATTACACTTTATCTTTGCGGTGACTCTCTTGTCCTTATAGATCTTAAAAGCGATCGCTACGTCGGTATTAGCGGTCAGTCGCATGTCATCAAGCACTAGCATCGATGGGTTATAGTCATGGCTATATTCCTGTATCTCCTCCCATGGAATGGTCACCGTTGCAACTCTGTCCTCACCAAAATATTCAATTCGCTTCAGGAGCTCTCCTTTATAATGTACGAGCTCTGGTTTTTTTCGCATGTTATCTCGGCGCTTACTCTCTAAATCAGCTATATTGACGCCGCCCTCGACTAGATCAGCAATAATTCGGATTGTTCTTGGAGTGGTGGAGACAGTCGTCAGACCTAAACTATCGGCCATTATCGCACTAAAAATAGCGTACTTAGAGGCTAGGTTTAGCTGCCAGTCTAGAATACTAGCCAACTCAAATATTATTTCTCCAGTGGCAGCTGCGGGCTGGAAATAAACAACGCTCGCATAAGGAATTGTTGATTTTACGTCGTGATGATCAATAACAACACATGGCCTCGAAGAAACCCATTTAACCTGCTCGGTTTTATTTAGATTACCCAAAAGATCGCCACTGCTAGTATCCACTATAATGCTGACATCGAATTTCTTAGGGATTTCGTCAGCTACCCTATCCCAGCCGTCAATATATGACAAATAGCCCGGTATATCTATGCCGCAGTACAGGCTTGTTTGTTTATTTAATCCCGAAAGTATTTGCTCTAGAGCCAAGGCGCTTCCCAAACTATCGGCATCTGGGTTATCTGCTTGAATAATAACTATATGGTTTGCCTGATCGATTGTTGACTTAATGAGTCCTAAGTCTTTGCTTAAAGTCTTCATAGACTGGTACGGCCTTCGATGGCTCGTCCTAAGGTAATTTGATCGGCATACTCAAGATCCACACCGATCGGAAGCCCTCTAGCTAGACGCGTAACCTTAACTTTTCGCCCAGCAAGCTGTTGGTTGATATATAAAGCCGTTGACTCTCCCTCAACACTTGCGTTAGTGGCCAAAATTATCTCCTTAACCTTGTCTCCATCGATTCTCTGGATCAGTTCTTTGATATGAAGCTGCTCCGGACCAATACCGTCAATTGGTGAGACTAGGCCCCCAAGAACATGATAAGTGCCGTGAAATTGCCCAGTCTTCTCTAGGGCGACTATATCAAAGGGCTCGGCAACGACGGCTATAATAGACTTGTCCCGTCTCGGGTCAGTATAAAGGTCTGAAAACCGTTGATCAGAGGATATAAGTGCGTACGTTTTAGCGCAGTAGCCTATTTCCGAGTGCAACTTTTCTAAAGCACTAGCAAGCTGCATACTTTGATTTTTATCGTGACGAACTAAATAGTACGCATATCGTTCGGCCGTCCGTGGTCCGACACCAGGCAACTGGCCAAGAGCTTCAATGACTGAATTTAGGGCCGGCGGTAAAACCTGCATAAAGGTAAACTCCTTGTTTTATCTATAAACCTAGGCTGCCTAAGGCCCCCATCATGGGCTGCATTTTTTCAGCGGCAATTTTTTGACTCTGCTGAATAGCTTCTTTAACGGCATCTTCAACCCAGCGCTCCAGCTGACCGATATCATCGAGATCTATCATCTTGGGATTTATTCGAATCTTCTTGAGTTTTTGCTCTCCGTTGATTTCAACCGTTACGGCTCCATCGCCTTTGTCTATGGAAATAATCTCTCGCTGAAGTTCCTTCTGTATTTTTTTGACCTTCATTAGCATTTTTGCCTGATCTAATCGGCTCATAAAATCTCCTTGTCTATAGGTATATTGTATCAAATACTGGGCGGTAGTTGGTCGAAAACTTTTTGGGTAGCGGGAGAATTAGACCAGGCAACGTAATATTCTCGTAGATGATAGTTGCAGCTAAATAAGATAGCGAGACAAAGCACTCCAACGCCGAGCCCTCTAGCAACGGGGTTATTAGGGAATACCTTAAACCATTCTTGAAGCATGTAAACAACACCCGTGACGATCAAAAAGTAAATTAGTGGGATTATAATCGATAAATTTACGGGTCCTGAAAGCGTAATTAAAACTAGGCTAAGGGCTAGCCCTACCACTAATAATTTTGATCTAACCAGGGTCTTGTTTTGCCAAAATGCGTAAGCCCCAAGCACGAGCATTATGTCTTCGAAAATATTAAGAACCGGTATTTTTCCTAGCCACACCGCCGGGCTAAACGAGCCTGATACGAATAAAGATTTAAATATGTCTAAGAAGTTAAACAGTATAGATCGGCCGAACAAAAAGTGGCTAGGTAAGCCGAAGATAGGCTTTAGAACCTCTGGATTTTTATATATGCCAATCGATAGCGGTGCCAGAAAAATTAAAAATAGAACCCCGCACAGTGCTTTAACATAAGCCTTGTTATGCTTAAGCTCATGGATTATAGTTTCCCGTTCGACGATAATCCCTAAGGCTATCAAATATATTAAGCCAGGTACGTAAATAACAGTACCTATAACGATTGTGGATATAGCTAACGCTAAACCCCTTTTGCGTGTGTGCCTAAACCATATTCCGCAGGCAAATAGAACCAGAACGCCGTCCATTAGTAAGATTGATGGAGAATTAAATCGAGCTGTATGTAAAAACCAACTTGAAGTTTCGAAGATGACTGTCCCAAGCGCTGCGTACCACCATGAACTTAACCAGAATTTAAGGATGTAGAACATTAATAATACAGCGATGGCTCCGAATAGCACTGGCGTTAGTCGTATGTCAAAAACATTCTGGCCAAAGAGGAACTTTACTGAGTGTTCAGCTAGCTTAAACGGTAAGTTAGTGATATTGTGGATGATTTTATGTAGGGACAATGAACTGTTATAGGTATCTAGCTCAGTACTACTCAGTTTGAGAGGATGAGTGCTCAATCTGAAGAGCAGCAATGATAGTGTGACAATAACGAGCAATATGCTTAAGCTTAGTTGTTGCCATTGATTAGCAATTAGGGTCTTAATACTCTTCATGTTTTTGATTCTGTATCAGTATAACACTTGTTAAAAGGCTTATGTTGAGACGCCTAGCTAGTCAAAAACTTGACCAGTGTGTCGAGAATCCAGAGAGCTAAATCGTTGTTTTTCTCGGTCAAAATACAATTCAATGCCACCAGTTGGACCGTTACGATGTTTTTTTATTAATATGTCCGTGATGTTTTTTCGATCCGTATCTGGATTGTAGAATTCCTCTCTGTAAATAAACGCAACCACATCGGCATCTTGCTCAATTGACCCCGACTCTCTTAAGTCTGCTAGCTGTGGGATCTGAGGGCTACGACTCTCAACTGATCTGCTCAGCTGAGAAAGTGCCAGCATCGGGATGTTTAACTCTCGTGCAACCGTTTTTAGACCTCTAGATATTTCTGATACTTCTTGAACACGGTTAGACTCGTTACTGTAGCGGTTGCCGCCACTCATTAATTGTAGATAATCGACTATGATAAGGCCTAGCTGTCGCTTGTGTGATTCGCGTCTAGATTTAGTACGAAGCTCACTGACCGTAATGCTTGGCGTATCATCAATAAAAATCGGTGCTTCACTCAAAGTTCCCATTGCTTGACCGAGTTTTTCAAAATCGGAGTCATTAAGATTGCCGGTACGAAGTGCCCAGGCGTCAACTCCAGACTCTAGAGCCAACAATCGGTCAACGAGTTGCTCTTTGCTCATTTCAAGGCTAAATATTAAGACTGGTTGCTGGGCTTGAATCGCAACGTTATGAGCTATATTAAGCGCCAACGCAGTCTTACCTATACTCGGTCTAGCTGCTAACACTACTAGATCTGATCGTTGAAGCCCGGCCAGTATATTGTCTAGGTCTTTGTAACCCGTTGGGATGCCACGGATCTGGTGCTTATCCTTGTGAAGCTCATCCAATCGGTCAAAACTCTCCGCCAAAATAGCTTCAAGACTAATAATGTTGTGCTTGATGTGACGCTGGCTTACCTCGAATAATCTTGTTTCAGCCTCTTCTACGAGCGCTTGGGGCTCTTTTGATTCGTCGTAGCCTAATCCTTCCATTTCCTGGGATGCTTTGATCAAGCGTCGCCTGATTGCCTTATGTGAAACAATCTCGGCGTATTGTTCAACATGGGCGGCTGTTGGTACAAAGTTGGTCAGTTCCGTCAAGTAGCTGGCTCCGCCAACCATTTCCAGCACACCCTGACTCTTAAGTTGGTTCGACAACGTCAGAACATCAATTGATCGGTGTTTCTCGTATAGCTTGGAAGCAGCCTCGTAAATTTTCTGGTGCCGGTTGTCGAAAAAATCCTCCGCCTCGATAATATCGGCTATTTTAACGATCGCGTCGCCGTCGATCAGAATCGCGCCAAGCAATGATGCTTCGGCTTCGGTGTTTTGAGGAGGGTCGGTGTTCATTTGTTTAGGATTCATGGTAGCTACTCTGATTCTAGCAGTTCAGCACCGCCAAAAATATTGCTTATGCTGTCAATCAATTTATTGTTTTCATCTGGTTTTAGGGCTCCAGTCTCACTGACCTTGTCGATATTTTCTGGCAGAGCATTGTTAACTATGCAAATAATTTCGATGTCCTTGCCCGTAATATCTTGAATAGTCTTAGATAGCAATGCCTGGTATTTGGCATCGTTCATTCTCCTTTGATGAAATGCGAATTTGAAAGATAAAGTTAAGTTTCCGTCTCCCCATTCTGGCACTGCCATTCGTACAATTCCATACAAAGTACTATGCTTTTGTTTAATTTCACTCAAGACTCTTTCCCATATCTTATCTTGGTCAGTAAGGCTCGTCTTTAGAGCTTTCTCGGGTAGCGCAGACTTCAATGATTCTTCTTTAGAACTAACGACTGTCGCAGGCTCTTCGCGACTTTGTGGTTTAGTTTCGTCGTCTACCTTGGCTTCGTGAGGTTTTTCTGATCGATTTATCATAGTATCTAGTAGGACTAACTCCAACTCAATCTGGGGATCTAACGACGCCGGTATATTAACCATTTTTTTCATAAGGTTTATAGTCTCGCTTATCGAAATGAGTGACTTATCCGTCAATAACAATTGTTTTAACTTGGCGTTTAACTGCTTTGAGATTTGAGCAGCTTCAACCCCCTGGTCATAAATTTGTTGGAGCAGGACTACGATTTCAGATAATTGCCCAGAGGCAAGAACTTCAGTCAGCCTGTCTATTAAATCATCAGGTGCATATCCGAGTAGGTTCAACACATCCTTAGGCTTAACTGGCCCGCTAAGGTTTCTAACTTGATCCAGTATGCCGATACTGTCCCTAAAGCTACCGTCTCCGTGGTCAGCAATTATCTTTAGGGCGTCGTCACTGACTGAGATTTTTTCTTTTTTTGCTATAAACTTTAGGTGTTCGATAACTTTCTCTTGGCTAGCTGGTTTAAAACTGAATCTTTGGGTTCGGCTGAGTATAGTTTCGGGCAGCCTGTGAGGTTCTGTTGTCGCTAAAATAAATATAACGTGGCTAGGCGGTTCCTCAAGAGTTTTCAGAAGCGCGTTGAAGGCCTCTCTGGTCAGCATATGAACCTCATCTATGATATAGATTTTGTATTTGCTGTGCGCTGGTGCTATTTGAACCCTGTCTTTTAGGTCACGTATCTCATCAATTCGACGATTACTGGCGGCATCGATTTCTATAATATCTAGCGATGTAGTCTGATCATTATAGGGAGACTCGTTTAATTCGTAGGCTAAAATTCGAGCAACGCTAGTTTTCCCAACACCTTTTGGCCCAGTAAAAAGATAGGCGTGATTGATGATCTTGTTTCTAAGGGCTTTTTCTAGAGTTTCAGTGACGTGCTCCTGCCCAACCACTTCACTGAGCGACTTTGAACGATATACACGATATAGTGCTTGTCCCATTTGTAGGTATTATACGCCTATAGCTTAGGCGCATAAATTCATTCACTTCTATTAATTAAGTCTAAAATATAATCTAGAGAGCGGCTTCTAGGGCAGCCCACTCGGCTTTGCTGTCGTCTTCAGGAATATTTACGCTTACTTGGTCACCTGGCTTAGCCTTGAAGTAAGTGACGCTTGCAAGCAAAACTCTATAGTTCTTCTTATTAGATTCAACAAAATAATGTCCATTTTCCAGTTTGAGAGACCCGACAACTTGCTTTCGTGGAATTGGCCCGATCTGTTTATATAAGAAGGCGCCGTCATCGGCGATTGTCAGCTTTAATATATCTCCTTGAACGAGTTTCGATTTACTTGCGTAGTTAGCCGGCACTGGGTATGTTTTTCCGTCGGAGCCAACCATGTTTTGCCCATCAAATACACCTTCAATAATCTTACCCAAGACTTCTTCCTTTGCGGAGCTCACAGCCTTAGAATCCTCGCCAACAAGACTGACCAATAATTCCGCCGCGGCGGCAATATTAGTCTCTGCCTCTTGAATCAAGGACCTGAGTCTTTTTATTTGCTTGTCTGCTACGTCTGCCATTTCTTTGTTGCTCCTCGACCTCAGTGTTTGTTTCGGTACACTTTACCATAAACTTACCACTTTTTTATGATCATGTCAAAACCCCCTAGGGGACGTTGTGGAAAACTATAATAGACTTGCCGAAAAATTAATTCTAGCAAGACTTGATGCGACTACTGCTTTTATTGTCTCTATGTTAGATCTACAGATGCGCCAGCCTCTTCTAGAGACTTCTTTGCGGCTTCAGCATCTTCTTTTTTGGCCTTCTCGAGTACTGGTTTTGGAGCGCTATCAACTATAGCTTTAGCTTCGCCTAAACCTAGCCCAGTAATATCTTTTACCGCCTTAATGACCGCTACTTTCTGCGAACCGGCGTCTTTTAGGATTACGTCGTATTCACTTTTTTCTTCAGCGGCAGGCTGCGCATCGGCACTGGCTGGTGCTGCAACTGCTGCAGCCGGCGCTGCTGCGCTAACGCCCCAGTATTCTTCTAGCAACTTTACAAACTTACTAATCTCAAGTGCTGACATTTTATCGAGTTCAGCAACAAGTTTTTCGAATTCTTTTGGTATTTCTACTTTCTTGGATTCTTCAGCCATAGTATTTCTCCTTATTAATTATTTCTGACGTTTAGGTTTCAAGCTGTGAAGCCCGAGCACCTAAGACGTTAAGTACGCCCCTTATATTTCCATTTAGCACCCCGACGAACCCTGATAACGGCGAGCATATAACGCTCACAAGCTGTCCACGCAGTTGATCTTTAGTTGGAAGGTTGGCTAACGCCTGTACATCTTCCGCGCTTATGAATCTACCGTCATTGGTCAATGCCCCTACAAAACTTAGACTCTGGCTTATTTTCGCAAAGTTAGACAGAGCCTGGGCGGGTAGAATCTCATCATCTGGATTAAAAGCATACAGCAGTTGTCCATTTAGAAATGAAGTATCAATTGATTTGAAAATGTCACTTTGCTGCAGCGCTTTGATCACTAGTCTATTTTTTATAATCTTTACAGTTGTTTTACCCTCTAAGGCTTGCTTTCGAAGTGTTTGCATCGCGGTTACATTTGTTCCCGCATAAATAGCCATTACTGTAATTTTTGATGATAATAATAAATCTAGTGTCTCGGAAACAATGGTATTTTTTTGAACTTTAGTTAATGCCATACATATTCCTTTACTTAAATTAGATTTAGAATTAGTTTTTAAAGAACAAAAAAATCTTCGGAGTACCAAAGACCATGAATAGAATTCTACTACTATACCTGGGTAGCATATTAAGTGGACTTCACCGCTACTGTCTTTGGTAAACTTAACATTATATTACAGAGATAAAACAGATAAGTCAATCGATTTTTGACTACCGTCCAAGGCTCTTTGATTTAGAAAACTGGCGATTGTTGTTAGAAGCCTTCAATGAAGCGCCAATAAGTGGATGTACCTCGGTAACCATTTCAACCATTTCCCTTAGTAAATTGTCATATTCGATGTTTAAGCGCTGCCTATCAGTCGTATGACTGGCATTGAATAGAAGCGACTCAGCGTTATTGGTAACTTGATAACGTAGCTTGTGGCCTATTAGTGTGGCGTATTCAGCGTCGTTTATATAATTAGATTGGATGAGTTCGCTGTGCAGGCTGAGACTTATGTCAAAGCATTGATCATATAAATCAGATAGCCCAGCGTCATCAATATCCTGGGGCAACGAGTATCCAAACCTTGTGTTCAAGGGCTGTCTGGCGACAACCGTAAACGCCGGATTTTCCTGAAAGTCCCTAAACGTAGCATAGTCGGAAATTACATCCCAAGTATATTGAGTTTTGTCTAATGCTCCCCGCGACCTCATTTTGTTAGCTGTGAATTGGTCGCAATAGGTGCTTAAAATCTTGGCTTTTTTATCGTACGACCAGCTAGACGTTACTTCTCTTAGTTCCTGAAGTGACAAGTTGCTACTCTCATAAATGATGTCGGCAGTTAGTTCTAGTTCATTTTTTGGCGAGTAGTAAATCAGAGATATTGGGGGGTTATCGTCTGAATAATTTTCTTCAGAAAGTTTTGGAAGCTTAGAGGCGTTGACCAAATCAGTCTTATGAACCAGTTTTTGTAGCTCTGGATACAGTTTACTGAGCTCATCAGCGGTTCTAGTCCCTAGCTCGTTTAATTCATCTAGATTACTGTCAGATAGCTTTCTAATAACGCTTTGGATAGACTCCTTGGTGGTGTTCATTATCAAACTCGAAGAAACTGCAATTGGTAAAACCTTAGATGACAATTCAAAAGCCAAAGCTGAGTTAAAAATAACACTTTCTTTTGGATCGGTAGACTTTGGCGATATTTTATAAAACTCACACAATTTATTAAACACCTGCGCGTTTAACTGTAGTAACTTGTCAATATTTTGTTTGTAAAGCTGACTGGTTTTAGTATCAAAAACTTTCGGTGTGTAGTAGCTGTTAGGTATATATTTTTGCGCTTGCTCTAAAAGAATAACCGAGTCGATATTCTTGATTTTTTCAATGACTAATTGACTAGAGTGTTCAGAGACAACGTTTACTTCGTCTCGCTCGCCGCCCTCGCTGTTGTCGGCTAAGTTTACAGCTTTTTTAGTCGATAGATCATTATATTCTTCAAGTATAGTCGTCTTGAGATTATTATTGCTGGTCATGAACCTGCGTATCGACTCCTCCTTAACCAATAGTTCTATATTATTCTTGAGTAGATATAAATCACTCTCGGGGCTTGATAGCACTTTGCCTAATAAATGCTTGCCCTGTTCGGTGATTTTATACTTCCCATCAGCTTTAATTATATAAATCGTGCCTTGAAGAACTTGGTTGATAGCTACAGAAGCTTCAGGCTCTTCAGTTTTATTGGCTGGCGGATTGAAAGGTAGTAGGGGCTGAATCCTTTCCCATACAAGATGTTCGATGGCGTCGCTACTTAACATCTGGTTGTTACGGACGCAGTCAATCCTCGTGAAGTCCTTAGGAAAAAGTTGGCACAGGTCGTCGTAAACGCTGACAAATTGACTATGAGCGCTTCTAATCGGTGATACGTAACTTTGATCTTGCTGTTCTTTAATGGCGAGACTGGGGTTCTTAATGGCTTCGCTGGATATTCTTAAAACAATGTTAAGGTCTGGCCTTGGTATTTTTAGAATTTCAAATTCTAGATTGTCCAGCCAGATAAAATAACCGCGTCTTTCCTCAGAGTACGACAGTCGCGCTCCTTGCTGAACCATATCTCTACCAGTGAATCTGTTGACGACAACTATTTTCCCTTCGCTAAGAGCTTTTTTTATTTCAGCCGATGAAGCAAATCTATCCATTGAGAAGAAGATCGATCCGGAATATGGGCTTATATCATTTATTGAGCCATAGTGACCCGCCTGATATTGTTTCAAAAAATAGCTTGACGGTTTATCGTAGCGGGGAAAATCAATAGATACAACATCGTAATTATTAGATCTAAGTCTATCGATTATCCTTAAGAAATGTTCGGAATTAACGACATCGTCTGTCCCATCGATAACTATAAAGAGACCCCTATTGCTCATGTTGATCTAAACAGCACCTTCCATTAAAATGTGTCTCCCCGGACTTATCCTATTTGTCATATTGTACAATTTGTCAAATCGATGATGCAAGCGGTTTATAAACCTCTGTCCCGGTGCCTCGACGACTTCAAATGCTACAATATACATAATTACACAAACCATGGATCACAAAAGCAGAAACCGCTCCAATACAGTACTGACTATAGTGATCTTCAGCGTAGCAATTAACGGCATACTCTTAATAACGGCAACGCTTTTGGACGAAATTATTTTACGTCACCACATACATCCTGCTACTAAAACTATCTTCGGACTGCCATTAATTGAAGGACTAACTCTTTTGTACCTTAGTTTCTTTTTATTAAGGAGAAAACGCAAAGCATTATATTTCGGCATCCCGGCTTACTTGCTAATCCTTTTGATTAATATTATCGAGCTTTTCGCTATTGATAATGGTCATCGACAAATTATAGAGTTCTTATTAAGGGGTGTAGTCTTCCCGATGATCATAATTGGGGGACTACTTTATTACCACGAAGATTTTACTGTCAGGAGTGACACCCAAAGCTTTAAGCGTTCGCTAAAATTCACCGGAATTGTCTTAGGAATAGCCTTGCTCTATGGTGTTGCCGGCTTTATGCTGATGGATAAACATGATTTCAGACAGGAAATTAATTTCCCGCAAGCAATCTTATATACAATCGATAGATTCGGTCTAATATCTAAGCATGCTCTGGTGGCTCATACGCTCCGTGCCAGGCTTTTTACCAGATCATTGTCTATAATCAGCGTGGGCGCCCTAGGATACTCTTTAGTTTCCTTGTTCCAGCCCATTAGAGCTAGATTCAGGAGTCAAACCGATAACCGCGAGCATGTACTTAAGCTCTTAGAACTTTACGGGGGCAACAGCGAGGATTTCTTCAAATTATGGCCACAAACCAAGGCATACTTCTTTTCAGAAGATATCAAGTCTGTATTAGCGTTCCACGTTTATCTTGGAGTGGCATTATGTGTAGGTGACCCGATTGGCGACCAACACTCTTTTGGCCCGCTTGTTGAGCAGTATAAGCAATTTTGTTACGTTAATGACTGGCTGCCGGCCTTTATTCATACAAACCCCGACTCCACCAAGTTGTACAGGGAAAATGAGTTTACACTGCAAAAAATTGGCGAGGAAGCCATCTTAAACATTGACCATTACAAACAAAACGTCCAAAAGAATAAATACTTTAGGCATATTATTAATAGGTTCACGAAGCTAGGTTATGAAACAGAGCTTCTCAAACCCCCTCACAGCCCAGATTTAATCAATAGGCTGGCGATTATCTCTAAAGAATGGTTAAGTCAGCCTGGTCGAGCCGAGAGAGGCTTCATGATGGGCTATTTTACTCCAGAATATATGCAAATCTGTCCGATTCTGGTTGCTAGAGACGCCGACGGAGAGATCCAGGCCTTTATTAATCAGATTGTGAGCTTTGATAAACATGAAGCTAATTTTGATTTACTGAGGCACACAAACAGCAGCCCGGGCAATATTAACGATTATCTATTAAATGGTTTCATACATTACGCGTCGGAGAGTGGTTTTAGAAGATTAAATTTGGGCTTATGCCCGCTTACGGGCCTTAACAAGGATGAAGCGGACCAGACTATCATTGATAGCACGCTTCGATTCGCCTATGCTAACGGCGATAGATTTTACTCTTTTAGTGGACTGTACAGATTTAAATCAAAGTATGAACCAGAATGGAGCAGCCGATATATAGCCTATCGTAACGGCATTAGGGGGTTCACTAAAACAGCCAATGCCCTTATCAGGGCAATGAGTAAAATACCCCGGAGATAATCTATTACAAAGAGCTGGTTTCGATAGCAATTGATGGCCCCATACTAGTGGTCGTGTATATCGATCTGACGTATATGCCCTTAACGCTAGATGGCTTATTACTTCGGATACTGGTTAGAATTGCAGTGGCGTTCTCGACCAGTTTAGCGGCTCCAAAACTTACTTTGCCGATGTTGAGATGAATGATCCCTGTACTATCTACTCGATATTCAATTTTACCGAGTTTCAGTTCTTTTATGGCCTTTCCTAGGTCCGTGGTAATTGAACCGCTTTTAGGATTTGGCATCAAGCCACGTGGTCCAAGCACTTTTGCGTACTTGCCAAGTTTAGGCATAAGATTCGGTGTGGTAAGTAGAACGTCGAAGTCGATCTGATTCTTGTCAATCGACTTAATTATTTCATCCTCGCCAACTATATCGGCGCCAAGCTTTTTTAACTGATCTTTCTGACTTACGTCGGCAAACACCGCTATTTTAACTTGTTTTCCGGATCCCGCTGGTAATAGTACCGTATCTCGAATGTTTTGATCGGCCTGCCTGGGGTCTAGCTTTAACCGAACGTGGATCTCCACGCTTGAATCAAACTTGGTTGTACTAGTTTTAACGGCTAAGTCTAATGCTTCATCAAGTTTGTAAATTTTCTGTTTGTCTATCTGTGAATACACTTGACGGTACTTTTTGCTCCGTCGTTCCAGCTTAGATCGGACTTTTTTGGGTTTGGGCTCGGGTGGTTCTACTTTTTCAAGTTTCTTATTAGCTTCCTTGGCTTCTTTTTCAGCCGCTTCCTTGATAGCCTTAGGGCTTCGCTTGCCGGCTTTAGCGGTAGCGTCCTTATCGCTAGCTACTTTTTCGCCATTTGCCTTTTTGTCGGTCTCCTGAACGGCCGTTTCCTTTTTTTCTTCTACTTTAGGCTTCTTCTCGGTAGTTTTCTTAGTTACCATAGGTTTCCCTCTCGTGGTGCTAATGACTAACGCTTGGCTAATCTCCCACAATTTAAACTAATATTTACGATTCAACTTCTACGCCCATACTACGAGCTGTTCCAGCTACCATCTTCTTGATCCCGTCAATGTCTTCGGTGTTCATGTCGTTCGCCTTTGTCTTGGCAATCTCGGTAAGTTGTTCTTGGGTCAACTTCTTGTCAATTTTTTCACTATTTGGTCTGCCCGATCCCTTATCGATCTTGAGGCTAGCTCTGATTAAATCATCCGTCGGCGTACCTACAACTCTCCAATTCATAGTCCTGTCGTCATAAACAGTGATATGAACCGTTAGGTCCTTGCCCATTTGGTCTTTGGTTTTTTCGTTAAATGGTCCAATAAAGTCCATCATATTGACACCGTACTGACCCAGAATGCTACCAACAGGCGGAGCCGCACTGGCTTGGCCGCCGCGCAATTTCATCTTTAGATTTGCTTTAACTTGCTTTGCCATTTTTAGTAAATTATTTAATTATTATATAAAATTAACCTGTTAAAGTCTAGACGCGCTTTACTTGCAAGCTATCAAGCTCTACCGGCGTTTCTCGGCCGAACATATTAACTAGCACTTTGAGTTTGCCCTTAGCGGGATCAATCTCGTTTATGCTGCCGTCAAAGCCCTTAAACGGACCATCTGTTATATTGACCACTTCGCCAATATTGTAATCAATCTTGTGTTTAGGCTCAGCTCGCCCCATTCTTTTCATGATCTTTTCAATCTCATCAACTTCCACAGGGGTCGGTTCGGAACCACTGCCCACAAATCCAGTCACACTCGGTGTGTTTCTAACGATATACCAAGCATCCTCGCTCATTTTCATCTGAACGAGCACGTAGCCTTGGAAAATCCGCTTTTCGACAATTTTTCGTTTGCCGTTTTTTACTTCAATCATTTTTTCTTTAGGAACTAGTACCTGGAATATCTTATCCTTCATATCTAGACTCTCGGCGCGTTGACGAATACTCTCAGCCACTTTTTCTTCGTAACCGCTGTACGTATGGATTGCATACCACTGTTTGGTTGTGTCGTATCTTTTAGTCATCCCTTTAAAAATACCCTTTTAAATACTTTGCCTAATCCGTAATCAACAACTGAAACCAAAAACGCGAATATAACAGAGAAGATGATAACCGCAAAAGTTAACTGCCTGGATGTATGTCGAGTTGGCCAAGTTATGTTTTTAAGCTCTCTGAAAGATTCCTTGAAATACTTGGGCACTATAAACCTGCCGATCCAAAACGGAACTATCCAAATCGGTTTGGTGGCTTTCCCTATGAACTTAAAAAAGGCTTGCTTATAACTCTTCTTTTCGGTAGCGTCTACATCGCGTTGTCTAGCGGACTGCTCCCTAACCGTCTCAGCCGCCGGCTTAAGACGTCGCTTCTTTTCTGGATTACTCTCGCTTGCCACAATTTTCTCCTAAAAAAAATAAACCTACACTAAGTGTAGGTCTTACAAAGTCAAGTTTATATCATTCACTAGAAGAGGTCAAGTAGTAACCTAAACCAAAATTAAGCTATAGTTATACTTATGCTTATTGTCGAAATGATCCTGGTGGTTGGGGTATTTAGTATTATTTCAGAAATATTCATATTCGATCCTCTTATATTCAACAAATTCCGCCGGCAAGCAGTAATAATACCTAGTCTGTTAATGTTATTTATGATCGGCGGCCTGTTAACGTATGGTCTTAACTTCTGGTCGATCCTGATAATAGCCATGACAATTTTTAGACTGTTTAATATGTTAAGAATTCGAAAAAGCAGAATGCATTACGATTATCTCCTTAGCTCTACTAGATCTACGAGCCTAGCTTTAATTGCTGCTCAGCTACTTATTACTGGACTATACATTTTCTATGCTAGAGAAGTGTCTCCGCACGTATCCAGGACTGGCGTCGTTGAAAGTTTAATACTTCTGCAGCTGATTTTCTCATTTGTGCTGTTAGTCTCTTGTTATCGAAACATAAGAAAAACCAAGCCGCTACTATTAAAAAGTAATGTCAACGACTCCCAGCTACCAACCCTAAGTATCTGTATACCGGCCAGGAATGAAACGGGTGATCTAGAAGACTGTTTGGCTGAGATAGTAGCCATCGACTATCCAAAGCTGGAAATTATAGTTTTAGATGATTGCTCTCAGGGGAAGTACACATCAGACACTATTAAATCCTTCGCCCATAGCGGTGTCAGGTTTATACCCGGAGTGCCGCCTAAAAAGCATTGGCTGGCAAAGAATTGGGCGTACAGCCAGCTGCTGCAGGAAGCCAGCGGAGAGTATATTTTATTCTGCGGGGTAGATGTAAGATTTAGCGCGGATAGCTTACGCAAGATAATGCAATTACTTCTTCAAAAGGATAAAAGTATGATGAGTATTATGCCAGATTACAATGATGCCAAATTCCAAATTAGGCTAATTCAGGCTATGCGTTACTTTTGGGAATTAGCTCCGCCTAGAAGATATTTCAATCGTCCGCCGGTACTTAGCACTTGCTGGGTTTGTAAGACCGATGACCTTAAAAAAATAGGCGGATTTAATGCCGCAACTAGGACTATTGTCCCTGAGTCTTTCTTTGCCAGAACATTTGTTAAAAAAGACAAGTACTCGTTTATGAGGAGTAATGGTCAACTGGGGGTAAGAGATTTTAAAAAACTATCCGAACAGCGCAATACATTCATAAGAGTTAGGTACCCGCAGCTACACAAGAAACCGCAACTTGTATTTATCTTAAGTTTTATGGAACTTATTCTGTGGGTTGCCCCATTTATTCTACTTTTTATTGGGCTAGATGTTCTACGTACTGGCGATCTCTTTTGGGACTTGAACGCTGTCACGTGCGTCCTACTCATAACGTCATACATAGTTGTGACAATAAGCGCCTTCGGAAAGAAATACCTAGTAACTAGCTTAGTATTTCCGGTCGCCATCGTTGTTGATGTGGTGCTAATGCACGTTTCGATGTATGAGTACGAGATGTCAGTAGTATCCTGGAAATCACGTAACGTATGCATACCAACCATGCATTTCACTCCCAGCCCTTCTCGTAACTAACTTTGTTACTTTTGCTTCAAGTTTGGAATAAAAATCGAGAAAGTCGATCCCTTATTTAACTCGCTCTTAACGGATATGTCGGCATTAAGCAGATTGGCCAATTTCTTGGTCACATAAAGACCTAGGCCGGTCCCGTTCGTTTCTCGCGTTCGGTAATCCTCGGATCGAAAGAATTTATGGAAAACCTTTTCCTGATCGCTCTTGCTGATTCCTATACCAGTATCACTGACCGCAAATTCTATACCGTTAGCTTTTGGGTGAGCCGAAATTGTAACGCTGCCTTTTTGGGTATATTTAAGGGCATTGGTCATAAAATTTTGTAGAATTTCTTTAACATATAGCTCTGAAGACGTAAGAAGCTCTAGTGACGAATTGATATCAGCGTGAATCGTAAGCCCGGCTTTTTGAGCTTGCTCATCATAATTATCAACCAGTTCTTCAATTAGCTTGTGGGCATTAAACTTGCCTATCTCAACCGTTAACCGACCGCGTTCGGCTCTAGACAGGGTAGCCAGATCGTTAATCAGCTGCGACAAGAAGATTATTTGTTCGTGGGAGGAATGCAGGGCTTCTTTTATGTCGCTAATTGATCCAGATTGATCAGCAATAACTTCGGCGTTGCTGACGTTGCCCTCAACGATAGCGATCGGTGTCCGCAGCTCATGACTTACCACACTGATGAATTCATCACGTTCTTCTTCTAGGGATTTCTCCTTCGTAATATCTCTTAGAACCAGCACATAGCCCCTTTGACCAGATTGACCATAGCCCTGGTGAACAGGTGCTACGCTTAGGTATAGATTTATAATGCTGCCATCGTTGTAATGAAGCAAATAATCACGATTCGCAGTGGGGATTTTAGTGTTAGAAATCATCAGGTTGATATCTACCGGTTTGTTGTCTTTGTCGAAAATCTTTAGCGATTTATCAAGCGGTTCGTTTTGAATTGTGGCATTTACGTCTAGTATATTAAGTGCGGCTGCGTTATAAATTACTATTTTTATGTTCTCGTCAATAGCTATTACAGCGTCAGCCATGCTATTAATCAGGCTTATTAGTCTTTGGTGTTCCAGTAACCCTGAGTTCCCGGCTATCGTCCTATTGTCAGGCATAAGCATTATTATACATACTCGAATGGTGTCCGAGCTTTAAGCAGAAGTTCAGGTTTGTATCTTTTGATCTCTTTTCGTTTACTTTTTGGATCCGACACGTATTTTGATAGTTCTTCCCAAAAGTCGGCCTGGTGGTGCATGACTTTGGTATGAACTAGCTCGTGTAACAACACGTACTCTATTAGCTCCCATGGTAGTTGCACCAAAAAAATATTTATTGTTATATCTTTGAATTGATTGCAGCTACCCCAACGAGCTTTTAGGCTTCTGGCGGTCAAAGCACGATATTCGAAGTTATTATCTTCGGCCAAATCCTTGAGGTGGCCGAGAACTATTTCTTTGGATTGAATTTTTAGCACCCTTAAGCATAACTTGTAGGCCGCTTTATGAAATTCATCCGAACGTCGATTATTTGAATTGGTGTATATCCTAGCCTCAGTTCCTTTGATTTGTGTTCTAATTTTTGCCGAGTTGTCGTTACAAATAAGTAACCGGTGCCCTCTGCCAATATCCTGACCATTATAGAATTCTAGCTCGGGAACTTCGCTTCGTTGCGAACCGATCCAATCATTCTTAGACTTCGCAAAGTTTACGGCCGTTTTATATGGTATCCAATTGGGGATTACGACTCTTATTTCGCCTCTATGAGAAATGCTTAGTTTTAACGACTTAGTACCTTTTCGTTTGTAAACACTTACAACGCCGAGCCCATCTATGTTAAAACGTTTTACGGCCATTTAGTTTTTTTTGATTGACTAACGAATTACGATATTTCGCCTGCTGAGATCTACGCGCCCGCCAAGATGGTTAGGAATAAGGTTCACTAGCTCCGGCTTAACTTTACTAGAGCTAAAATCAGTAGTAACTAGCCCGGTTTCTCGGAGCTTCTTGGTAAAACTGCTCAGCTGGGTATTGAACGTGTGTTTACCGCTAACCACAACGGGTGATTCATCTTTTGTGGGGTTTTGCATGTTATTTATAATGCTGTCGTACGTGGTTCGATCTAGTGGCATGGCGTATTTATCATCGGCGCGGCGGCGATCTCGACGGGCTACTCTAGTGAATGCTGATTCAATATCTATCTGGAACCAAACCAAAATTGGTTCAACGCCCGACTTTCTGGCAATATCTTTGAGCGTTCGGCGCTGGGACGTTCTCATAACGTTTACGTCATAGACTACTGATGTTTTAGTCGATAAGAATTGCTCGGTCATGTAGTCCATAAGGTGACTTACGATACTGTTCTCTTGCTTATCATAGCGTGGTGTTTCAAATAACTCGTGGCGTATGCGTTCGCCCTGGACGTGGGCCGATTGCAATTCTTCACAGAGCTGTCTGGCGAAGAAAGTTTTGCCAGACCCAGGATACCCATAGAGCATCACAAACAACGGTTTATTCGGATATATCTTCACCATAGATTATCGATAGTATATCAGAATTAACGGCTCCCAGCAAAGGTGTTGGCATCTGTATTAAGTGACAGTCGATCGGCAATACTTTATTATTAGTAAAGCCTGATAAAGACTATAGGGGAGTAGCTCAGTTGGTAGAGCATCGGTCTCCAAAACCGAGGGTCGCAGGTTCAAATCCTGTCTCCCCTGCCAGATCTAATTAATAATAGAAACGTCAAAAGATGAGGAGTAGTTATGGTTGACGCAAAGGACACACAAGCAGATGGTTACTATGGAGACGATGATATAGGTTCAGAAGAACTTGATCTGAGTTTTTTGGATCAAGCTGATGAAGAAGACAAAGAGAAGTAAACTACGAGTTGGGTTAGTAACGCCCCATATATTTTTACATAATGAAATCCTGCCTAATGTAATATTTTCACCTGGTCAGTTATCAATCAATCTGGCCAACGGTCTGTCGCGTCTAAATGCCGACGTAACTCTTTTCTCACCAGGGCCAGTAGATACCATTGCCAAAAATATCACCGCTGATCTTAGTTATTTCGATAAGGAACTTAAAGGACGCGGCGATAGTTACATTGATCTACTCAAAAAGCATCCTTTTACTTTTGTGACACTTGCCAGGCAGGTGCAGTCAGAGATAATAGCCAAAGCTTATACTATGGCCAATGCAGGTGAGCTAGATGTCGTTCACATTTATACAAACGAGGAGGACACTGCGCTTCCCTTCGCCTCATTATGTAAAAAGCCAGTTGTTTTCACCCATCACGATCCGTTTAATTTTTTAGTTAAATATAAGAGTGTTTTCCCTAAATATAGCTCACTAAACTGGATTTCAATGTCGCTGTCTCAACGTAGGGGTATGCCAAAAGATACTAATTGGGTCGGTAATGTCTATCATGGCTTGCCCGGAAACAGACTGACACCCGTAGAAAATCCCACTGACGATTATTTTGCCTATTTGGGACGAATAATCGAGCCGAAAGGACTACATCTCGCCATCGAAGCCGCTAAACTAGCTAATGTAAAACTAAAAATCGCCGGTAAACACTACTCTGGGCGCAAGGATACCTATTGGCAAAAGAAAATTTTACCAGAAATTAAAAATAATATTGAATACGTTGGTTTCATTAAAGATGATGACGAAAAGATGGAATTCTTAGGTAACGCCAGGGCTTTAATCGTCCCTTCTGTTTATGAGGAGCCTTTTGGGATAGTCAGTATTGAGGCGCTGGCTTGCGGGACACCGGTCATTGGCCTTAAATCGGGCGCCACTAGCGAGATCATAGAACAAGATTTGACGGGTACAGTCGTGGACAACAATACGAATAAAACGAAGTTAAGCTCAGCAATCGCTAGAGCCATTAGGCGAACAAACGACATCAATCGACGAGTTTGTCGAGCCGAGTTTGAAAAACGCTTCACGCTTGAACGAATGTGCCAAGAACATTTAGAAATTTATAAAAATCTTAAAGAATAACTAGATCGCCTTGAATTCTTGGGTGTGATACATAATTTTCCAGCGTAAAATTCTCTTCCCTGAAATCATCAATCGTTTTAATACTGCCAGTTATTTTAAGTTGGGGGAAGGGATAAGGTTTTCGATGAATCTGTTCTATGGCTTGATCAATGGTATTTTTGTACAAATGAGCACTTCCGATCGATATAATTAGCTCTCTTGCCTCTAGACCCGTTAAATAGGCAACCATATTAAGCATCAGGGCGTACTGCGCAATATTAAATGGCAATCCCAAAAAAACGTCCGATGAGCGTTGGTAAAGATGTAATCTTAGCTTCCCTTTGGTTACGTCAAATTGGAACATGGTATGGCACGGTGGCAACCTCATCTCTTTTAACTCTCCGCTGTTCCAGGCATTTACTAGAATTCCTTTGGAATTAGGGTTGTTCTTAATTTCGTCTATAGCCCATTGAAGTTGATCAAATTCGTTGCCGTCCGGTCGTCTCCAGTGTCTCCACTGCACGCCGTATACTCTCCCCAGCTCGTCCTTGTCGTCTAAAAAACTATCCCAATACTTTATATTGTGGTCGTGGAGATACGAGGCGCTCGAGCTGCCCGATATAAACCAGAACTGTTCGTGCAATAGTGTTTTAAACGGCATCTTCTTGGTTGTGAGCAGGGGAAAACCTTGCCGCATATCGAATCTTATCTGGTAGCCAAAAATCGCCTTTACATAATGGATACCACGAGTAGGCTTGCTTCTCCCATCTTTTAGAATATCGGCCATTAGTTTTAAATATTGGTATTCTGGATGAGCCATAGTTTTATTGTACAACCCTGGTTATTCTTTTGCCGGCAGCTTCTAATAATTTTGCGGCTGTTCCTTCGGAATGGTCAGTTCTATAGACGAACTCTTTGATATCAGTATCACAAAGCATGAGAGCGCAGTTAGGACAGGGCAATAAGTTAATGAACAATGTAGTACCCTTTAAATTAATCTTTTGTTTTTGGGCTCGTAGTAGCAGCCCAACTTCGGCATGAACGGTGTCATAGTAATTTAGATCATTTACGGGCGAGAAATTGGCCTCACGTGCTGAACCGTTATGCATAGCGTAAGTTTGGTAAGGAACTACTTTGTTAAAGCTTTGAGCCACAAACTTATATTTAGCTCCTTTTTTTAATCCGACTGTCAGCCCAGTCTGATAGACATAATCAAATGATCGCTTGGCTATTTCATCAGCCATTAAAAACATCTGTTTAGCGGTATATAAACCCGTGACTTTTTGCTCATTTTGCAAAACGCTTTTCTCGTAACTCTTAGCCTCTTGGTCGTTAATAAACGGTGAGAGCATTTCGTATTCTATTTTTTTAGACACTAAGGTGTAATATACGGGCAAATTATGAAATAGATACTTCCAAGAACCGTTAATAAAAAGGTCTTTCTTGAGCCTTAGCTTCTCAAGTACGAATATTAAGTCCCGTTGGAAGTACGATAGCGTGTAGATTTTGTTCTTAAAACCAGCGTTATTAATCTTATCAGCAGTTTTTTCAATAGCCCCAAGCTGCAGTGTCTTGAATTGGGCTTGTCCCTTAAACCCATCGATGTACTTCTCTTTAGCCAGACCAATCAAAAGATTACCCTTGGGTAAATATTCTTTCACTATTTGTTTTAGGCGAGCAACGGAAATTTCCCTTGGCGCAGCCACAAAAATAGCATCTAGCCCATTAATTTCTTTTTTGCTGCCAAAAGCTAGGTCGCTCCAATCATAATTTGTCATTTTTAGGAGCCGTCCTTGTACTTTTGATCAAATTTATCAGATAGATGTTTAAGCTGTTTATTTTTTCGTTTATACAAACTGGCATTTTGGACTGGTGTATACGTAAGCTTGCGGTAATCCCAAACCGATAAATCAGGTGCATCAAAAGGAATACAGTGAAAATGTATATGTTCGACCGTGCTTTGCGCCTTGTTTCCGTCTTTTTGCAGAAACTGCATGCCCTTTATACCATGGACGTCTTTAATCATTCTTTTGGCGATATACATGAACTTGCGGATAGTTTCCCATTCTAGTGGACTAAATTCTTTGGCTGATCGTAAATGTCGCCTAGGAACAATCATGAGGTGCCCATCGATGTAGGCATAAAGTGGCACGGTCATGACTATTCCGTTTTCTTCGAAGAAGATGTACTTGTCGCGAAGATCACAAAATACACACTTACCTACGCTCTGCCATATATCGTCGTATTCATTATTCAGTCGAGCGTCGCGGTAAAGTTCTTGTTTTTTTTGTTGTTTCGGATCTAAAGCCATTATTCTTTCAGCGGGTCTTTTCGCAGCTCCATAAAGTCCTTGAATACATCTCCTAAATGACCACCGATAGCTCGCTGGATGATCTTGGTGGTAGAAATAGCCACCGACTGGCGATCTACGACCTTAACCACTCCGCCGTATTTCACCACGGTTTTATATTCTTTGGATTGTTTATAGCCCCTCGTCCAATCTTCTTTAACGGTTATAAACACGTCTGGCTTAAGAAGCCCGAGAGAAGCGACGCAGCTAGGCTCTGGTAAAATTGTGACAAAATCAACCGAACTAAGAAATACGAGCATTTCAGCACGAATCTTTTCATCCAGGATTGGTTTATTGGGGCCTTTTACTTTACGGATTGCGTCATTACTGCTAACGCCGACCACCAGGACATCGCCCTCTTGTTTGGCCTTTTCTAGATACCGACATTGCCCGGCATGAATAAGATCCCAAGACCCAGCCGTAAAGACGATTTTCTTAGCCTTTTGCTTTAGCTCATCATGAAGTGTATCTAAATCACTCTGCGGTATTAACCGCTTCTTCCAGTCAGTCGACATAAACCCTCCGTTATTCACCTCATTTTACACTATACTTTGGCAATGATACCAGTTTTTAGCAAGTAGTTTTTCGTTCGGGCAAAATGTTCATTTAATGATAAATACTCATAGGGGTTATGAAGCAAAAACTTATAAAAATCATGCAGTACAAAAAAATTCACCAGTTCATCGAATAAATTCTTATCCTTAAATCTAACGTCGGTGAGATTGCGGTCTCCGCGTTTAATGTAGCCAGACCGTAAAAAATATTTTCTTATCTTCGCTTCATCTTTGTACTTACAGTCAACGAGCAAAAAAGCCAGCGTTCGGGCAACGTCCAGCGTGGTGGCACCAACTCCGCATTTCTCAAAGTCTAACACGCCGCTTATTGTATTACCCTCAAATAAAATATTGCCGCGCACAAAATCCATATGAATTACCTGTTGATCTAGTAATTTTTTGGCGGCATTTAGCGCATCGGTGAAATCACCACTCTCTATTTTAACCCCGAGTTTCTTAGCAATAGCTCTACGCACGCCCGACTCAGATGTATACTTTGCAATTAGTTCATTAAGCTTCAGGTTCTCATCGACCACACTTGGGAAATACCGTGTATTTAAAGTTTTTAGAGAGGTATGCATATCGGCCATTGAGTGGCCTAGTTCTTTCATGCGTTCCATAGTATAGGCTTCCCAGGGTATAGTCTTGCCGGGCAAATAATTATAAACCGAAACGTAGCGGATGAATTTTTTGTTGCTAATACGAAGTATTTTATCGGAGTAATTATTGCGGGCCGGAAAGCCTTTTAACGCTAAGAAATTCCCTGTTTTATTGGCGTTTTTTACGCGATCCAAGATATCCGTCTCGTCTTTGTAGAGAATAATATTGATGATCTTATCACCGCTAATTCTGATTGGATAAGAGGTATTCCTGTATCCCTTTTCCGGCAGCAGTATCTCTTGATACTTAATGCCGTACTTTGACAAAACGTGCTTGATTGCGTCTGACTCCATTGATTTAACACTAACCTTTATGGCACAATCAGGTCAATGAGAGTATTACTAATCGCCGCCTTGAGCGCAGATGGTTATATAGGAGCCGACGAGGACCACCGAGCTACATCGTGGACCACTAAAGCCGACACTCGTTTTTTTATGACTAAAACAAAAGAGCTTGGGACGGTGATAATGGGTCGAAGAACATTTGCTACTTTCAATAAGCCGCTTAAAGATCGTCGGTTGATTATCTATACTCATCACCCCGACTCGATAACTGTAGATGGAGTAGAGGCAACCGCCGAAGAACCCAAAGAACTTATTGAACGCCTAGATCAAGAGGGAGTTAAGGGCATTGCAATATGCGGTGGTACCAGCATATACACCCAGTTTATGAACGCCGGTATTGTCGACGAACTGTACCTAACGGTCATGCCTAAACTGTTCGGTGGCGGAGTGTTATTGTTTGATCACCTAGTAAATAAGGACCTAGAGCTACTGTCTGCTGACAAACTTGACGATCAAAATAGCGTGCTACTGCACTATAAGTTAGCGAGCCAACTCAACTAAAAACCGGACAGGGCTAGCGCCGTGGTTTTACTTCGTTCCTACCGAGGCTTTTTTTAGTTTCCGTAAACATTACGTGTTTTCTAAGCTTCGGGCTATATTTACGAAGGACTAACTTATCGGGTGTATTCTGAGTATTCTTGGTAGTGTAATAAATACGCTCCTTGGTTTCTGCGGAGACTAATCCAATAATTTTTCGTTTATCGCTTTTTTTCGCCATAAGAATAACATCCTTTGTTCTTTATAGTAACAGATACGAACAGATGTGTAAATTGATAGTGGAGCCGAAGACGAGATTTGAACTCGTGACCCCATCCTTACCATGGATGTGCTCTACCGCTGAGCTACTTCGGCCCATCATTAGATGCAGCGTTATCAACGAAGTCGGAACGCTACTTACTACTATTTAACCATTTTTTAAGTGCATTTGTATCAGGAAAGATTTCTTCAAAAATATTGTATAAAGTCTCGGTCTTTTCAAGCTTACCTACCGCATAGCATTTCTTGCCCATGCCATATGCAGCCCCAGCCTCAACATGTCCAGATATTCCAGCAGGTAGAACAAGGAGAAAATTATCTGAATTACGTTCTGCAGTTATGTCGGTATCAAAAACTTTCCTAACGAATGGGTCATCTTGAGGTAGCGATTCCAGCTTTTGCATAATTGCCTCAATATCTCCTACAAAACTGAACTCAACTTTTTCACCCTTATACAGGTTTTCTATAAAACTATAAGCACTAAAGCCGTTTGAACGCACAATATCAAGCACTTCTTTTACTGTTTCGCGATTGCGCCATCGTCCTGCAATGGAAAAGTCATATTTGGTCATAAAGTTCTAACGTCCCAAATGTTCCATCCGATTTAACAGATGAAAAAATCGTGGTGCAGGGAGAGGGATTCGAACCCCCGAAGGCGTAAGCCATCTGATTTACAGTCAGACGTGTTTAACCACTTCACTATCCCTGCACGTCACTTAAATGGAGCCGGCAGAGGGAGTCGAACCCACGACCCGCTGTTTACAAAACAGCCGCTCTGGCCACTGAGCTATGCCGGCGTTGTTTATACCCCCGAATATTAGCAAAGTTTACCCTTATCGGCAAACTATATAACCACACGTTTTGGACGAACTATTCTTCGCGGTGACCGGCTTGCGGACTGAACTTTTTTAAGTTTTTGGTCAATCAAATCAGCCTCGGCGTTCATCCCCCGGCTACGGTAGGCTTTATGGAGTAGAGTGTAAGTCTCTTCGTTAGGTTCTAACTCAACTGCCCTTTCAAGTGCCTGAAACATAAGCTTTTCATTATTCAACTTTTCTTGAACTTTTGCGTACGCCACGTGACGAGCCGCCAAATTATCTTCAAGTTTTAGGGCTTGCTCGAACGCTATACCGGCTTTTTCATAGTTTTCTGTCTCGTAATATATTAGACCCAGATTATGTAGACTTGACGGTGTCGATTCGATACTGCTGGCGATTTCAAAGCAATCTATGGCGTCACGGTATTCCTTTTGTTTAGCATACAAGATGCCCAATCGATTGTAAGCAGCTGCGTTTCGCTCATCAATTTTAAGTATTGTCAGTAAAGCCTTCTCAGCCCTAAGGAATCTATTCTCTCGCATACCCTGATGGGCTATATCCCATAATCTCCCTAGTTTATCGCTCAACTTCCTAGATACTGTACTAAATTCGTCATCATGTACCGCAATGTTTTTATAAGCTAAAAACGCAAATGCCCCAATAATAATCAGTTCAAACATGCATTAGTCATTATACCAGATCACAGGTTTATCAGAAGATCCATGAGTACCAGTTTCGGTTGGGCATTTTTCTGTAACGCGACCTTGGCATCATAGGCTAAAGATAATATTCTTTTCCATTTCGATAGTGACTGATTGTCATTTTTTGAAGCTGTCTGAATGATCGTTCCCTGTGACATTTGAATCAGCATCTGGATAAACTGTTTTAGGTCATCTTTTTTTACGTATAATTTATCGATAGACAACAGTCGATCCAGCTTACTCATCACCAGCAATTCCTTAACCTCACCGATGGTGATCTCGGTTTTTTCAGTTTCACCTTCGGTCAAAAATGAACTCATAGAACCAATTAGACCGCCGCTAAGCAAGTAGGCTTTATTGATATCGCTCTCGGAGTTTTTCATCGCACTAAAAAATGAAATTATTTGGGTTTTAGATGGTTTATGAATATTTATAGTCGTTAATCGGGACAAAACCGTTGGCAATATGCCATGAACGTTATCGAGAGTCAGTATGAACACGGTGTCGTTTGGTGGTTCCTCTAACTGTTTTAAAAGGGCGTTCTGGGCTTCGCGTGTCATCACTTCAGCATGCTCAATTACTGCCACACGGCGTATGAGTCTATCGTCTTCGGGCGTTTTTAGCTTTAAGAATTTTTGGGTATTTCTTATCTCTTCTATCGAGATACTATCATTAACTGGTGAGATATCCAGATAGTAGGGGTAGGTGGTAACTTTATCAAAATTAATTTGCAACAATTTAGAGGTTAACCATTGAACCAAAGTTCGCTTTCCCGACCCGTTAACGCCTACGATCCCGATAGCCTGAGACGGTTTTTCGATAAAGCTAACTAGTTCTTGGTTAGTGCTCGAATTAATAACTATGCTATCCACGATCGGACTCCATTAGTTGATCAAAGGAGTCGGGTAAATCTGCCGTAAATGTGTGGCGACTACCATCTTTTAGAGTTAGACCAAGTTTAAACGCGTGTAAATACATCCTGGAATCAATATCCTTACCGTAAATGAAGTCACCGATTATTGGATGGCCTACTTGTTTTAAGTGCACTCTTAGCTGATGGGTCCGGCCAGTTTTAGGTTTTAGCTCTAACATATCTAACTTTGAACTGCTTTTTAGTACCTTATAATCAGTTACCGCCGCTTTGCCGCTAGGATCAGCCCTAAAAGTAGACGGCTTCTTTGGATTTCGGCCTATAGGCATATCGATAGTGGCTTTATTGTGCTCTAAATGACCCTTAACTATAGCTATGTATGTCTTTTCTACCTTTCTGTTGGCAAATTGTTTTTGGAGCCATTTAAAGGTGGCTATATTCTTAGCACAGATCATTACGCCGCTAGTATGCCTATCTAGCCGATGAACAATCCCTGCTCGTTCACCTTTTATATCTTGGATATACTTTAACAGCCAGGTCTCGACGGTCGGTTCAGGATTAAACTTACCCTTGCTATGAGACAAAACCCCGGCAGGCTTATTTATTACGACGCAATTATCATCTTCGTATAAGTTCGGTATATTAATTTCCGAATATTCAGGCATTTCGCCCAGTCCGTCGGTTATATCAACAATATCGCCGTCTTTTAATCTGTAACTGCTTTTGGCAAGCTTGCCATTTACCACGACCTGTTCAGATGTTGACAGCTTCTTCATGGAAGATCGGCTCACATTTGGGACTTTAGATGACACGAAGGCATCGATCCGATCACCAGCGTGAGTTTCATCAATAACAAAATGCATTAAATTACTCTCACTTATCGGCGCGTAGTCCAACTGCACGCTGAACTGTCAAAAGTTTTTCATTGGCAACTTTAGACATCGCTAGTTCATCAGAAATTAGCTTACTAAGAACCGTATCGCTGCTAACTTTACTAATCTTGGTTTGAACCTGCTCCAGGAAGGTGCTAACAGTTTTTGCAACCTCTGACTTAAGATCAGCATAGTTATCCTTACCACGCCACTGTCTATTTACAACCTCTTGGTCTTTGTCAGTTAGTAAGGCCAGTATTTGAAGCAGATTACTTACGCCAGGCTGATTTGTGAAGTCGAAATCTATTTTCTTCAAGCTATCAGTTGTGGCGCTCATAATTTTTTTGGCAGCTTGGTCTGGCTTATCGCTAAGAAGTATCGTGCCAGCTGGATCGCTAACGCTTTTACTCATTTTATTCTCAGGCTTTCTAAGTGATCTTATGCGCACACCGTTAGAGTAACTTAAAAATTTCATCTGCTTCTTCCAGTCGTGAGGTACCGTAAATATTTCGGTTTTGAACCTGTTGTTAAGTCTGATTGCCAGCTCGCGGGTTAGCTCAACGTGCTGTCGTTGATCTTCACCAACAGGGATGTAAACGGCATCATATAACAGTATGTCGGCTGCCATTAAGACTGGGTAGTTAAATAAGCCTACGCTAACTGATTCGTTACCAATTCTTTTAGACTTTTCTTTAAATTCAATCATCCTATTGGCTTCACCAAAATGAGTAAAACAATCAAGTATCCAAGCTAGCTCACTGTGGGCTGAGATATAACTCTGTCTATATAGATACGTACTTTTATTATTTATGTCTATGCCAGCGGCGATAAATATCTTTAGATTTTCTATAATTTGGTTGTGTAGTTTCTTGTAGTCAATTGGCGTTGTCAGGCTGTGCAAGTCGGGGATAAACATATTCAGCTGATATTCATCGCTGTGAGCGTGCTGAAGAGAGACCATTGGTAATATAGCGCCTAGATAGTTTCCTAGGTGAAATTCACTGTTAGCTCTCAACCCCGTTAATATTACTGATTTAGCCATTTCTACTATTATACCCTAGAGATATCATTAGAAAGACTAGTCAATTCTATCGCTTCGTAAACTGCCGTTGTTTTCGGGCGCCCTTGAGACCAAATTTCTTGCGTTCTTTTTCTCTTGAATCTCTGCTTAGCAAACCTGATCGTTTAAGATTACCCTTGAAGTCTTCATTAATCTTAACTAAAGCCTTAGAAATACCCAGCCTTATGGACTCAATCTGCCCGCTAGGGCCGCCTCCGGTTACTTTAACGCTAATTGTGTACTTATTCTCGTGATCCAGCGCTGAGAATGGCTGTTGAAGCTTAGTCAGTAAGTATTTACTGCCAGCAAAATACTCGTCCACCGGTTTGCCATTAACGGTAATTACGCCTTGGCCCTTAGAAAGCCTGACGCGAGCAGTAGAGCTCTTGCGTCGACCTAAAGCGTAGAAATAATCGTTTTTAGAAGTAGCCATTATGAACCAGCTTTCTTTGACAGGTTAATCGGTTTTTGAGGATCATGAGGATGTTCTTCTCCGGGGTAAATCTTAAGACGCGCCAGTCTTTCAGCTCTCAACTTATTATCCGGCAGCATCCCCCTTACGGCATGATGTATTACTTGTGTTGAATCTTTTTTCATCTTTTCGCCGAGTGTCATCTCCTTTAACGCGCCGGGGTAGCCACTGTGGCTGTAATACATCTTTTTATCAAGTTTTGCTCCTGTGGCGACCAACTTATCAGAGTTAATTACGATAACGTAGTCACCGCAATCAATGTGATGGCTAAAATGTGGTTTGTCTTTGCCGAGCAGTAAACGAGCAGCCTCGGTCGATATTCGACCGAAAGACGCAGTCGAAGCGTCGATAATATACCATTTACGAGTTACTTCATTCGGCTTGACACTATGCGTTTTCATCTGAGGGTTCCTTCTTAACGATTTTAGCCTTAGGAATGGCTTTCGGCTTTGGTGCGGCCGTCTCAACAGCCTTAGTAGCCACCGAAGCTGCAGCTAAATCATCCACAAAACTAACCCGTGCCAGTTGGGCATTGTCGCCTCGTCGCAAGCGCGTCTTTTCAATTCTTACGTGACCGCTATTTCGGCCCTTTAGCTTAGGAGCAATTTCGTCGACAAGAGCATGCGCGCTGGATACGGTCGATAGCTTAGCAAGAACCTGGCGACGACTATGTAAATCGCCTTTTTTGGCTTTTGTTATCAGGTCTTCAAAGTACGGTACTAATTCCTGAGCCTTCGGCAAAGTGGTTTCGATAGACTGATGCTTGATAAGGGACTCCGCTAAACTCTTAATAAGGGCTCGGCGTTGGTCGCGCTCGCGGTGAAATTTTCGGCCCTTATATCCGTGTCGATGCATCTTACAATTCCAATTCCGCTAACTTATCCTTAACTTCATCCAAAGCTTTGCTACCAAAACCTTTAAGGTCTCTGAGCTCGGCATCGCTTAGACTAAATAGATCTTTGAGCGTGTGAATATCGTTATTGATCAAGGCGTTGGTGGTTCGAGCCGATAAATTCAAATCATCGATAGAGGTCATGAGCTCGCTAGTCTCGTCGTCATCATCGTTACCGCCGGATGTCTCCGATTGAAGGCTGGCAGGGGGCGATATTTCAACTCTTGTTTGTCCGGCTAGAGCGGTGTACTGATTAATCAATATTGCTGAAGCTTCCTCAAAAGCGTCTCTAGGAGTAATCGAGCCATCAGTATCGATCGTGATAATTAATTTATCAAGATCAGTGGCTTGCCCAACTCGAGTGTTCTCAACTTTGTAGCGTACTCGGAGTACCGGGCTAAATATGGCATCAAGAGCAATCATGTCAGAAGCTTTTTGGGCACTTCCTTCTTCAATCGTTCGGTATCCTCGACCCGTTTCAACTACTAAATCAATTACGACTTTCTCTTTAGGATCGTCGAGTGTAGCAATTACGTGTTGCGGGTTGACTATCTCTACGTCAGCGTTGGTTGTTATATCTTTAGCAACTAATGATCCTTTGGCCTGCTTGGTCAGTCTTAGGGTTTGAGGCTCATCGCTAAACACTCTGAATCTAACTCCCTTAAGATTAAGCATTATTTCAACTACATCTTCTTTGACTCCCGGCACAACAGTAAATTCATGGGTTATACCTTCAATACGGAAACTGGTTATCGCCGCTCCGGCAATACTAGACAGAAGAACACGTCTCAGGCTATTTCCGAGCGTCATACCATAACCGCTGTGCAGCGGCTCTACAGTAAACGTTGCGCTTGTATCACTATGGTCGTCAATGTTGACTAGCCGTGGTGTGTGAATTATTTTTGACATATTTCTCCTCCTTACCTTGAGTAATATTCTACAATTAGTTGCTCGTTCAAATCAGGCTCAGCATCATCGCGAGATGGCGCGCCTACTACATCGATTTCAAATTTTTTACGATTAACCTTCAACCACGCTGGTATGTCCGGGGGTGCGGGGCTAACATCATCAACTTGCGTAAAATAAGTTATTTTCTGGCTTTTGGGCCTTACGACAATTTTGTCACCAGCAGAAAGTCTTATTGATGGGATATCTACTCGTCGGTCGTTGAGCATAAAGTGCCCATGGGTAACTAGCTGACGGGCTGCGGCACGGGAGGCGGCTAGGCCTGATCTGTAAACTATATTGTCCATACGCTGTTCTAGAAGCTTTAATAGAGTTTCTCCGGATTGACCGGGAGTTCTCGACGCTTCTTTCATTAAATTGCTAAATTGTCTTTCCAAAAGCCCGTAAAGTCGTTTAACTTTCTGTTTCTCCCTCAACTGAAGAGAATACTGGCTGGCTTTGTTGCGTCCCGGTCGTCCTTGTTGTCCTGGTAGGGCGGACCGCTTAACTAGAGCCTTGTGTGCCTTAGGGTGAAGTGCGTAGCCCTCACGACGGCTCATTTTTACAATTGATTGTCTCTCTCGTGCCATGGCCTTAAACCCTTCGCGCCTTTCGAGGCCTTACGCCTCCATGAGGAACGCCGGTAACGTCTTTAATGCTATCGACTTCGATATTTAGATTCTGCAAGGACCTTATTGCCGAATCTCGGCCCAGGCCAATCCCCTTAACGTAAATGTCGACTTTTGAAAGACCAAATGTTTGCCTAGCTTCTTGGCCGGCTTTTTCGGTGGCAACTTGGGCAGCGTAGGCCGTTCCTTTTTTAGATCCACGAAAACCACAGGCTCCGGCGCTTGAGCATACCAGTATGCCGCCTTTATGATCGGTAAACGATACGATCGTGTTGTTAAAGGTCGCAAGTATGTGTAATTGGCCAGTCGGCACCGTTCTTTTAACCTTTTTCTTCTTGGGTTTGGGTGCAGGAGCGCCCTCAGCCACCTCGACAACGGGTGCTTCTTCTTTAATGTCAGTTGTGTCAATATCTTTATCAGCCATAGATTAACCTTAAGTCTTGGTAGCTACTTTTCGAGCTGTTCCGCCAACAGTTACCTTCTTGCCTCTTCGAGTTCTAGCATTAGTCTTAGTGCGTTGTCCCCTAACAGGCAAATTACTCTGGTGTCTTATGCCGCGGTATGATTTTATGTCCTTTAGGCGCTTAATATTGCCGCTCACGATTCGTTGGAGCTCGCCTTCCACGACGTAATCCTTGTTGATTACTTCTTGGATACGAGAGACTTCAGCGTCTGTTAGATTTTTTGTCCTGACGGTTGGCTCCACCTTTGAGGCGGCCAATATATCAAGGCTGGTCTTATGACCAACTCCGTAAACGTAAGCCAACGAATACTGGATTTGTTTATCGTCAGGAATGGTCACTCCGGAAATTCTGGCCATAAAAAACTAACCCTGCCTTTGCTTGTGTTTAGGCTTTAGCTTATTGATGATATACACCCGCCCTTTTCGGCGGACGATGATATCATCAGGACTAATCTTTTTTACGCTGGCACGCACTTTCATGCGGATCATTGCTCCTTACCCAGTAGTAATGACACACTGCTTTAATTATGATTTGCGGTAGGTGATTCTTCCCTTTGTGAGATCGTATGGGGTTAACTCAACCGTAACGCTGTCACCTGGTACGATACGAATATAGTGTTTGCGCATCTTTCCAGCGACATGAGCTATAATTTTATGACCATTTTCGAGTTCCACTCTAAATTGAGTGCCCGGAAGTGTTTCCACTATTGTTCCGGTAAGTTCGATTACTTCTTTACTTGCCGCCATAAATATAACAGACTGTTAGTGTATCATTTATGACATCAGTTTGTAAAGTGTAAAATTGCCTTTAGTGTGGACTTCTGGCTTTTAGAATTTTATTCAGCTTCAGAACTTTTCCGACGTTCGTCCTTAGATAACGATAATAGCTCCCTAGATTCTGCCACCAGTAAAAGTGCGGCTGTTCCGGCCAGAAGACCATCGGTAACAATATCATTTCGGTCATCCCTGTAGTTAGCTGGGATCCCGAGCTCGGCCGCCGATTGTCCGGAATATGCTTCAATCTCTTGGGCAGATGCTACGTCATCGGCATACTTTAACGTGTCGTGAGCTGCCGCGTAAACACTCAGGCCGCCTAAAGCTGCGGTAAGCCCCATTAATCCTCTAAGAACGTTCTTGCCAAATCTTCCTTCAAAAAAGTTAAATTTTGCTCTGCTCATGATTTTATTTTTTAGCGGTTTCGGGGTTCCTTTTCAAAAGCCTGAAGCGAGATTTTCTTTCTTTAGGAGGTTCACCGCCGATATCTTCACCAAAGAAGTTCGGTTCACTATACTGGTCATAGGTAACCATTAGGGCTCTGGATTCTATAGCTCGAAGCGTTTCAAGACTAACAGATACTAAGATCAGCACGCTGGTTCCACCAATACTTATATTAGACGTTATGAAAATTTGGCCGATAATTGGCAGCAGTGCTAGTAGGCCAAGACAAATTGCGCCAAACAGCGTCACTCTGTTAACTAATCTTCCGAGATATTTTTCAGTTGCCTTACCGGATCGAATACCCTCGATAAAACCACCCTGTTTTTGAAGATTCTCGGATATCTCCTTGGAGTTAAACGTGACGTTGGTATAGAAGAATGTAAATACGAATACTAAGGTGAAGTAAACCACCGGATAGAGGTAGGCATGCCAGCCTTCAGTCGCAAAGGCGGTCTTAGTGGGTGACTGGAACCAGGTGGTCAAATCCGTCCCAATTTTCGCCAGATGCGTGCTCTTGGACCCCGATAAAAGCTGCCCGGCAAAACTCGGAACGCTTAAAAATGCCACGGCAAAAATTATCGGGATAACACCGGCGGTGATCAATTTAATTGGCAGAGTGGTGGTAACCCCCCCGTAGGCTCTATTGCCTTGAACACGTTTGGCATAATGAATGGTTACTCGCCGGGCAGCTTCATTGAGCTTAACCACCAGGTAAGTCAGGAGGATTACGAACGCCGCTATTACTAAAGTAAATACAATCTGCCTGCTGCTGACCGGCAGCACCTTGCCAAACATGACTAGTCGTTTACCGGACGCGGTCAGGGAACTGAAAATACTGCCTATAGTGCTGGGCAGCCGACTAACAATCCCAACGGTAATAATAAGTGATATACCATTGCCTATACCCTGTTCGGTGATAAGTTCTCCCAGCCACATCAGTAGCATTGAACCGCCCGTTAGAGCGGTTATCATAAGAACCCATTGGAACAATGAAGTGTTAGCCGTGATATCACCGATACCGCCGATACTTTGAGCGGCTTGCCTGATCAGGTATATTGATCCGATTGACTGGATAATGGCCAGCGGTAAGGTCAGCATGCGGGTATATTGGTTGATCTTTTTCTGGCCAAATTCACCTTCTTTTTGGAGAGCTTCAAGTTTGGGGATGGCCTTAGTGAGCAGCTGCATAATAATCGAGGCATTAATGTATGGTCCCAGACCAGCCAGCATGATGGAGAAATTGGCCAAAGCCCCGCCGCTAAGGACATTAGCAAAGCTTAGAAACTGCGAATTTTGGAGAGCTTTAGAGCTAAAGAGGTTCGTTAGGATCTGATGTAGGGTGGTTGGATTAGCTAGCGGGACAGGGATGTTGGCGAGCATTCGAAAGACTAGAAGAATACCAAGAGCGGTGGCTATGCGCTTGCGCATTTCCCGGTTGCTAAGTGATTGCCATATGACTTTCCAGCTCATCTTTACCCTCTAATAAACTATATAAAGTTTAGCCTATTTTTATTATTCCTTATCTTTCTTTACAAGTTTCGGTCGTTTTAAGCGATCTGTCGCTTCGAATGTTCCTCCATTTTTCTGGATTTGATCAATCGCCAACTTACTAGCGGCTGGCAATTTCACACTAACTTTCTTAGTTAGTTCGCCCTTCACTAACAATTTAACATTGGCATATGGGCTAGTAATAAGTTTGTGTTCTGCAAGCAGTGTACTATCAATGACTTTACTGGAAAATGCATCAAGTTGACCGGTGTATACTTCTTCAGCGTCGTGACGATACTTAGTAACACCGCGTAGCTTTGGGAGCCGCTGCATCAAAGGATTTTGGCCGCCCTCAAAACCAGGTTTTTTTGAGGAACCGGCTCTCGAGTTCTGACCTTTCGTGCCACGACCAGCGGTCTTGCCCTGACCACCAGAAATACCCCTACCGACCCTTTTGGGATTTTTAAGTTTTATGGTATTAACTTCGTTAAATTTCATAGCGTTAGCCTTATTTAGCCTTTTTGGCGACTTTCTTAGGGGCGGTTTTTGGAGCAGCGGCAACTTTAGCTTTTGGTGCTGCCGGTTTGTCGCTACCTGGAGCATTTTGAGTGACCGCTAGCGGTGAAGACTTCTTCATTGATGTTATCCACTCGTTTTTGGGTTTCATCGTCTGAAGGGCTGCTATGGTGGCGTAGGCAACGTTCGATTTGTTGCTCGAGCCGATCGACTTACTTAGAACGTTGCTGACTCCAGCAACCTCTAAAATCGTCCTGACTACTCCTCCAGCAATAAGTCCAGTACCTGGACTGGCTGGCTTAAGCAGAATATGGGCTCCACTAACCTTGGCTTCGGCCTCATGGGGTATTGTACCGTTATATAAATGTATCGAGATAAGGTGCTTTTTAGCAACTTCGGTAGCCTTCGTCACCGCCGCTGTTACATCGGCTCCTTTGGCGATACCAACACCAACTCGGTTTTTATGATCACCGATTACTATTAAAGCTCGGAACCTAAATCGCCGACCGCCCTTTACAACTCTGGCTACACGGTCAATATGAACGACTCGTTCGTCAAATTGTTTTTCTTCAGCGTTATCTGAATGTCGACGATTTGGTGATTTCATTACAGCTTCCATTAGAACTCCAGTCCTTTATCACGAGCAGCATCTGCTAGTACTTTAATCCGCCCATGGTATAAATGATCGCCTCTATCTAAAACGACTTGACTTATTTTAGCAGTCTTTGCCTTATTGGCAATTTGCTCTCCAACCCAAGCCGCTCTTTCGCTCATTGAGCCGCCAGCGTTTTTCTGTCCAACGGTAGTCACCGAGGCCAGAGTTGTTGACTTTGTATCGTCTATAATTTGGGCAACAATATGCCTATTGGTAATCTTTATGCTGAGTCGTGGGCGCTCAGCGGATTCAGTTATCTTGGCTCTGACTCGCTGCTTGCGAAGTGTTTTATTTAGTGATTTATGCTCTAGTCGATCCATTATTATTTCTCTTTCCCAGATTTACCGCTTTTACGGATAATACGTTCGCCAACATATTTAATTCCTTTGCCTTTATAGGGCTCCGGTTTCCTTAAAGATCTGATCTCGGCAGCTATTTGACCAACCTGCTGCTTGCTAATACCGCTGATAGTAATGACGTTCTGCTCAATGTTCGCCATAACACCGGCTGGCAATTTGAAGTTAACATCGTGCGAGAATCCAAGATTAAGCTTTAGGTCGCTGCCCGCCATGGAAACCTTATAGCCAACACCGTTTATCTCAAGTTTTTTGCTAAAACCGTTCTGTACACCCTGGACCATATTATCTATAAGGGACCTCATCAGTCCGTGGTTGCCTCTAGACTTAAGTTCGTCATTATCACGAGTAACCAGCAGTTCATTATCGTTGATGCTTACTGATACACCATCAAGAACAAACTGTTTGAGTTCGCCTTTAGAGCCGTTAACAGTGATAATCCCCGAGTCGTTCGAAACGGTAACTCCGGCTGGTATGGTAATTGGTAATTTTCCTATACGACTCATATTATTTCCTCTTAATAGACCTGGCAGATCAGCTCTCCGCCAATCCCTAGTTTCTTAGCTTCTTGGCCAGTCATTATGCCTTTGCTGGTTGAAATAATCACTAGACCGCGGCCATGTTTAACAATCGGTATCTTATTGGCGCCAGTATAGTTTCGCCGACCCGGACTACTTAACCTGATAATCTCGGTTATTTTGGCGTTCTCATCAGGATCGTTGACCACTATGGTTAATGATTTTCCGATACTAACATCAGAAACTTTAACATTGTTAATAAAGCCGTTGGACTTTAAAAGCATCGCTATAGCCTCTTTAGATTTTGAGTGGGGCATGATGACATCGCTCTTCCGGACAGCAATGGCGTTTCGAAGTCTTGTCAGCATATCGGCTATTGGATCTGTGGATATATAACTCATATCATATTCCTCCCTTACCAACTAGCCTTGGTTATGCCGGGGATCTCACCCTTATTAGCGTGTTCGCGGAAAGATATACGACTAAGCCCGAAAGTTCTCATATAGCCCCTTGGCCGGCCGGTTTCACTACAGCGATTCTTTAGTCGTGTTGGAGATGAATTGCGAGGCAATTTAGCTAACCCTTCCTGGTCACCTAGTGATTTAAGCTCGGCCCGTTTAGCGGCATATTTTTCGTTCATCTTCCGTCTCTTTAAGTCTCTAGCGATTATAGATTTTTTAGCCATTTTGTTCTCCTTTCTCGAATGGGAATCCCAATTTCGTTAACAATGCTCTGGAATGGTCGGGGGTTTTAGATTTGACTACGAAAATCGCCTGCAGGCCGTGAGTCGGACTAGTTTCTTCAAACGTAAGTTCAGGAAAGACAGATTGATCCACCAGGCCGATACTATAATTTCCGGATTTGTCGAATGCCTTCTCGCTTACTCCGTGAAAGTCTCTTAATCTAGGTAGAACTAGATTTACTAATCGGTCAGTGAACTCATACATTTGATTACCCCTTAAGGTTACTTTTATACCTATCTTATTCCCCTCTCTTAACTTAAAATTGGCTATCGATTTTTTAGCGGTGGTTTGGACTGGTTGCTGACCGGTAACCTTACGCAAGGTGTTGGTAGCTGTTTCGATAATTTTCTTATCATCTTTAGCTCTTCCAAGACCAACATTTAGCACAACCTTTTCAAGCCGCGGAACCTCATGTCGATTTGACAGCTTTAATTCATCCATTAACTGTTTGGCGAGCTGCTCGTTGTATAGTTTTGCTAATCTAGCCGTATAAACGGATGTAGGTTTGGGTGTAGAAGTTTTGGTAACCATTATTTTATTTCCTTTCCGCTAGATTTAAAGACGCGCACCTTCGAACCATCAGCCTTAATTGAGTATCCTATCCGGGTACCTTTTTTGGTTTCTGGGTCCAAAATACTGACCTTGCTAACGTTGATCGGCCGAGTAATCTCGATTAACCCGCCCTGAGGATAGGCCTTATTAGGCTTGACGGCTTTTTTAACTATGTTAATGCCTTCAACGGTTAGACTATTAATCCTGGGATGAGCGCTCAGCACTTTTCCTACTTGGCCTTTGTATTTGCCTTGTCGGACAATCACCTTATCGCCTTTTCTGATTCGTATCTTATATATATTGTTCATCTTTAAATCACCTCAGGAGCTAAGCTAATAATTTTACTGTATCCGCGTTCCCTTAGTTCTCTGGGGACTGGGCCGAATATTCGAGTTGCCTTAGGCAATTTATCCTCGCCAATAATAACCGCCGCGTTGTCATCAAATCTAACCGATGAACCGTCTCGGCGATGAATTGTTTGCTTAGTGCGAACAACTACCGCTTTAACCACGGTCTTCTTTTTGACGTTACCGTTTGGGTTGGCATCTTTTACGGTTGCTACAATCACGTCTCCAACACCAGCATATCTACGCCTAGTCCCGCCAAGTACCCTAATACACAAAATTACTTTTGCGCCAGAGTTATCACAGACAGTCAGTCTAGATTCCTGTTGTATCATCTATTTGGCCTCTTCATCTAAGTTGTTAATCTCTTCCTTGTCATAAGTAGCGCGCTCGATAATTTTGTCTAGGTTAAATCGCTTTAAAGCACTTATCGGACGAACTTCTTTAATAGACACCAAATCACCAAGCTTCGCTTCGTTCTTTTCATCGTGTGCGAAAAATTTCTTGCTAGAGGAATATTGTTTCCTATAAAGCGGGTGGGTCTTACGAGTAGTGACCGATACAACAATTGTTTTGTCGGGCTTATCAGATGAAACTCTACCAGTTAATATTTTAGCCATTATATGTTCTCCTTTGCGAGCTGTTCGCTTAAAACGGTAAAAATTCTTGCTAGATCTTTTCGTTTGCTACGAATCAGCCTGACATTCGTTACTTCGCCTAAATACACCCGGCGTCTGAGTTCGGAAATTTCTTCCCTAAGTTTAGTGCTTTCAGTGGTCAAATCGGCAGTCGAAAGCTTACGGATGTCAACGATTTTCATTTTACACATCCTCCTTGATCAAAAACTTGGTCTTGACTGATAGTTTATGTCCAGCTAATCTCATCGCTTCGCGAGCAACCGCCTCATCAACACCTTGCATTTCGAAAAGAATCGTACCGGGTTTTACTTTAGCGGCGAAATACTCGGGATTGCCTTTACCACTGCCCATCTTAACGTCAAGTGGTTTTTTGGTTACCGGCGTGTGTGGGAATATCCTGATCCATATCTTACCGCCTCTTTTTATGTAGCGGGTCATGGCTTGCCTAGCGGCTTCAATTTGACGAGCCGTAATCCGGTCATGGCCTAGTGATTGCAGCCCAAATTCACCAAAAGCGATAAACTCGCCTCGAGTAGCGACGCCGTTAATCCGGCCCTTCCTAACTTTTCGATATTTCGTGCGCTTTGGGACTAACATATCTAACTCACTTCGCCTTTATAGACCCAGACCTTAACTCCGATAATGCCGGCGGTTGTCTTGGCCGGTATGTACGCATAATCGATATCAGCTCTTAGTGTATGAAGAGGCACGCTGCCTTGGACTTCCTTTTCACGCCTGGACATTTCGGCGCCGTTTAGTCTTCCGGAAACTTCAATTCTTATACCTTGGGCGCCGGCTCGCATAGTGGCTGCTGCTCCAGCTTTAATAGCTCGCCTAAATGACATACGTCTTTCCAGTTGATGGGCAATATTCTCGGCAACTAGTTTGGCGTAAAGCTCGGACTTTTTGACTTCTTCTATATTCACTCTTGTTGGGGTGTTATAAATTTTCTCGATTGTATCTTTTAGTTCTTGAGCGCCCGTTCCACCTCGTCCAATTACCACACCAGCTTTAGCTGTACTAATTGTTACCGTAACGATATTGGGCGATCTTTCAATATCAACTTTGTTTATAGCTGCCCGAGACCCTAGTTTGTCTTGGATCATTTTTCGAACTTTCAAATCATCGCTAAGATATTTAGCGTAATCTCGTTTGTTTACAAACCACTTGCTGCGCCAATCCTTATTTAGCACCAGTCGCATAGATATTGGATTTACTTTTTGACCCATTATTCTTTCTCCTTTGGAGCTACGGGCGGGGTAGCCTTCTTAGGTGTCCGGATAGTCCCATCGACAGTTACGCTTATATGAGCCGAGCGATGCATGTATGGATGTGCCATACCTCTAGCTATCGGTCGTCTCCTTTTTAATCTTGGGCCATGATTTACGCTAATCTCAACGATACGCAGCGTATCAGGCTTGTAGTTGTGATTATGATCAGCATTCGCCCGCGCGCTTTCAATCGTTTTTCTAACCGGAATCGCCGCTTGTCTTGGGGTGTGACTTAAAATAGTTAGTGCGTCGTTTACCGTTCGACTGCGAACCAAAGAGGCGACCTCCTGAAGTTTTCGTGGGCTCATTTTTACACCTTTGGAAATTGCTTTAACTGCCATAGTAAATCCTATCCTTCGCTCGTCATTTGAGACGCCTTAGCTAACTTACCACCGTGACCACGAAATTTCCTCGTCGGTGAAAACTCACCAAGTTTATGGCCAACCATATTTTCAGTTATGAAGACAGGGACGTGGACTTTACCGTTATGAACGGCGATTGTCTTGCCGACAAACTCCGGAGCGATTGTAGAAGATCTAGCCCAAGTTTTAATAATCGTGCGGTCGTCCGACCCCATGGCATTAATCTTCTTAGCCAGTTTAAAATCTATATGTGGTCCTTTTTTCAGCGATCGACTCATATCATTAACTCCTTTTCGCCAGATGACGGCTTCTAACTATAAATTTAGTTGTACTCTTTCGACGACGGGTTTTATAACCAAGGGTCTTTTGCCCCCAAGGGGTTTTTGGTGAAGAACCATGGTTTTTGCCTCCACCGATTCCGTGTCGCCCGCCATCACCACCGCCATGCGGGTGATCAGCAGCATTCATTACTACTCCTCGAACAGAAGGTCTAATCCCTTTGTGCCGCGACCGGCCGGCCTTGCCAAGTTTAATGTTCTGGTGCTGCTCATTGCCAACAACCCCAATGCTAGCCATACACTCGCCCAAGATTATACGAACCTCTCCGCTCGGCAGTCTGACTTGACAATAGACATCTTCTTTAGATATTAATTGGGCGCTATTACCAGCACTTCGAGCGATTTGAGCACCTTTACCGGGTAAAAGTTCGACTCCATGAATCATACTGCCAACTGGTATGCTTTTAAGCATCAGACGGTTACCCTGCTCTATTGGTGCATTCTCGCCAGTCACTATCTTCTGGCCAATTTTTAGATTACTAGCGGCAATAATATAGTGGTAAGTATTATGCTGATCCTTTATCCTGGCAATTCTTGCTGACCTATTTGGATCATATTCTATTTGTTCGACCACTGCCTCAAGTCCAGCAGGTAGGTTGAAATTAACAAGCCTGTAAAACTTTTTCGCTCCGCCGCCGTGGTGCCGGACTGTGATACGACCCTGGTTATTCCGGCCATTGTCTCGATTTTTAACTCTAAGCAATGAACGGAGCGGCTTTTTGGTTGTAATCGAACTGAAGTCCTGAGTCGTCATACCTCTTAACCCTGGTGTTACTGGCTTGTAAGCTCGAATGGCCATTATTTCTTATCCTCTTTATCTTTATGTAGTCTTCGACGAAGCAGCGATGGCTTAGAGCTCTTGGCTTCTTTGTCTTCAGACTTAGACTTAGCAGCAGCGGCTTTTTCGGCAACTTTCTCTTCTTTTTCTTCAGCTTCCTCTACTGCTTGGAAAAAGGGTAAATTCTGCCCCTTCTTTAGGGTGACAAAGGCAACTTTCTGATTGGGCTGGGAACCAGACACCCTTTGACCGTTTTTGTAGATTGTCCTCTTTTGCTTACCTTTACGGTTAGCCAAATTTACGTTTGTAACGTCCACTTTAAATTGGGCGCTTACCGCCTGAGCAATGACGTGTTTATTAACGTTGCCCGGAACATCGAATATGTAAATGCCGCGGTGGCTTTGGGAATAAGCTTTTTCGCTCATTCTAGGTCTAAGGTTTAATGCGGCGTTATTCATCTTAGCCCTTACCTAATCTTTTGTGAATATTCTCTAGTGACAGTGGTGAGATAACTAGGCTATCGGCATTTAATACATCAAAAACATTTAGGTAACTATCGTGGACTATTTTAACTTCCTTTAGATTGCTGGTCGATCTCATCAGTTCTTGGGTTTTATCATTAACAACTAGTAATATTTTGCCTTTGGCACCTAGTTTTACTAGCTGTGAGTTAACTTCGCTTACTTTGCCTGATTTAGCTTTGATGTCAGCGATAGTGATAATTTTCGATTGATTAGCTAGACTTAGGGCCTGACGAAGGGCCTGACGACGCTGGACGGTAGATAGGGTGATCTTGTAGTTAGACTCGCCGGTTGGTCCGAAAGTTATTCCACCGCCTCGCCAGATAGGGCTCCTGATTGATCCGACTCTGGCATTACCGGTGCCTTTTTGGCGCCACGGCTTTTTACCACCACCGCTTACTAGTCCTCTAGTTTTTACAACAGCGTTATTTTGACGTCCATTAGCTAGATAACTAAGATAAGCCAGTTTTAAAAGCTCAAAGTTGGTAGGCGCTACGCCAAAAACCGAACTATCCAGTTTAGTCGTTTCGGTAGGTTTTGCTGGAGTTGTCTTAGTCGGCATAATTAATTTCCCTCAACCATAACTATGGACTTACGTGGGCCAGGTACAGCTCCCTTAACCCCTATTACGTTCTTTTCGGCATCAACTAAAGCAACCGTGAGATTACGAACCGTTACACGGTCTCCGCCAAGTTGACCGGCCATTTTTTTACCCTTAAATATTTTCTGTGGGTACATTGAACCAATCGAGCCAACCCGTCTGTAGGAACGGCCGCCATGGGTTTTTCGGCCGCGGTGGAAGTTGTGCCGCTTTATGGTCCCAGCCCAACCCTTACCCTTACTGGTTGACACAACATTAATAGAATCGCCAACTTCAAAAACCTCAGTCGTTAACTTATCGCCTACTTTTAGATCTTCCTCAATTTCTTCGACTCGAAATTCTCTAAGCAATTTTGATTCAGCTTTAGATTTTTTGAGATGACCCTGAATTGGTTTGGTGTTCTTTTTAGTGCTTGAAAAACCAACTTGAACAGCGTTATAGCCGTCGCTGTCAGTTGTTTTTACCTGAGTTACTACGTTCGGGTCAACAGATAGAATGGTGACAGCTTGAACCGTACCATCGTCACCGATAATGCTGGTCATACCGACTTTTCTAGTGATTAGTGTTTTCACTGTTTTTTGGCCCCATTCAATAAAAATTCTCGGCAATTGATGGTTTCTGGTTCGTCCAGACCTTTCAATACACCAAGGAGTTTAGTTAACTTTACCCTAATAGATTAGCATAGATATTTAACTCCTGTCAATTTGTTGACAATAATACTATAAGGTTTACGTCTTAGTTATCCCTAACATGTTGCCTATAACTTACCCTAAACCTTGAAACGTTTCAAAACTCAGGTTAAGTGGCAGAGTAGTTGATGGGATTATGGGGTGTGCCGGTGGGCATTAGTGACGGGGAGCAGTATTGAACGCGGCGCGTTCACTGCTATGGAGTAAATCCACGACCCCGTCACACGCGAGAGGTGTATCACCAGCCATTGGTAAGCCCACCAGAGCGTGCCTCGAGCTCGCGCTCCTCTGCAGTTGTCAGAGTCCAAACGACCCAGGCATAAAGGCCGGCCACGACTCCAACAAGGACTCCTACTCCAACAATCCACTTCATCGGGGAACCTCCCTTTTTAGTCTGTTTTTTACAACAATATACAGCGGGAAACCAACCCAGCGCCAGGGCCAGAAAATCGAGTATTCGATCGCCCATTTGGCGATCATTCGCTCTAGCTCCGAGGATTCTCCACGGAACTTAATTTTCATGTCAATCTCCGCCAATAGGAAAAACGTCAGAGAAAGACACCCCCCGCCTATGTACACATAAAGAAGCGTATTCAGGGTAAACACCACAGCCTTCCGCGCTCACAACCAGACTCTCCAGTTGGGCAATCAATCCTCTTGAAGGACTCATTGCCTAACTGGAATTACTACTCTGTCAAAGTGCCTCGGAGCAACGAATACTCTACGAAGTAAAACTAATATTGACATAGTACCAGTAATAAGTCAACGATTCAACTGTGCTACTATCCTTCCACTACGAGAAATCAATAGTGGTACTTGATTCGATATGGCTCGTGAACGTGGACCTCTTTGCCTAAAAGATTACATCTTTATTTCGACATCGCAGCCAGCTGGCAGACTTAGACTCATTAGCGAGTCAATCGTCTTTGGAGTTGGTTCAAACACGTCTATCAGGCGTTTGTGAACGCGCATTTCGTATTGCTCCCTGCTCTTCTTGTAGACATGCGGGCTCTTTATAACAGTAAAAGTGCTGCGTTCTGTGGGCAGAGGTATGGGACCAGCTAGTGATGCACCAGTTCTAAGCGCGGTATCGATGATCTGTTTAGCGGCTTGATCAATGACCTTATGGTCGTAAGCTTTTAAACGGATCCTGATGCGCTGTTTAGCATCGGCTTTTTTGGTTGAAGGAGCATCTGCCATATATTCGTTTCAGCTGTTTTATTTTCTCTATTCTTATTTAACAATCTTGGTGACTACGCCAGCACCGACGGTTCGTCCACCTTCACGGATAGCGAACCTTAATCCTTGGTCCATAGCAATTGGAGCTAGAAGTTTTACTTTAAAGGTGAGGGTATCGCCCGGCATAACCATTTCTTTATCAGCAGGTAATTCAACCTCGCCAGTAACGTCAGTAGTTCGGAAATAGAACTGCGGCTTATAGCCTTTAAAGAATGGGGTGTGTCGACCACCTTCTTCTTTAGTTAGGATATAAACTTCAGAATCAAATTCAGTGTGAGGAGTAATTGACCCGGGCTTTGCTAGCACCTGGCCGCGTTCGATATCTTCGCGCTCAATTCCCCTTAGAAGCACCCCAACGTTATCACCGGCTTGACCTTGGTCCAGGTTCTTCTTAAACATTTCAACGCCAGTAACCACGCTTTTGGTAGTTGGACGAATCCCGACAATCTCAACATCTTCGTTAACCTTAACAATGCCTTGTTCAACACGTCCAGTAGCAACTGTACCGCGTCCCTTAATAGAGAATACATCCTCTATCGGCATAAGAAATGGCTTGTCTAATTCTCGCTTGGGCTCAGGAATAAAGTCGTCCATAGCCTTAACGAGTTCCATGATAGTGTCCTCATTAGCAGCATCGCCTTCAAGAGCCTTGGTGGCTGACCCGCGGATAATTGGCGCGTTTCGGTCAAAATCATACTTAGCTAGCAGGTCGCGAATTTCTTCTTCCACAAGATCGACGAGTTCTGGGTCTGCTAGGTCCATTTTATTCATGTATACAAGGATCGACGGAACACCGACTTGCTTAGCAAGCAGCACGTGTTCGCGGGTCTGAGGCATAGGACCGTCAGCGGCTGAAACAACAAGAATTGCGCCGTCAATTTGAGCAGCACCGGTAATCATGTTCTTAACATAGTCAGCGTGTCCCGGCATATCCACGTGGGCGTAGTGACGCTTTTCGCTTTCATATTCCTGGTGGGACGTAGCAATTGTTATACCGCGCGCCTTTTCCTCTGGTGCTTTATCGATTTCGTCGTATTTAACAGGTTTGTTGATTGAGCTTGGTAATTTCTTTGCAAGCACGTGAGTTATAGCCGCAGTTAGCGTCGTTTTACCATGATCAACGTGTCCCATGGTACCAACATTAATGTGAGGCTTGCTTCGGTCAAAATTTTCTGCCATTTCCTTTATGACTCCTATTAGTTACAAGTTAATTAGCATGAGCTTAAATACCCACACAAGTTACCAAAGTATTATAGATGACAAAGTCGATCTTGTAAAGATATGGACTCGGGGTTTTTATTTACCGTTTTTAGCAATTATAGCCTCAGTAACATTATTGGGCACATCGGCATAATGATCGAGCTCCATACTTGAACTTGCCCGGCCTTGGGTCATACTTCGAAGGTTAGTGGTATAGCCAAACATCTCACCAAGTGGGACAAAGGCCGTTATTTCCTTGATGCCGGCATTTAGATCCTCCATTGATTCAATTCGGCCGCGTTTACTGTTTAGGTCACCGATAACGTCGCCCATGAACCCATCAGGGGTAATTACTACAATTTTCATTATTGGTTCAAGAAGTACCGGTGAGGCTCTTTTGACCCCCTCCTGTAAAGCCATCGAGCCAGCTATCTTAAAAGCCAGTTCAGACGAATCAACGTCGTGATAACTTCCATCAAATAGTTCAGCCTTGATGTCTACTACCGGGTAGCCGGCCAGAACCCCGTTAGCCATCGCTTCTTCAATGCCGGCCTTAACCGCCGGTATGTACTCGTTTGGTATTACGCCGCCTTTAATAGAGTTAATGAACTCGAAGCCTTTGCCTTGCTCATTTTGACTAAGCCTAAGTGTTACGTCACCATACTGCCCGCGGCCACCGCTTTGTCGAATAAATTTACCCTGGACCTCAACATTGTCTTTACGAATAGTCTCGCGGTAGGCAACCTGCGGTTCACCGACATTGGCCTCAACGCCAAATTCACGCTTCATTCTATCGACTATTATTTCAAGGTGGAGTTCACCCATTCCCTTAATAATCGTTTGGGTAGTTTCGTCGTCGACATGGATCCTAAAAGTCGGGTCCTCTTCAGCTAATCGCTGAAGGGCAACACCCATTTTTTCTTGATCGGCCTTGGTTTTTGGCTCGATAGCTATTGAAACAGGAGGTTCTGGGAACTTTATACTTTCTAAGACTATTGGATGACCGACGTCGCAGAGCGTATTCCCGGTAGTCGTGCCTTTTAAGCCAACAATGGCGGCGATATCGCCAGCCGTTACTTCGGTGACATCCTCACGCTTATCAGCTTGCATTCTAACGATACGCCCGACACGTTCCTTCTCACCAGTAGACGAATTCATAATATAGCTGCCGGCTAGAATTTTACCAGAGTAAACTCTAAAATATGCCAGTTTGCCCACAAATGGATCGGTCGCAATCTTAAACGCCAAACTAGTAAAAGGCTCACTCTCGACCGGTTTACGTTCAATCTCATCACCAGACTTGGGTTCGATGCCCCAAGTACTGCCTCGATCAATTGGGCTTGGCAGAAAATCATTAACAGCGTCTAACACTTTTTCAACTATCACGCCGCGTCCATCACCACCAGTTACGGCGTAAAACTTACCGCTTAAGACCGCTGCTCGGACGGCCTGCTTAATCTCATCTTCGCTCAGTCCATCTTCGCCAACTTCGAAGAAGCGTTCTAGTGTTTTCTCGTCTTCGGCTACGGCGTTCTCGACTAAAAGACTGCGGTATTTCTTAACTTGGTCCATCATGTCTTCAGGAACTGGGCCTTCGACAACCTCATGATCTGTGAAATCCTTATAGGTATAAGCTTTCATACCTATGAGATCAACCAGCCCGCTAACGGACTGTTCAAAGCCAATTGGAAGATGAATCGGGAAAGCGTGCTTGCTGAGTCGATTATGAATACTGTCTAATGATTTATAAAAATCCCCGCCGGTCTGATTAATCTTGTTTATGAAGCAAATACGCGGGACATGATACTTATCAGCCTGCCGCCAGACGGTCTCACTTTGAGATTCAACCCCCATTTTGCCGTCAAAGACAACTACGGCACCGTCAAGAACCCTAAGGCTCCGCTCCACTTCAACCGTGAAATCAATGTGCCCTGGCGTATCGATTATGTTAATCTGGTGGTCTTTCCAGTAACAGGTAACAGCTGCCGAAACGATGGTTATGCCACGCTCTCGCTCTTGGGCCATCCAGTCAGTGGTAGTTTCTCCATCGTGAACTGCCCCAATCTTATGTTTTAAGCCTGTTCGGTAAAGGATACCTTCGGTTGTAGTAGTTTTGCCAGCATCAATATGAGCAATGATGCCAATATTTCTCAATTTCTCGACTGGATATTTCTTTTCGGCCATCTCACCCCTTAAAATCGTGCAAAATGAGCAAACGCGCGGTTTGCATCTGCCATCTTGTGTGTATCTTCTTTTTTCTTAACGGCTGAGCCCTGATTATTGTAAGCATCGACAAGTTCGGCAGCTATTCGGTCGGTCATACTCATGCCCTTACGAGACCTGGCCGCCTGGACAAACCACATAGTAGTTAAATGGTTTTGTCTTTGGCCTTTAACTTCGAACGGTATCTGGTAATTAGCACCGCCGACCCGACGGGAGCGGGTTTCCATTCGTGGCTGGATGTTCTTAAAGGCTTGCTCAAATACCACTACCGGGTTTTGAACCTTCAGTTTCTGAGCGGCTTTTTCCAAGCCTTCGTAAACCAAAGCTTCAGCAATTTGTTTTTTGCCATCGAGCATCACCCGGTTAATCAGACGCTGAACTTGAACACTGTCATATATGCGATCGGCTGGGATATCCCTAACCAGTGATTTGGTTTTCTTGCGAGGCATTATTTATTAACCTTCTTGGCACCATATTTTGATCGGCCTTGCTTGCGGCCCGATACACCCTGTAAATCTAGACTTCCCCTAACTATATGGTAACGAACACCCGGAAGGTCCTTGACGCGGCCACCGCGAACTAGCACTACGGCGTGCTCCTGAAGGTTGTGGCCTTCGCCGCCAATGTAGGCCCAAACTTCATGGCCATTGGTTAATCTAACGCGGGCTACTTTACGAAGAGCGGAGTTGGGTTTTTTCGGAGTTTTGGTAGTCACCTTTATACAGACGCCTCTTTTGAAAGGCGACGGCTTCTCATAATTTCGGTTAAGTAAATTATTGGTAACACGAAGCAGGGCCGGTGATTTAGTTTTGCTACCGGTTTTACTGCGAGGCTTTCTTATTAGCTGGTTAATGGTTGGCATATCAGTGTCTACCCTAACATCTTTATAGTTCTTCGTCAATTTCAGCGGTAGACTTTTTAACCGCGGCGTTCCAACCAGTGCCAACAGGGATTTTTCGGCCTAAGATAACGTTTTCTTTTAGACCATATAAGTGATCGACCTTACCGCTAGTAGCAGCTCCAATAAGTACTCTGGTGGTGTCTTGGAAAGAAGCCGCACTAAGGAACGAATCGGTACTTAGGCTTGCCTTGGTGATACCCAGGAGCAATTGACTGAACTGAGCAGGGTGTTTTCTCTTCTTGATGAGTTCTACATTAGCCTCCACTACTGCCAGTTTACTAACGATATCACCGGTCACGAACTCAGTGTCTCCGGCGTCCTCAATTTGGACTCGACTAAACATCTGACGAATTATAATTTCAAGATGCTTGTCGGCGATGTTTTGACCCTGGCTGGCGAAAATCTTAAGTATTTCGTTCATCATGTAACGCTGTGTTGATTCAACACCTTGAAGCTGCATTAGATCGTGCAGGTTAATCGAACCGTTGGTGAGGCGTTGTCCGGCAACTACTTTATCTCCTTCGGCAACTAGTATTCGTTTAAAACCAGGGATTTCATAGCGTACAGTATTTTGCTTAACGGGAACGATAATTATCTTATCATCAGCGATCTCAGCTTTTCCGGCAATCGGCGATATAAGGGGATCGAGGCCGCCTTTATGGCTGGCTAGGACGTCGCCAATCGACACGTCTGTACCGGTGGCTATCTTAGGAGTTAGATTACCAAGCGGCAGCTGGACTTTCTTCTGAGAGTGAGAGGTAACCTGGATAACGTAGCGATCGCCTTCTTCCCAAACGTTTACGTCACCGGCTATTTCAGCCAGATAGGCTTGGCCCTTAGGGGTTCTTACTTCAAATAGCTCTTCTACACGACTAAGTCCCTCAGAAGTGTCATCAGCTAATGCAGAACCAGAACGGTGCTTAGAGTCAAGAGACAACTGGGTACCGGGCTCACCGATACTCTGAGCGGCTATAACACCAATAGGGTGATGGATGTCTACTATTTCACCAGTAGCTGGGTCGAGGCCATATGACCTTTGCGGGACTCCCCTGACGGAACTAGCGCTAAGCAAGCTCATTATCTTAACCCCATCGAGTTTCTCATCAGCATCGATCTTAGCGGCAACCTCAGGAGTTATTAAGGCGCCGCTTTTAATGTATTTACCGATGTTCTCAGCCGCAAATCGGCCTTCAAGTCTCGAGGCATACGATACGCCAATTTCTGCAGCGTCCGATCGAAGCATCGAAAAGCCCTTATCATCGGTCTCTTCATCGACCGTGAAAACGTCTTGGGCAACATCGACTAATCTCCGAGTCAGGTAACCAGCATCGGCGGTCTTTAGGGCGATATCAATGACCGCTTTTCTAGTACCACGGGTAGCTGTAAAGTATTCCAGCTGAGTTAGTCCTTTACTGTAGCCCGATGTAACAGGCAGCTCGATTGAATGGCTGGCGGCATCTATTAAGACACCGAGCATTCCGACACAGTTTTTCATCTGAGAAATGTTTCCTCGAGCACCAGAAGCAATGGCGATAGCCATGGAAGATTCCTGGCCAACCATTTGCTCAGAAAGTAGCTCCTGAACCCGGGCATCGATTTTAGTCCAATTATCTACCGTTAAACGGTATCTTTCATCGTCGTTTATGAAACCTTGCTCAAACTGTTCACTGATGGCAGCGGTCCGCTTTTCACCCTCTTTTATAAGCTCATCAAGGCCTTTAACTTGGGCGAAGTCACCCATACCCATAGACAGTCCTGAGATGGTAGCGTATTGGAAACCAAGATCTTTAAGGTCGTCGGCAATTCGGGCAGTAATGTCAGAACCATATTGTTGATAAACAAGCGCCATGACTTGTTGGAGTTTCTTTTTAGTCATAACGGCATCTTGAAACTCAAAGTCCTCGGGTAATATTTCGTTAAATAAGAACCTTCCTAAAGTGGTTTCTCTTACTTCACCACGAAATGGTATTCGGACTTTGCTCTGTAACTCTATATACTTTTCGTCGAGCGCCATGGTCGCTTCATCGATCGAGACATAAGAACGAGGTTTGTTATTGCTAATCGCAGACTTTTCGAATGTCAGGTAGTAACAGCCAAGAACAATGTCCTGTTCGATATGCAGTATTGGTGATCCGTCAGCTGGCTTTAGAAGATTTTTACTAGCGGCCATGATTTCTTTGGCTTCGGTTTGGGCATCGTCGCTGAGCGGCAGGTGAACGGCCATTTGGTCACCATCAAAGTCGGCGTTAAAGCCCTTACAGACCAGCGGGTGAAGCTGGATGGCCCTACCTTCGATTAGTACAGGCTGAAATGCCTGGATGCTTAGTCGGTGCAGACTGGGTGCTCGGTTTAAAAGTACATACTTTTCTTTTATAACTTCGTCTAGGGCATCCCAGACAAAGGTTTCACCGGTTTCTATCATCCGGGTAGCTGAACGAATGTTGTGAGCTTGGTCGCGGATTATAAGTTCTCCTATAACAAATGGCTTAAACAGCTCCAGAGCCATCATCTTGGGGATACCGCACTGGTTTATCTTAAGTTCCGGGCCCGCAACAATTACCGATCGCCCAGAATAATCAACTCGCTTACCAAGCAGGTTCTGACGGAAACGACCCTGTTTACCCTTCAGCATGTCACTTAGTGATTTAAGTCGACGACGCTGTCCGGTAGCGGCCACGGCTCGACCGCCTCTCGCATTATTGTTATCTATAAGAGCATCGACAGCTTCTTGTAACATTCGCTGTTCGTTACGCCTAATAACTTCCGGAGCGTTTAGTTCAATTAGCTTCTTAAGACGGTTGTTACGGTTAATGACTCGTCGGTAAAGATCGTTTAAATCAGAAGTCGCGAATCTACCACCGGTCAGCTGAACCATTGGGCGAAGGTCTGGAGGAATGACGGGCAGGACTGACAAACACATCGATTCAGGTTTAATGCCGGCTCGAAGCATACCTTCAAGTAATCGAAGCCGCTTCATGATCTTTTTCTTGCGTTGTCCCTTAGCAGCTTCAGCCTCATCGCTTAATTCTTTGATCAATTTTTCTAGGTCTACTTCAACAAGCAGGTCCCGAAGAGCAGCTCCACCCATACCGACGCTGACAATTTCTCGAAGCTCGTCAGGTAACCCACGGTAATCTGTCTCATTTATTAGGTTGCGCTTCTCTAAACCAATCATTTGCTCGTGCAGCTGATCGTAGATAGTGGTTAGCTCTTCGGTTTCCTTAGTCTGAGCTTCAGCTAGAGCCTTCAAGTTAGCGCCTTCTTCTTTGGCTTCTTTTTCAAAACGCAGTTTAATGGCTTCCTTGGCGGCCTCAAATTCAGCTTCTTTATCGGCTATTAATTGATCACGCTTGGCAGTGTCTACGTTCTTTATTATGTAGCTAGCGAAGTATGACACCCTCTCTAGATTTTTAACCGTCATGCCGAGCAATAGACCAATAGCTGATGGCGTGCCGCGCAGGAACCAAATGTGAGCGACGGGAACAGCTAGATTTATGTGCCCCATCCGTTCACGCCGGACAATACTTCTAGTGACTAGTTCGCCCTTTTTATCAATTGCGGCTTCGCGGGTACGAACGCCCTTATACTTGGCATCGTGCGGGTTAATATCCTTGACGGGGCCAAAGATTCTTTCACAAAATAGACCATCCCGTTCTGGTTTCTGGGTGCGGTAGTTAATGGTTTCCGGTTTGGTAACCTCACCGTAACTCCAATCAGTTATATCACTGGAATTAGCGACCGCTAAACGTACCGCGTCAAAGTCAGCTATATCTGTGCCGTATGAATAATTACGCATTATTTAGCCTCCTTGCTAGTTATTTCAGCCATTTCGGCGGCTTCGTCGGTTTCTTCTTTGGCACTATCTGATTTATCACCGTCGTTCTCTTCAGCAATCTCATTCTCGACGTCAATCGCGTCAAAGTCGTTGGCGACAACGTCCTCGGTCACGTCGATATCAGATGCAACTGGTGCGGGGACCTCAATATCTGATTGGTGCAGAGCTTCGTCTTTTATGTTCTCGGCTAGTACTGCTTCAGCATCGACTAGTTTGTTAGAACTCACCAAATCAACTTTAAGACCCAGTCCTTGAAGTTCTTTAACTAAAACATTAAAGCTTTCGGGTACTTTCGGCCCGACGATCTCGGTTCTTTTGATGATTGACTCGTAGGCCTTGCTTCGACCGTAAACATCATCCGACTTAATAGTAAGCATTTCTTGAAGAGTGCTGGCAGCTCCATAGGCTTCAAGTGCCCAGACTTCCATTTCTCCAAAGCGCTGACCACCATTTTGAGCCTTACCACCCAGCGGCTGCTGAGTGACCATGGTGTATGGACCAGTTGAGCGAGCGTGAATCTTATCAGCGATCATGTGATTAAGCTTAATGATGTACATGCTGCCGACCGTTGTTCTTTCGGAAAAGGCCTCACCGTTTCGGCCATCATATAATTGCTGCTTGCCGTCTTCGGGCAGATTGGCTTGTTTCAATAGCTCCTGAATCTTTTCGACTTTTACACCGTCAAAAGCCGGGCTGGCAACTTTAAGACCAAGTGCCCTAGCTGCCATGCCAAGATGGGTCTCAAAAAGCTGGCCAACGTTCATTCTACTTGGTACGCCTAAAGGATTAAGTGCGATATCAATCGGTGTGCCATCCTCAGTAAATGGCATATCTTCCACCGGTAGTATTCGGGCAATAACGCCCTTGTTACCGTGACGGCCACCTAGCTTATCGCCAACAGCAATCTTGCGCATTTGAGCCACAAAAACTTGAATCTGCATCAACACACCGGCCTTTAATTCGTGTCCGGTGGCTTTACTGAAAATCTTAACGCCAACGACTTTACCGTGCTTACCATTACTCATTCGCTGGGATGTGTCACGTACTTCTTTGGCTTTTTCACCAAAGATTGCTCTAAGCAGTCTTTCTTCAGAGCTTAATTCCTGTTCACCCTTAGGAGTAATCTTGCCTACAAGAATATCGCCGGGATGAACCTCGGCGCCGATTCTTACGATGCCTTCTTCATCTAAATGACGAAGTGCCTCTTCGCTGACGTTTGGTATGTCCCTGGTAACAATTTCTGGGCCTAATTTAGTTTCTCTAACCTCAATCATGAAATCAACGATATTAATGGAAGTTAGAGTGTCGTCTTCAACGAGCTTCCTTGAAATAATAATTGCGTCCTCAAAGTTATAGCCGGCCCAAGGCATGAATGCTACTATTAGGTCGCGGCCTAGAGCCAGTTCGCCGTTAGCGATGCTCATGCCTTCAATCAAAACGTCATCTTTTTTGACCTTATCGCCGACACTAACTACTACCTTCTGATTAATGCTGGTGCCCTCGTTGCTACGGACAAAATGTTGCGGGTAATAGGTCGTTGTACCACTACCGTATTTGACTTTAACTTCTTGTGCGGTGGCTTTTACAACTTCACCAGCTTCCTCGGCGACGATCAGCTGACCGGTATTTTGGGCAGCAGCGACCTCCACTCCCGTCCCGACAATCGGTGATTCGGGCTTAATGAGTGGCACGGCCTGTCTTTGCTGGTTACTGCCCATCAAGCTTCTATATACATAGTCCTTTTCAATAAAAGGAATAAGTCCAGCGCTGGAGCCGATAATCTGGTTACGAGCAGCATCTATATGGGTAACGTCATTGGCGTCAACCTGTCCAGACTGCAGGAATTTACGGACACTTACCCGGTCATTTACAAAATAGCCGTCGTCATTAATTTCTTCGCCGGCGCTGGCGATAATCGCTGATTCTTCAGCGGCAGCGTCTAGATAAACAATTTCATTGCTGACACGAGCCTTTACCGGCCAGGTTATCTTACCTTTAACCTTAGCTAATTTGGCAGCGTCAGCGGCTGTAACTTTTTTGCCAGCCTTAACTATGGCTTTACCTTTTTCATTTAACAAATCCTCAGCCGCGATATGACCAACAATGTCTTTTGGCTTAGCGGCGTTAATAGCCTTACGATAAGGCGTTTCAATGAAGCCATAATCGTTAATGCGAGCATAGTTTGCTAAATTAAGAACCAGTCCAACATTGGCGCCTTCTGGAGTTTCCACCGCGCATATTCTTCCGTAGTGGGTGGCGTGGGCGTCACGGACCTCAAAACCGGCTCGTTCGCGCGACAGACCGCCGGGGCCCATCGAGCTAAGACGCCGCTTGTGGGCTAATTCACTCAACGGATTTATCTGATCCATGAATTGGCTAAGCTGCGAGCTGGCAAAGAATTCTCTTACGGCCGCTACTACTGGTCGGGCATTGATAAGCTGGCCCGGAGTAACAGTTTCAATTTCGCTCATGCTCATGCGGTCTTTAGTATTTCGCTCCATCCTAAGTAGACCGATCCGGAATTGACGCTGAACAAGCTCGCCGACCAATTTAACTCTTCGGTTAGCCAAACTATCAATATCATCGGCGGGTTCCTGGGTATTATTTAAACGAATTATCTCAGCGATAATAGCAATTAAATCTTCAAGTCTCATTACCCGGTTTTCAATGGTATTAGTGACCTTTAGATCAAGTCTTTTATTAATCTTATAGCGACCGACACGACTAAAATCAAAGCGCTTGAAATTATAAAACATGTTCTCAAGCAGCCCTCTAGCATTATCAACAGTCGCGAGATCACCTGGTCGAAGCCGGCGGTAAACCTCAATTAAAGCATCGTTTTGCCCACGTGATGGATCCTTATCGATAGTAGTCGAGATATATTGAGTTGTCCCTTGGTCAACATGCTTGAAAGCGTCTCGGATCTGCGCTTCATTCATCCCTAGCGATCTAAGCAGTGTAGTAACCGGTATTTTTCTTTTACGGTCGATCTTGACGTACAAGGCGCCGGCACTAGTAGTTTCAAACTCTAGCCACGCACCGCGGCCGGGAATCAACTTAGCCCCATATAGATTAGATACGCCGTGCATTTCTGATGTGAAGAAGACTCCGCTGGAGCGGATTAGCTGGCTAACAACCACTCTCTCGGCACCATTAATTACAAAGGTTCCTCGGTTAGTCATCCAAGGATAGTCACCTAGGTAAATCTCCTGGTCCTTAACTTCGCCGGTAACCTTATTAACTAGTTGTACCGTAGCCTTCAAGGGCGCCTCGTAAGAAACATTGTTTTCTCGAGCCTCAGCTTCGGTCATTTTGGGGTTTTCGAAACGGTAATCTTTAAAGCTCAGGCTTAGTTTGGTTCCCGTATAATCATCAATTGGGCTGATTTCAGACAATAACTCACCTAGACCCTCATCCACAAACCATTGAAAAGATTTGTTTTGGTGATCTACCAAATTTGGCAGATCGATGGAATTACGAGAGTTTGTAAAATATGTACGCTTATTTATCGTGTTGCTAGAAATATGAGTAGTGCTTTTTGCCATAAATAGCAGGTATTCCTCTTTAATTTATATCCGATGACCTCATAGCTACCCAGAGTCAACGAACTTCCATTAATAATTGTTGTAATTTTTGCGCGCGAAGATTACTAAGCGGAGGTTTTGGTGCTTTTTAAAAACATATGTAGCACAGCCCGACTTACACTACTTCTTAGGTTTTAGTTTGAATGACTGGGGATAAAATGTCAAGCCGTAAACGCTACTTAGCCTTTAAAACCTTGTCGACTAAACCATATTTTTTAGCTTCTTCTGGCGTCATCCAATAATCTCGCTCCATGTCGGCTTTAATCGTTTTAACTGTTTGCCCGGTATTGGCAGCCATTATCTCATTTATCCGCTGCTTAACCCTTAGCGACTCCTTTAGATCAATTTCCATATCAGTCACCTTACCCTGAGTACCACTGCTCGGTTGATGGATCATAACCGTGGCGTTAGGTAATATGAACCTTTTACCTTTAGTACCGGAGCTTAATAGGACTGCTGCGGCTGAAGCCTGAACGCCAATGCCAACCGTTTGTATATCGCTAGACACGTACTTCATCGTGTCGTAGATAGCCAAGGCGTCATAAACTATCCCGCCGGGGCTATTGATGTATAAATATATGTCCTTTTTGGGATCTTCAGCGTTTAGAAATAATAGTTGCGCCACAACCAGATTAGCGGTTGTCTCGGTAACCCCGCCGCCTAAGAAAATTATACGATCCTTCAGTAGACGGCTATATATATCATAGGCGCGTTCATATCGACCCTCATTTTCAATTACAGTTGGTACCAGCACTTGATTTGTCATATTCTTAAACTCCATATACGTACTGATATTGTAGTTTACTTAGCACTCGACTGTCAAGAGTGCTAGTTTGTGTTGTAGGAAGCAATTTTGTCGAGGGTTTTTTCGGTCAATAATCGGCTGGCGATTTGACGCCTACTGTCGGGTTTATCCAATTCTTTTTGGACGATTGGGTCTTGATATTGTTGCCGCAGAAGATTGATGCGAACATTAAATTCGTCTTCGGAGATACTAATATTTTCCTGTTTAGCGATTTCTCCCAAAACAATCCCAACTTTTACGCGCCGCTTGGCCTGATCCTTGTTTCTCAACCTATGTTCTTCGTGAGTTACTCCTTCCTGCTTTAGATGTTCATCCCACGTTGTGCCTTGGTAAACGAGATTCTGTCTCTCGTCTTTCTCCATAAGGTCTATTTCCTGGTCAATAAGTTCATTAGGAATAACCAGCTCGCTCTCATCGACGATTTTATCAACGAGCTTGTTTTGGTAGTCCTGCATAGATCGATTGCTCTGCTCAACTTGGAGTTGCTTCTTTATATCATCTTTAAGATCATCGACCGTCTTAAAAGGACCAACCTTGGCAGCAAACTTATCGTCAAGAATCGACGGTAGAAGTTCCTTTACCTCTTTAACGGTTATCGTAAAGGTGACTAATTTATTCTGTAATGAAGTAGGACTATAGTTAGCTGGAAATTTTATATCAAACGACTTGGTAGCTTTAGTCTTTAGACCCAGCAAATGCTTCTCAAACCCAGGTATGAATGTGTCGCTGCCTAAAATAAGCGGATAGTCTTTGCCGTCAGCTCTCGGGATTGGTTGTTTGGTCTCAGAATCAACGCCCTTAAAATCGATTACTATTTCATCGCCGTCTTTAGCGGACCGATTTACAACTTTACGAGTTGCCTCTCTAACTCTTAACCTTTCGACGACCCCATTAACGTCATTAGGCGTAACTATTACTTCGTTTTTAGACATTTTTATATCCTTGTAGTTAGGTAATGTGACCTTGCCAACAACCGATACTTCGGCGGTAAACTCGAGCGTACTAAATGGCACGAATTTAGTTATGGTAATCGCCGGGTAAGCGGTTGGTATAAGATTTTCCTTGGTGGCCGCTAGCTCATAAAGCTTATTTACGGCCTTATCCAAAAAGTTTTGCTGAAGAGTTGAGGAGTTAACGCTTTTCTCCACCATACTAAGCGGAGCACGGCCAGCCCTAAACCCTGAAACGCTGACGTCTTTGGCTAGCTCTTTTAGAACTTCTTCTTTTACCTCATCAAGAAGCTGGCGATCAGCCAAAATAGCCACGCTAACTTTAGTGTCGTTAAGGTATTTAGTGGTTACTTGCATGGAATCTGACTTTAACAAATTAACCTGTTATGTGCAAATACCGACTACCGGCTTTTTTGGCCTTTATGACTTTAGACAAATACTCTACCGACCCATGTTCTTCCTTTGTGGTAGCGAGGTCTTTTAGGGTATATTGTTCGTCCTGTATTTCCCTGGCACCGATAAAGAGGCAAAAAGGAATTTGTTTTTTGACTGCGGATTTTATAGCTTTATCAGCTTTTTGAGATTCCCAGTCAACCGCTACATTAATTCCCATCTGCCTAAAATCGGCTATGACTTTTCGAGCGTGATCACTGACTTCGTCTATTAGGACTACATAAAGGTCGGTTTCGGTACCGATTGGCGGCATCAGATCGTGCAGCTCTATGAATTTTTGCAGGGTGACATCGCCCATACCGAAGCCAACAGTTGGCACGGGCTCCACGCCAAACATACCGACTAGTCCGTCATAACGCCCACCGCCGAACATCGAGCGGTTATTATCCGGGTGATTATCAAAGACTTCAAATACGATGTCGGTATAATAGTCAAAACCCCTGATCAGCGTCGGGTCATAGCTGGCGTTAGTGATTCCAGACTTCTTAAGAAGATCGAGTAGAGCAGACAGTCGTTTTGCTGGTTCCTGTGATTTTATCGAATCCGGTAATTCCGATAGCTCCTTAACACTTAGAAGTTTAACTAGTTCGTCTGCTTTACCTGGCGGCATCACCTCTTTTAATAACTTAACAAATTCAGAGCGCTCCATCTTGTGCATTCTGTCCATTAACTTGCTGGCTGAATGAGTAGTGGCGTCATCTAAGCCTAAATGATCGGCTAAGACATAGTTAGTCAGCTTGCGCGTATTAAGCCGGATGTTAAACGTTTCGTCAGTGGCGCCCAAATTTTTTAAAATCTCGTGGGAAATTTGAATTACTTCAAGTTCAGCATCTAGTTCCTCAATACCAAAAATATCTACATTCAATTGCCAGTGCTCTCTTAGCCGGCCTGCCTGGGGGCGTTCGTAACGCCACAAGTTAGGTATCGAATACCACCTTAGCGGATAGGCAAGTTCTTGCCTTTTGCCGGCGACCATTCTACTTACAGTCGGAGTCATCTCCGGTCGTATAGTTACTTTGCGACCACCTCGATCCTCAAAAGTATAGGTTTGGTCATTGACAATTTCGTCACCCGTTTTAGCGGTATAAATTTCCAGAGGTTCTAGGATTGGCGCGTCATATTCCTCATAACCATAACGCTCAGCGGTTTTTCGCATGACCGAAAACATAAACTTTTGAAATCGTTTATCCGGTGGGTAAAAATCTCGGGCGCCTTTATAGGGTTGGGTAGATAGAGCCATATTGTATCCTAGTTAAATTGTACCAGATCGAAAGTTCGATTTTTGTATTTAAAATTTTGGGCATGAAAAAAGCCGTGCGATGTATCCTGATGGAAAATGAACCCGAAGGTTCAACGTCATCAAAGATGATCTCACACGGCTTTAGCAATACCGTTCCGGCAAGCGCTGACCAACTTCGGGACGCCGCTCTCATTCTGCGCGTGGGATGGAGCGGAAGCCCCGTTGAGACTTACCGGGATTTCGAGCTCGGCGCTCAAAACGCCGCCTGGGTGGACGGCGACTACACGGATGCGGTGCTCAAGGCAGCCGTCGCCGCTGAGGTGCTGCTGAAGCACACCGCGTGGATGCTGACCTGGGAGGTCTCGGAGGAGGAGAAGGCCAACACCTCGTCGACAGCTGCAACCTTCGATCCGTTCAAAGCCAAACCTGGGCGCCTCATCGGGAATGTTCTGGCTCGGCGTCTTGGCGGCGACTGGTCCTCGCGGGACGAGGCCAAACCGATCGGGGCATGGCGTTCGCACATTGCCAGACGTCGCAACGCTGTCATTCACACCGGCTATCGCCCGAACGAGGCCGAGGTCCAGCAGACCGTGGAAGCACTCCATCGGCTCGAACAGCATGTTCTCGATCGCCTGGCCGTCAGGGCTGCCGTCTACCCTCAGACGGCCATCGGCTTGTTCTTTGCGTGCTCGCTGCAGAATGGCTCGCTTCTGGAAATCGAAGGAGCTGGCCACTGGTACGCCGAAGGTGACGAGTGGCAGCGGATGGCTACCGCCATCGTGGAGTTTATGGCAAATGAGCTCTGAGGGCGGCGACGGTCACGACTCAGACGCGAGTGACGCCCAAAGAGAGTTCGCTGCGGCAAGCTCCACGGAGGTCGGGTACATCGAAGCAATGTCGCGAACGGCAGGTGTCACTCTGGCACCGCAACCCCAGGCAATCATCTGTTGCGTCACGATGGGCAACACTCAGATGCGATATTGTCATGCCTATGGCACAGACGATCGTAATCAAGTTGGTAGATGATATCGATGGAGGTGATGCGGACGAGACGCTGGAGTTCGGCCTCGATGGCAAAACCTACGAGATAGAGCTGAGCAAGAAAAACGCAGCGGCTCTCCGGAAGGCCCTAGCGCCGTACGTCGACAAGAGCCGCTTGGCGGGACGTCAGCCTGCTCTTGGTCGAGGTCGAGTTTCTGTTCGTCAGGCCCGCGGGTCCGGAACGAGGACACTTTTCTCAGAGCTCGGGGCTGAGGAGAACGAGCGATTCAGAGGCTGGGCGAATATGCCAACGGCCAGACGGATTGGGGACTCTAAGGTACAGGATTGGATTGACGCGGGTCGTCCGTAGCCGACCGAGCACAGTAGCTGCTCTGAGCCGGACGGAACCGGCAATCCGTTGGCTCACTGAGGCGACTCGGCCGTAGGCCGTCACGAGTCGAACGAACGTAAATCTGTGGTATAGCAAGTTTCCTCGGCGGTGGCGAGGACGAACTCCTCTACCGGTTCGAGGACCGAATCGTCCGGGATGTCGCAGCTGAGCTGCTCAGGGACGGACTTGATATAGCGTGATATAATATGAAATGTAGTGATACACAATTGCGAGCTTCGAACATTCTCAAGAACCATGACCATGGGCCTTCGCTCGTGGGTGCCCGAAAGGTATGCTCCATGCCCATGTTGCGATCGCAGGTCCCTCATGGCTAACCACCACGGTGGTGCGGTGCCAGAGGGTTACGGTGGGTCAGCGGAGGAACTGCCCCCAGAACTGAGCGCGGCCGAGCAGGAAGAACTGGCCAAGAGCGATGTGCCTGAAGTGACCGATGCGCCAGCAGACGAATGTCAACCGAGCGTCGCTGACCAGGACGAGCTGACCGCGGCAACGATGACCTCGGCATTTCTCGAAGATGTGCTCACTCAGTACGTGAAGAAAATAAAAGAGTCGGTGACTAAGAGCGAGTCGTTGGTGGGCAGGTCGGCAGGAGTGTCTACTAGCGTCAACGTACCGCCTCCAAATCTCTCCGTAAAAGAGCAGGCCTGGATGCTACCCATCAACCGGCTCCTCTTTAAGACGGTAATGGGTGACCGAGGTGGCGAACTTCGTCAGCGGCGCAGCTAAAGCTCGCGAAATGGGATCCTTGGGTTGCCGACAGTAGATAGATCGTCGGACATAAGTGAGAATTTTGCACTCTTCGTCTTAACCCTGCAGCGGAATCGGACTGACTGGATCAGGCGGAGATCGGAATACATATCGTGGGATGACGATGCCGTCTTCGAACGAAAGTCACGGTTCGAATTCATCGATCCCGACCCGAGCAGTGATTCCTTTCTGGGTACGCGGCTCTTTCCTCTGACGGATGTTGAGCGTCGACTAGCGGCCGATGTATTCGTTTCTCGCCCGCAGGACTCAAGCCCAATGCCGCGACCGACGAGAGATGAGGAACTTACGCTCATCACGAAGGGTCACGCTCGGCTAATCATCCAAGCGCTCCCATTGTTGGCGCGTTTCGAGTCCGAGGTTCGCGGCGTTCTCGAGGAGCTTCTATCTCCCACGGCGAATCTCGGTTCGCTCCCGCGTCTGAAGGATGCCTGGTTGCCCTCGGGTCAGGCGAAGTGGACCAAGGACGAGAGCGACTTATGGGTACAACATATTGCGTTCTGTGCCCAGTATGCCCGCACTCGGACCGTATACGGCCTTATGCCTAGTCAGGTGGGAGACACCGAAGAGCACGTCCGGCAGGCAATTGTACAATATTGCGAGCCATTCAAGCTCGGCAGCTCCAGCTTGCTGCGCAGACTTGTCCTCCGTCGACTTTCTCACTCGAATAGACCCATCATTCGAAAATTTTCTCATTCGAATCCGCCCTTACCAGAAGACTATGATGAGGATGACGTAGCAAGGTTTTGGCTCGACGGTGGCGTACCGTCGGTAGCCTTAAAGCATAGCTCAGGCAGTGACTGGCGGCCCCCTACGCCATGGTGGACGCGCCTCGGTCATCGGTTACACGATGCGCTTAAGCCGCCCTCCGAGCGAGAGCTGCAGGTGAGAACGTATAAGGAGGCCACCAGATTTTCCTGGTGGATCCCCGACTCCTACTCCTTATCGATTAGATTCACGGTGGAAGATGCTAGGAGTTATCATGCCAACGTCCGATGTCCCCCGGGCGTTTATCTCGAAGACGCTTATATTCGAGTCCTAAATATTGAGGGTGGTAGGATCATACGAAGCATGAGCGGCTATGCGCCCGTTCATCGTCGCGAGATGATTGTCGTTAAAAATGATGATTTTCACGATGACAGGGGACATCTATACTTTAATCACAAGCTGACGAATCGTGGAGCTTCGATCAGCGATTACCTCTCCGGCGCATCAATGTTCCTTGTATTACGGCCTAGCTATCATAATGGACTCCGTGCGGGAATGATGGTATCGATGCTAACGACCGGCAGTCTGGGTTTCCTGCTCGGCTATGTGGCATCGCGCCAGACCGGGTTCCTCAGTGACAGCAGCTCGACCGTGGCTATCTTGTTAGTCGTGCTCTCGCTCTTCATCGCCATGATTGTCAGGCAGGAGGAGCATTTCCTTACGAAGGCAGTGTTCCAGCACTACCGACTGAGGCTCGCCGTTGACGTGCTGAATTTTGAACTCGAACGGGATTCTGGCCTCAATCTCCGCTGCCACGGGCGTCGGTTTCATCAGATCGTCGCTGGCAACCGCTCTTGTCTGGTCACGCACGATGACCGTTCCCGCTCTCCCCAGCTCCTCCAACGCCAAGCGCTCGTCATCGCTAAGTTCGTCCTGCCGAACAAAACTCAGCGCCAGGTCCGCTTCGGTCTTTGATCCGATCTTGGGAATCAGCCGAACACGAAACTCGTAACGATGGTCCTGAATGACCGAGGGATTCATCCCCGCCTCAAAATCTGTCAGGAACTTTCGGGTCTTCTTCGGCAGCTGTCGCTGCGCATCTGCCAGCCGAATCGATCCCTCCCGCGTTAGGGTTCCGACAAAGATAGGGAATCGTAGCTCCGAGCCGAGCGACTGTTCCTGACCGAATACGGCGGTCACTCGCTCCTCGAAGTTAAGAAGTAGGGACTGGGCATATCCCGCCGTGGCGACCGTCGTCGCTTCTTCGAACCTGTGTTCTATCTTGTTGCGTAGCGAGATGGTCAGCTCCAGGTTCTTACGGACCGACTCGCCGTCAGTCAACTGTGCACGCACAAATCGAGTGAGGTCCCAGGTCTTAGGCTCTCCGTCGACACGCTCGTAGCGGCCGTTAGAAAGACGGTAGTAGTAATCGAGATGGTCTCGCTGATACTGTGCTTCAAATAGATAGAGCCACGCCATGTGAATGTGCACGAAGAACCCCTCGAGCCGTCGTGACCGATTGCTCTGGTTGTACAGGTCCACAGCAAGCACTGCTTCGGCTTTGGATGCGTCGAGCGTCGTTCTCCACCGAGCCCTCATGAAATCACCTCTGCGAAGCGTTCTTCCAGAAGAGTGAACATGACCGAGTTCCGAACTGCCTTCCTTTCAGCAACCAAAGTCCTCAGATCGGTGTCATCCAGAGGCAACAACCAACCGCGGTTATCGTGGAACGCGTCCTTGCAGCGCTGAATGCACGTAGCTTTGTCATCCGCGCTGCGATAAAGCAGCAGACCAAGCCTGCCCCTGGTAGGTGAGAAACGTCCCGCCAGCTGATCAAGCTCCGGGTTTCCGATGTCCTCTTTGTAGTTCTTGCATTCAACCACGACATAGCCGGCTGGAACGTCGTGATGTTCGTGCACCCGCCAGAAGAAGCCTGACCGGGCTGCGTTCGTGAACCTGATATCGATGCGCTTCCTCCCGTTATGGATACGCGACTCACGGACGGGGTTGACCAGCGCCGGGTAGAAGAGTGCCTGCAGCAACGCCTCTACCGCTAAGTGATAGGCATTCGCTCCATCGGCCCCCGGTTCGATCACGAGTACTCGATCGAGCAGCGCATCCCAGTCAGGTTCGCCGGGGCCATAGTCGTCAAGCTCCGAGTGTGAGAGTGGCGGAGCGGGATCGCTGCGCTTTCGAGCACGATACTCATCCAGCAGTTCAGGGTGCTGACGAGTCTGATCCGATATCACACCCTTGCCCGTGCCGTACTTCTCCCGCAACGACTTCTTGGTTACCCGCCGTGTTCCGTTTTTTAGCAGCTGCACGAGCTCGGAGTTGGCGTCAAGCTCGATGGTCTGTAGTGCTTCCAGGATAACATGGTTGTAATATTCCTCGGGGTCGTATTCAAGTCGCCTTCGCACGATGGCTTTGGGGACCAAAAGCAACTTCTGGTGATTGACCATGGGCAATTCAACAAAGCCAACCTGCCACTCGTGTTTGAGAGGGTTCCAAGTCGGACCCGAACTAACGGCTTGGGCGAGCGGAATCCCATGGTATCGGCACGACAGCTGAGTAAACTCGATCAGCGGGCCACGAATGATGTTCGTTGCCATGTCGGAAATCAAGTCATTGCTGATTCCAGGTATCATCAGGATGGTGTCTTCCAGCTCCTCAAGTAGTCCGGACTGGACAGCCTCGCTTTCGGAGAGCGCGCTCCAAATGTCTGTCGAGGACTGCGGACCTAGGCCATGCCCCTGGGGTTTGCCACGAGATAAGCCCAGATGTGTCTCATTTGGCTCGCGCAAGATGCTCAGCAAAGCTTGAGCCACTTCGTCCTGGTGAGCCGAGATATTTGCCAAAACAAAACCAAAGAAGTCCTGGATGAGGGCGACACATTCATCGGCCCAGTCGGAGTCGAGAAGACGCAAAGCGCGAGGGTCTACAAAGAAAGGAATGTCGCCGTCAAGGTCGACGTCGACGAACTCGAGCTGTGCCTGGGACAGTCCTAAGTTAAATTGAGTCGAGACCTGCACGGTGACCTCCCTTTCCTACCCACGGCCGGCTATTCCCGGCGCTTAGCAAGTTCGATGATGGAAGCCAAGACGTAACTTTCAAGCTCCACCAGGTGCTCATAGAAAGTGAGCTGCTCGGGTGACCATCTCTGGTACCCGGGCCAACGGGGTTTGTCACCGGTGCTAAGTCTCGCAAGCTCCTCCCGGTGTGCCTGCCGAATTGCCTGAGCCAGCGCCGGGAGGTTCAATCCCAATCGTCTGCACTGCGACAGGAGATGTCGTTGGCCGACGCCGACGAGAAACGCCGCAACGTCTCGATCCAAATCGCTGGTTGGCGCGAACTGCAGCAGGAACTTCTCGTGATCGAGTACGGGCTTGGACAGCAGCAGACCTTGCTCGCTCCAGTAAGAGGCAAGGAGAGACGCGATCGGGTCTGCGTAGGTTGTCATGATATATATTGAATATCCTTGAAGGTGATAGATATGTCAAGAAAGTCGCAGATGATGGCGGGAGATTGATGCCTAGAGCTCGACTCTCGGTCGCCGATCCAGTGCAGCTTTGATTAACTCGATGGTGTCCTGAAGCGGCAGATGCGAGGCGGACACAAACTTTGCCTGCGAAAGTCCGGATTCGAGTTCTACCTCCCGGAGGGCTCGCTCGAACAACAATGGTGCCTCTGCTGGACCCATCTCCCGGTCGCCCGGCTCGACGGTTCGCCAACCGTAGGATTCCACATCATTGCTGCGAATGAAGAGACGCAGCACGTCATCATCGGTCCAGTAGAAGTGGCAATTCAGACCTTCCACTCCTGATGACCCAGTGGAGACTGGTTCAGCTGGTCTCGACGCGCCGCCCAGTGAGGCATCGCGTCAGTCAGCAAAGCATAGAAGCGCTCCGTGTGATTCCGCTCCAGCAGGTGAACCATCTCGTGAACGACGACATATTCAAGGCAAAGGGGATGAGTTCGCGCGAGTTCCAGATTCAAGCAAACGTGGCCGGTGTCGCGGTTGCACGATCTTCTGCGGTCGCTGCGGAACGAGGCTCGGGCTGACACACGCGACCGGCCGTCGCGGCGGCACGTACCTGTACTTCTACTGCCTAGGGCGGCAGTACCGAAACGGCTGCGACCTGCCCTACTTGCAGGTTGACGACGTGGAGGACGCCGTCCAGGGACTCTACGCCTCGGTGCAACTCACGCCCGAGGAGCGAGCTCAGCTCCAGTCCGAGGTGTCCAGCATCTTGCGGGGCGAGAAGTCCGTAGCGGACAAGGAGCGCAAGCGCCTAACTCGACAGATCGATGGTCTCAAGCGTCAGCGTTACATCTGGGCCGACAAGGTCGCCACCGGCGGCGTGCCGGATGACATAGGACGGGAACGTCAAGCCGGACTTACACGACAGCTCAATAGGGCGAACGCCGAGCTGGCGGCGCTTGATGCTGGAGGCACCGACTTCGAGCAGACGCTCGACCGGGCACTTGAGCTGGCATCTGTCTGCGTCAAGGGTTACGAGCAGGCAGGCGATCACGATAAGCGGCTCTGGAATCAAACTTTCTTCAGCCAAATCAAGGTGCTGCACCCAGATCATGCAACTCCGGTACTCAGCCCCACGTTCGCCGCTCTACGGCCTCTGGGCGAGTCATCGGGCAGCGAGAACGAGCGTCAGACGTCTCGCCGGAGGTCAGAAAGCACGAACCCCGGCCGTGTTTTTCTTGGCCAGGGTTCGAATAAGCGTCGGATGGTGGAGGTGCTGGGACGTTATTCGAACCTCCGTGACCAGGGAGAACGCGTCCAGACCCTTCTCCAGATTGTCCCGGAAGGCACTCCAGAAGTCAATCTTCGAACCCCGCGGCAGGTTCAGCGCCGGCTGTCGCCCGACCAGACCACCAAGCTGATCGCTAGCTACGAAGCAGGCGAAACGGTCAAGGAACTAGCCCGCCGTCACAACCTCCACCGCGAGACCGTCTCGAAGATTCTCACTAGGCACGACATCACTCGCCGCCCGAAAGGCATCCCGACCGAACGGATCGCCGAGGTCATCGCTGATTACGAGAGCGGTCTGTCGTTGGCAACGATCGGCGGCAAGCTGTCCGTGGAGCCCGCAACCGTGACGCTCGCCCTACGCAGGGCTGGCATCGAGCTGCGACCCCGTCGCGGATGGTTGGGATGAATACGAGGTTCTCGTCCATCGGAGTCGGCGGAATCACTCTGCGTGGGTGAAGATGCTCCGCAGACGCGCGGACTCAGCCTCGTACATCTTCGCCAGACGAGGGGGCCATACTTCGATTGGTACTACATCTGGATTAAGGTCTCGTCGGTAGCCGCCGTACTTCGACCAGAAGTCGTTTAGCATAGCTTCGAGAGCCTGTTTCGTGTCCGCGAGTTGATGCTCCCATCGCTTCGTCTCCTTTAGATTCGAGGAAGCCTTCGATTCGTCCAAACTCTCCGTACATGCCGCTACGAGGTCTCTTTGCATCGAGAAGAGTCCAAAGTGCCCGATAAAATCCTCGGTGATACGACAGGCTAACAGATAATCCGGATGATGCGGATCTTCTATCGGGAAGCCCTTATCTTTGGACTCACCGATCGCTCTAGCGACTATAAATGCTGCTGCGACAATCGCAATAACTATCCATACCATTACAGTGCCTGATTATAGGACTTCATGATACGATTGCAATACCCCGCAAATCTACCCCAAGTAGTCGTGTGTTAGCTGGCCTGCGCGTCCTGTCGGGCAGAACTGGTCAACCGACCATCGATTCGAACCAGCCGCAGAGTCATCAAGGCTGTTCAGGCGTTCGTCGGAATGTCTTCCCTTGATAATCCGGGTATTTGTCATACAATGATAGCCGGACACATATGACGCCGGAACTTTGGTCACAACTCAAACCTCGCCAGCAAACTGTCATGTTGATAGCTATCTACGTGCGTAACGCCATGGAGGACTTCCATGTCAAGAATCTTTCTGATGCTCACATGAAGGAACTCAACAAGATCATTCGACAGAGCTTGTACGAAATAATGACCAAGATCGAGGATGAAAAGACCAACTCGCGGGACCTCATGTATCTGGTATGGCTGACTCCCAGTTACTGGGAGATTCCTGATGATGATCACTCGATCATTGATGACTCACGTGCCGCGTCGGCATCGAGGAGTGGCAGCCCACGCCGCGACAAGCGTTCGTGAGACGGCGAAGCTAGGGCGTCACCCGTAGCTGAGCTGCGGCTAGCGCTGACGATGTGTAGGACAACAGGACTCTGAGAAGATTCATGGCGAACCGAGCGTCGACGTGGTCAACGGGAAAGCCAGCCTGACCGGCAGCCAACTCACCGACATGACGACCGGCGTGCAGAAAGGTAGCCAGAGCCTTCGCCAGATCGTCGACGTACTTCCGTTGCGGTTCGGGCAGGCCGTCGTAGATCGCCTTCTTCGCACCGGGCAACGCATCGAAGGCGCCGCGCAGGTGGAGAAACACTGCGGGATCGTCCCCGACGGTGTAGGCCTGCTCGGCCTTCTGCAGTAAGGCGTTGGCTGCTCGCCACTGGTCGCCGAGCGGACCCTTGGGCACGGCGATCTCGGAGAACAAGATGTCAGTAAGACCAAGCTGACCGACGACGTGCACGTACCAGTCGCTTCTTGGGATTGCGACATACTGCTTGTGGTTCGGCCCGTCAATACCGACCTCTCGCCAGTCGCCCGGCTCGATCTCACCCTGGAAACGGACGTCAGTCTCGTTCGGCTCCCAAAGCACCTTCAGGATGCCATCCCACTCGATGTTCAGCGCCACCGCGGTGTTCGGCCCCAGCCGATCGACGACAAAGCTGAGCATGCGGTGGCTAGTCGGAACCTCCAGAGAAACAGACGTACCGTGAGAGTCGATGCGAACACCCGCCACCCTTGTCTCGCCGAGCAGCTCGTTCTCGTAGGTGACTCGGGCCCTCACGTCGTGGAACTCGACCTGGGTTCGCTCGTTGGGCGTCTCGGCATGCATGACGAGCAACAGGCGCGGCGACACCTTCCCGAGGACACCTACTGACTGCAGGTCGAGATTGACCTGGATACGACTCCCCGTAGTTAATGACCAGCCCTTTGACATGCAAGCAACCGTACCAGCGAGCTCTAACACGCCTCCGTGGACAGCAACGTCTGGCGGGCCGCCGAGCTCTAGCTGCTTCGGGGGTCGGCGCGAAGCGACAGCGCATCGGCTCCGACTGGTTAGTGGTACCGGCCACTCGCGTCCGCGACCATCCGCGACTCGCGGAGCTGCTGTGGATAACGTTTCGGGTGGACGTGACCACCGGAACGGTCGCGGCAGCAGAGAAAGGGCAACCGGAACAATGCCGAACACTGATGACACCAACACTGTGGCGGGCCTTTACGCCTGCACGAGCTGCGGTAAGGAAATCACGATGCCTGACGGTCACCAGTTTCCTCCGTGTTCGAAGTGTGGCGGAACCTCGTTCCGTCTGGTGACTGCAACTCCCAAATAGCTAGTTGGCCCGCTGTTGCGTTTCTCAACGCGGTGACGTGTGCGCTGACAAAGCAGGACGATCCGTGGACCAGCGAGCGATTGTCCGAGTACGAAACACTTATGAATGCACGTTTAGCCAGTTCGGTTCAGCGCAGGGGTGTGTCGTTCACTCTGTAGGCAAGCGGTCCAGTCGCCCAGCTAGAACCTTCACGATGGTTTCTAGTGCGTCTAGGTCAGAAAAGACCAGGTTAAATGCGGTGGCAACGCTAGCGGCGTCAGATGCATCCACGACGGCGTTGTTAAGTTCAGCGCCATCAGACAAACCAGCACTACGCCGTACGGAGACTAGGTGATCGTGGACCTGCTGCAACAGCGATCTGGTGTCTGGGTCTGTCATCGCCCCACACTACGCCCCTTGCTTTGTCATCGCACACGTCACCCTCAACGCACACCTCGTCACCCATCTTCTTATATTTCTAGCCATCTCATGATATTTTGAACGCAAATGGTACAATAGTGCCGATATGCAGGTAAATCCCAAGGAGGACGTCCTACCTCTTACGGCCTTGGTCCCAGAGACAGCGGCCGTGCCGATCACGCTCTACGACAGCAGCGCCGCTCTATGCGTCGCGGTCGTGGAACGTCAGGGAGCACATCTTCTGCCTATGGAGTGGGACGTGCCGGGTGTCTACGTTCTGGTCGACCCAATCCAACCAGACGCGACTTGGGGTGCCTACGTAGGCAAGGCACCGGCCGGCCTTCGGAGTCGCCTGCAGAGTCACCTGAAGAACAAAGACCACTGGCGCCGAGCGATCCTGATCCGACGAGACACAACGCATGGCTTTAACTCCGCGCAGGTTGGCTGGTTGGAAGGGCGTCTTTACGACCTGCTTGACGCCGCAGAGTTCGCTCGTCTCCACAATGGCAACAAGCCGAGCGACGAAACCCTCCCTGCGTACGAACGAACCACTCTTGAGGCCAGCGTTCTACCCATCACGCGAGTACTCCGACTCATTGGCTACACAGTTGAGTCACCTGGCGACACACCGCAGCCCGGAACACTGCCCCACACCAAGAGCCACTTCGGCGTGACGCTTGCTGACCTTATGCACGCAGGCCTGCTGGACGCCGCGACGGACCTGGTATCTGCTAACGGCGCGTGGCCGGCCGAGGCGAAGGTTGGCGACGATGGCAGCGTAATTCTGGAAGGAAAGAGCTATTCGACGCCGTCCGCAGCCGCTGCTGCGGTTAAGGGTGGTGCCGTCAACGGTTGGGATTTCTGGTCTGTGACAACAACGACTGGCAAGACGCCCCTGTCGGTACTTCGACGTAGGTTCAAGGATTCGGCGGAGTCTTTCTAACTCTTGCATAGCGTCACTCACTGCACGACACGTCCGGCGCGGTGTTGGCGGTCTCAGCGAGACATAGGTCGGCCTCGTCGGCGCCTATTCACCGCTTCTCAACTCTCGGAACGATCATCATCGGACGGTACGGTAACCACTCTGATGGTCTGCTCAAGAATCCAGGCTGATCGAGCGACACGAAGCACGGCTAAGAGTGTCGAGCCAGCGCAGAGTAACATCAAGGCTCGATTCGGTGCCGTATCCCGGTCACCCAAGAGAGCAACGAGCGCTAACAGAGTGGCCAGGCCCAGGAATCGGATGGTCGACGTGAATGTCCGCCACAACGTCTTGTAATGAACGCTATTACGGAGCACTGCAAAGCGGTCATTAGGCGCGAAGCTCAGGACAATCGCGGCGGTGGCGATGATGAATCCCAGCAAAGCTCCATCGAGCGAAGCGACCGTGCCGTAAATCGCTCCACGCTGACCTGAGAGAACGTCGTTAACAGATGGCAAGCCGTGTGCCCATTGCATCCAGCCAGCAAAGGCGAGCGTAATACCAATACCTACGACGAGCTCACACCCGAGAAAGTGTCGTCGCCAATATCCGCGAATCCGTTTCAAGCAGCCGCGCATTAGTGTCTCCCAACAGAAGCGCTCCCTACTTGGACTGCGGCGGCCTCATGAAGCTCGCTCTCCATGGTGGTGTACGCCTCTTGAATCGCCGCATACGCGGCGTCGTCGTTGATGGCGCGACTACGTCTGTCCAGGCGCACGATACTCTTCGAAGCTACAAGCTGATCCCGCAAGACGTCGACGACCTCAATCGTTTGAGTTTCCACGTCGAGACCCTTTACGGAGAAGGTCTGAGCGTTCTCCGTAATGTCGTTTCGAGCGGCCAGAGTTCGCGCTGCAGTTCTGATAGTGCGCCGCAAGAAAGAACGCCCGTGGGCTTCCGGCGACAGAATCAGTCGAACTACCTCAGGGTTTGCGACCCTCGCTGCGGCCTCGAAGGCAGCGCCAAGGTCTCGATTGGCCAACCGGACGATGGAGGCGTAGGAGGGTCGGATCGCCAGATCGAGGAGCCGAACCTCCTCAATGCGGTTGAGCTGGGCAATGACATCTTGCCGCAGGAGCGAATCGAGCGTGAACTGGAGCTTCTCGTCCCCGGTCACACGGCGCAGGTACCAGCAGAGACGCGACGGCCGAGGGCCGTAGAAGTTGAACTCCACTCCGAAGATGTTGTTGTCGAAGACCTGAATGTGAATCGGCTCATACAGTCCCTGATCTGCGGACAGATGCAGGTCCGTGAGGTTGCCGCCTTGTTCGACGCGTGGTAGATCGGCTCGACGGATCGTGGCCAGTCGGAACCGCTGATCGTCGGCGGAATCTACCCACGAGCACAGGATGTTGCCGTCGTCCTGCTCGAGGTAGCGACCCCCTTCGGCACATGGAAGGCCACCGACCTTGGTGAGCGTACTGCGGAGATCGACGGCGACGGGCTTACCGGAGGGCTTAAATCCTGCGTTAGCACGGTAGAAGTAGATCGACCGCTTGGCTGACGGCAGCGCCTTGGATCGCGACGGGGTTCCAGGGCTGGCGGCGCTCCTGCGTGGTGGCACGTCAACAGTCTGGCACGACGGTGTAACAGTGGTCGGGTCAAACGGACTGGGAGGTGAAGCCACCGAGTCGAGGCTGGCTACGCCAAAGGACGTCCGACTCTCGCTAGGAGCTGGGCCACTGCTTCGGGAGCTGGCGTGGGTTGTTCGAGCGGCAGGATGCAGTTCTGAATCTGCGAGTTCTCGACCAAGGCGCCGCGGATTCGGTTGACGTGACCATCCGTCCACGCCGCCCGAGGAACGTGCCGAAGCAGCTCGAACCGCCGGACAGTGGTCTCGAAGCTGCGACTGGTGCAGAAGGCCTCGACAACGGTTTCGGTCATTCGTGGAATGAGCCGTTCTGCGCCGGCTCGCTGCCCACCGAAGATAGCTAACGAGATCGATCTGGACACCGCCACGGCGATTTCCCTCGGTGTTTGATCGAGACGAACCGGCAGAGCCTGGTACGTCCCAAAGAAGCCGTATGGGTCGGCGCCAACCTTCACCGGGAGAATGACTAACTCCCGCCCGAGCGCCCAGCCGACCTCTTGGTCTGTCCAATGGCTCGCCGCGAAGTCCGGTGTGACGTAAGCCAGTAGGACGTCGCAGGACCTAAGCGCCCGCTCGATCACATCCTGCCACTGGCGCGAGGGCTCGATCTGATCGTGAGCGACAAAGCAGGAGAACGCAAAGCGATTAAGTTCGCTTGCCAGTGCTGCTACCTGCGCCCGGTGGGCGCTCGTGTGGCTGATAAAGATGCGAGTGCGATCCTGGCGCCAGAGGTTCTCAGTCGCCTCATCGAGCGCAGCCGTGGCGGCCGCTTCAGTCCCCGGTAGGTCTAGTTGGCCGTTCCGCCCACGAGTGATACCAGCGCGGCCGAGCGCCAGCCTCAACTTCTGACCGGGTGAGTTCCGGTCGGTTGGATCGTCGTCCGGATAGTTCTGCAGCACTTCATCGACAAGCCGGAGGTAACGGCGAGCTTGATCAGTCGAACCGAAATCGATTCGAGCTTGGTAGCCTTCGGCGGCCGTCCTCCGGACCCCGCCGGCGTCGGGCACGTCAGCGTCCTGGTCGAGGAATCCATAAGAGTTGAACAAGTCATCTATCTCGCGAGCCGTGTACGGGCCCCACCCGCCCACTGCATTGCGGAGAGCGATGCGAACGGCCAGAGGCACAAGCTCGTCAGGCATACCTCACGCCTTGCTCGCGGAAGGCTTGTTATCAGACCGAGCATCAATCACGACAATGTTGTCCCGACTCGCCAGCTTGAGATCATTCAGAATCGACTCAACCCTCATGACATCACTTGCCGTGTAGTTAACGATGACCGTTACGGACTGTTTTGTCTCATTTGCCGCCTCGTAGATCGGTACCTGCTTTTCTAGGTTGCGCCGCAACTGTGTGTTCTTACCCAGCTTGAACTCGATCAACGACTTGTCAAACTTACCTTTAGATAGCTTGAAATCGACCGGGCCACGCCCGTTGTTCGGTTCTCGATTGACGTCGAACGTAGTGCCAACCATAGCGAGCCCAAAGTAGAGCTGGACTTCCCCTTCAGAGCTGAAGGGCTGGCCCTTTCGGTTTATCAACTTGTATCCGTCTTGATTCTCCACATACTGCTTGAAGGCAGCGACACGAGCGAGGGCCTCCTCGTAGGAAGTCTGAGGCTTCTCGTAGAATCCTCGCGCGGTGAGGTCTTCGATCAAACGCCGTAGTTGTGTGACGAATACGCTTTCTGTGTCACGCACGCGACCTTCGCTGACTGCGACAGCGTCAGTCCCAGCAAGCTCCTTTAGGGCGATGTAATAGTCGAGAAGAACCGGATACTCGGCGATAGTTGCTTCCGCTGCGGCGTCCCGGTCTGCCTGTTTTGGCTTCGGGCCAAGCCGCTGTTTGAAGTAGTTCGACACTTGGAATCGAAGCGCCACATCCGAAATGGCTGGCGGAATATTAGCAAAGCCTCGCACCAAATCTCGGTGGTTGATCCAAGTGTCATCCCTCGTGAGTATGTCCTCGGGCGTAAGTAACACGAAGTCAGGACCATACGCGGGCAACTCGTATTTGCCGTCTTGCCACGACATTGTGTCGTAGTTAAACCGGACCCGCCGCACCGAAAAGACGCGACGTTGGTCGTTTGTCAGGTGTTCAACTGCAAATGCTTGCGTGTAGTCAAGGAGGTACTCCTTGATCAAGTTGGTGGTGAAATCACTGATGCAATCACGACCGACTCGTGCCTGCATCAGTGACACCTTCTCAAGATGTCGTCCTTTCGTAATCGGCTCGTCCTCGGTTTCGGCGAAAAGCTTGACCAAGTTGGTATGAAGAGCTTCTGCGAACTGAGGCCCAAGAGCGTGTCCGCTGTTGCCGAGCTCAGTGAAACCGAGCCAGTTCTGCTTCACCTCGCCGAAGTAATACCAGCTCTTGAGCTGACCCGGCTCCGGCTCGCCCTTGGCGGACTGGTCGCGGAGAAACTCAAGATACTTAATCATCTCCCCGTGCAACCGTTGATATTCAGGACTGGAGCTGTTGAACAGCAGGAAAGGATCGATGAAGAGCGGCAGATCGGACATCAGCGAGATATCGAATGCACCGTAGCTCGCGAGGACCGAAGGCTGAAGTCCGAAGTAGTCGGAGAAGTGGAGGAGGGAAAAGGACTCTGGCTCCGGCGCCATTTCGCTCGCGATAGTCATTACGTGCCCAGTCGGTTGAGCGCGTCCCAAGAACCCTTGGCATCGTTGATGTCCGACTCGGACACGAGCAAGTATCGCCACTGGACTTTGACACGGCCGTCAGCGTTGACATGATTGGCCCATCGTTGAGCGGCTTCACGTTTGCCTCGGACGTCCTCGGACTGCATTTCTTTATCCATCTTCACCTCGACGATCCAGTGTGTTCCGTCCTTGCCAATCACGATTAGATCTGGGTTGTACTGCTTGCCGTCTGAGTTCCAGAGGATCGGAAGGTCGTTGATCAGAAGTCGATCCCAGCACAGGACTGTTGCGCTATCCCCATCGACCATATTCGCGACGCGACGCTCGGGCTCGGAGTCAAACCAGGCGACCGGGAAGATCGCTCGGGTCCAACCCTCGTACGCGTCCGTCTTGCGGAACGGCCCCAGACGGTCATCAACGATTGGCTTGTCAGTCGCTCGGGTCGGGTTGAACTCCTTGAGTTCGACAACTTCGTGATACGTAGGCTTCGACATCGATCGGCGCTGCTCGTCGGCCACGAGCTTGACGAGACGGGCGCCTGCTCGACCTAAGTTCGCGGACAGCACTTCATCCGCCTTCTTGCCAAGCCCCTCGAAGAACGCATCGATTAGCGGAAGCACCTCCGTTCGCTGACTCACGCGGGCCGGGACTGCCGGTGATGCGAGCACCATGTCGATGAGGTCGTGTCGGAGCTGGTCAAAAGCGAACAGTGTGGGCGCCGACCGAATGTGATCGGCTGCGGTCGAACGAACTAGCTCCGTCCGCTTCATCCCGTCAGGTCCCGTTATCACGCGTGCGCTGAACAGAGTGCGGCTCAACTCGCCGTCCGGGTTGGCCGCAAGAGCGCGCCCGAGCTTGCGGAACGGCTCGAAGTCAGTGATATCGGCGAGAGTGAAACTGCTCTGGACTGTACTCATCCTGAGGATTGGAACCGAGATGCTTGGTGCGTCGACGCGCCGCACGATGCCGATCTTCATCTTGACTGCGGCATCGCCGACCTGGGCGATCCGCTCTTGAACGGAGGTGACAACGGCGCTGGCGGTATCCGCCATCGCCAGGACTGGCGCCGCGCCCTGGATCGCCTCTGCAGGCAATATGAGCGGCACCGCTCCAGACTCGACAGTCTCGCTCACCGCTACCGTTTGGCCCTGAGCGTTCGTCCGCAATGCTGCCCAAGTTCGATAGTCAACAAATGCTTGGTTGAGAACGCCGGCCTTTTTCAGGAGGTCTTCGTATCGCTCGTGCGCTACCACTTCGAGCGTGTCGAGTATCTCGATGCCGGTGTAAGCCCCAAACGGAAGCCGCATGCCCCGCCCGAGAGTCTGTTCGGTAAGGATTTCCGAGACACTGGCCCGCATCGACGCAATCACGTAGACATTGCGGACATCCCAACCCTCCTTGAGCATGCCCACAGAGATGATGATGCGCACCGGCGAGTCGGCATCCTCAACCTTGGCGAGCTCGGCGAGGGCTTCGTCCGGGGTCTTCGAATGCACCACCAGCACCGCCTCGGCGAACGAACCACCGAAGAACTCGGACGATTTCAGGATCGCACCGTATTCGTCAGCATCCTCGATGCTCTTAGCCACAACAAGCATCACTGGATTGACCGGGGAAGCGCCGCTCGCCTTGCAATACGTCGCTATAGCGTCTGCCTTCGCGCTGAGGAGCGTAATACCGTCGGTCAACTTCGTGACGGGATCGACCCGGTCGTCCTTCCGGCCGACGATGACGGGCGTCTTGACAAGCTGGTCAGCTATGGCCGCAGCAAGCGGGTAGCGAAAGATGATTTCTTCGATGGGAGTCTTTTTGTCCGGGGTGGCGGTAAGACCGAGGAGAACCCACGGGTCGAGATCGCGCACCGCCTTCGAGAACGCCGGACCGTAGTAGGTGTGGTGCTCGTCGGCGAATACCACGAGGCTCTCGACTCCTTGAAGATGCGCGTAGAACTCGGTGCCCAGGCCCTCCTGAAACTTGTGGGTCTTCCGAGCAGTCTTCGATTCTGGCTTTATCAGCGACTGAACCGTGAAGAGGTAGACCTTGATCTTAGTATCGTCATCCATCGCGGCGCGCATTTCCGGCGTTGCGAAGTTGTCAGCGGTGATGACTACTGGCTGGAAGCTCATCGCTTCGAGCAAGCTCTTCGCGTGCCCTGGCGTGAAGTTGTCCTTGGTCTTCTCAAGGATCGTTCGTCCCGGCGTCACAACGACAAAGTCGCGAACCCCATACGCCTTGGCGAACAGCTCCATCGCCCCGACGAGAATGTACGTTTTACCCACTCCGGTAGCCGAGTCGATCACGGCCTCGAACGGCGGTTGCTTGCCCTCAACGTCGTAGTACTGCGACACGGCAGCGTTGATAGTCCGAACAGCCTGACGGTTCGGTTCCCGCAGGTCCAGGCGAGCTGCGATCTCTGCGATCGCGTCCTCGAAAATCTCCAGATCGGCCATTAGCTTGTGACCTCCACCGGTTGTCCCAGCTGTTCGGCAGCATTCAGACTGAGCCTCAATTGTCGAGTTGACCGATACTCGTCCAACAGCGCAGCGGGGATCTTCCGTAGAGTCGAGCCAGGCCGTAGTTCTCGCAACAACGGTCTGGCGTCGGTGTCGATTCCAGTGCCGCAGATGACTACTCGTTCCCGCTCCGGGAGCGCTCGAGCGAGCAACTTGACGACAGATTCGTTCACGACTCCGTCGACGACTGCCAGTCGAATCCTGCCCTTACGTCCGACGAACGGGGGGTCAGAAACGAATTCGAAGCCCAGTTGGGCTGCCGTGGCCTCAGCTAGGGCGCCATTTGTCATCCAGTCAGCCAGGAAGACCAGCCCTTCCTGAGCTTCGAACATCGAGGATGACACATCGAGCACACGAAACCCACCTCCGCCTTTCCAGCCCGCAAGTGAGGTAACTCCTCCGGCGTCAGCACCCTTCACAACGCGCTCAAGGCGTGGAAGGGCAAACTCCTCGATCGTGTCTGGCGACCACTCCACACCAACCCAGCGGCGTCCGTACTTCAAGGCGACTGCCGCTGTCGTGCCAGAACCGAGGAAGAAGTCAAGAACTACATCGCCGGGCTGAGTAGCTACGTGGAGGATGCGGGCCAGCAACCGCTCCGGCTTCGGTGTCTTAAATAACGATGCAGTCGGCTTCTTTGGGAAGAGCTTCTTCAGTTCGTACTTGGCTTGACGGTTGTGACCCGTTTCGTCGATGTCAGCCCAAAGACTCGACGGCGCTAAACCAGACTGGTCTGCCAGGTAAGTCTTCCGTAGTAGTCGCGGCTTGCCCGAAACGTCTTCACGCAGAACCACTTCACCGGTATCAATCTTTTCCCGCATCGTGTCTGGCTGCCAGCGCCAACCGTTAGCCGGCGGCTCGATGGCGGTGCCGTCCCAATCAAATGAAGCATCGATTTCGTACCGCAGATTATCGCGCGGATTAGGCGAGGAAACGTTCCCGGGGAACCAAGCCCCCCGGGGATCGTTGTCAGGGTTGGAGTAGTGAGCGTTGTGCTCCTCGCCGCGCTCCAGGGCTACGGAGCGCCAGCCAGGTTCGCGGCTATACACCAGGATCGTGTTGTGATCAACCGAGAACTGCTTGGCATCGTGGTTGGATGAATCCGCTGCGCGCCAGATGACTTCGCCAACAAAGTTCGCGCGTCCAAAGACCTCATCCAGCACGATCTTCCCGTAGTGCACTTCCGACTGGTCGAGATGCACCCAGACTGACCCGTCTGCCGACAAGAGGTCTCGAATCTGCAGCACTCGGTCTCTCATCATGGTGAGCCACACTGAGTGCTCCAGCGCGTCGTCATAGTGAAGAAACGACTGCTGCGTGTTGAAGGGAGGGTCTATGTATACCAGCTTGACTTTGCCGAGATACTCACGAGCAAACTCCGGAAGCCGTGCCAAGCTGGTTAGCGCGTTGAGGGCGTCACCCCGAATGAGCAAGTTGTCAGTGGCCCGTCGTTTGCTGACAGTCCCGACCTCCGCGACGTCATGAAGCAACCGGACTTCAGCCACCCGATAATCAGCAGGATGCACCCACTCGTACGATCCATCCTCGTGAGCTAGCAGGCGTAGAGGCTTGTTGGTCCAAGTGAGTTCGAGCCGACCTTCGTAATCTGGACTCATTTCACAACTCCCGCTGGCAACGAGCCAGGCGCGGGAGATCGCAATGGGTTGTTAGATGAATAGTCCTCCATGATTGCTTCCGTTACCTTCATGATATCGAACATCTGTTCTGAGTACAAGGAACCGATCCAATCAGCCGAAGAACTGCCTCTTGATATCTTCCATCGCCTGTCGCTGACCATCATTACTATTGTCGACAACCTGATCTGCGTAGCCGGCGAAGACAGACAGCTTCGGGTGACCCTTTTGGCCTAACTCCAGTCCAGACAGAGCCGCTAGTGCGTTGACCCAAAACCAGAGCTGGTCGATAGCCATACGTTGTTCGAGACTCGGACTCAATCCAACGCGCCGCGCCCATATCTCGCTGTACTCCTTACGCTTCCAACGCTCGACTGTCCAATGGAACAGCTGCTTGTAGTCGTCCTCAGTCCAATGGTCGGAGGGTTCAGTATCGGGCTGAGGTCCAGCCTCGGCGAGAGCCATCGCCCGTTGAAATCGCTCAACCTCGGGATCGACCGCTGACGCAGGGCGTTCCAGGTAGGCCTTAGCCTGCTCAATCTCTCCCAACGCAACCTTGGCGTTGTTCGCCGCGATCTCACGGGGCACCTTGGCAGCTATTCCCGGATCGACCAGCCCAAAGACGAACTGCTCCCTCCGTCCGCTCGCCTCCAGAAACAGCTTGTCCATGACCATGCTGCCCATGGTGCCGCGCTGGTAGTAGGCGTTGTCGAGGGCCTTGTGCGGTACTGACCACTTGACCTTCACCGAGAACATACCGCCTGCAACCGAATGGGTGGCGACTGAAGTGACGACGAGGTAGCTCTTGTCGCTGCCGACGCTGGGGAAGATGTTGACGAACTCGGCTCCTTGGTTGATCTCAGCCTGCAGAGCGGCGACCAGCTTGTCCTGATCGAAGGTCGGTCTGATCTGATTCCGCGTCGCCATCCGGCGAAGCTCCTGCCGAAACTCCTCCGCTCCTCCCACTTGACCCCCTCACTCTTGAGCCCCTTGGCGTTCGAGGCCGCCTACGTTGGAGTCGATCCTACGCGGCAGCGTCTTCAGCTCGCGGATAACTGCGAAAGAGGTCCCACCGGCCTCGTTCGCCCTGGTCGCGGCTGGGTCGGGCTCGACGCGCCTAGCCTCTCGACCAAGCGCACCGGGGCGACTAATCGGGAGGTTCGAGAGACGTGAAGGCCAATGTGGACGAGTTCACAACGAAGATGTCCCTCGGGGACATCTCGACCACCTTCACGGTGGCCGTCAAGAAGCGGCCGCTCAAGCTGAAGATGATCCCGTTCCGACCATTCGCGCCCACCAAAACCGGCGGACCGTCGATCCCGGGTGTCTCGATGCAGCCGGATCACGAAATCGGGTTCGAGTTCCAGGCTCCCGGCCCGGACCCGATGATGGGCACGGTCCAGCTCGCCGTCCTGAAGGTGGCCGACGGTCACAGGGTTCGTATCAGGAGCGCCGGCAACATGCGTGGGCGACTGGTCACCAACAGCATGGCTAAGCACGTTCTGGCGCAGTTCAAGGAGCGGGACCCGTCGATTCAACCTGTGAGCTCCAGTGAGGCAATCTGACGAGACCTACTCCGTTTCCGGGTTGGCCTCGCCCGAGTGCTCGTCCCGGTTTGAGTGCTCTTGCTGCGCAGATTCCACCTTCACCATCGTTCGGAGCCGCTTGCCGTCGTGTACGTGAGGGTCAGCTGTGAAGTCTCGCTCGATCCGACCGAGGGGGTCGTCGTGATCGGTGACCTTGAGTCGCGCAGACGTGAGCTCGAAGTAGCGCAGGTAGTTGACGAGTTGCTCGGGGTCGGCGTCACGGCCATCGGCTAACGCTTCGAGATGCGGCCGGAGGCCATACTCCAGCGCCGCAGACGCTTCCGCTCCAATCTCCGCGGCAGCACCGACGGCGTTCATGGTCAGCTCGCTCATATAAGAATCCACACCAAAGCATCTATCAACAAGTTCAGATAGTTCGGGAGGTTGTTCGTAGACTTCGTCCATTATTTGATGCCTGTATTACAAGTACAAGTATCGGACTTTGGATGATGGAAGACAAGCAGTTATCCACAGTGTCAGTCCGTCAGCTCCAATATCAAGCGCTCAGCGTTTAATCGCTTGGGCCGGTTGAGCGATGCGGTCTCGGGACCTACGGCGAGCACCAGGTTCATCAGTGCCTCGGCAGGCTTGTCGTGGTGGTAGAAGCAGAGTCCTCGCCAATAATGCAGCCAGCTGCTGAACGAGATGACCTGCTCGGCTTCACGGAACCCGTCGAGGGCTTCGTCAAGGTTGCCCGACATTCCGACGGCGAATGCTCGGGCACTGATCGCCTCAGCCTGGGAAACCGGGGATCGCGGAACACGTAATGCCTCCGTGAGTTGTTCGATCGCCTCGTTGTACCGGCCGAGTTCGGCCAGCACCTGTCCGCGGGCGTGGAACACCCTCGATGCTGAGTAGCCCAAGTCGAGCGCGATGGTCAGGGCCGCGTAGGCGTCAACCAGTTCTCCGGCGTACCACTTGATGCAGCCATAACGACGCCACAGCCACAGGCTCTCGAAGACGACGCTGATGCCCTTGCTGACGATTGCCAGCGCTCGGTCGTAGTCCTCCTCTTCCGTAAGTCGCCTGGCATACCGGTCGATGGCTACTGTCAGCTTGCCACCACGACGCATTCCGACGGCGTTGCGCAGAGCCATGTCGAAGGCGATCTCGGCTCCGTCGTAGTCGCCGCTCTCGTAGGCGATGGTGGCCAGCAAGCGCCAGGCATGACGCCGATCGGCTTTCTCATCAGCGTCAGTGGCACGCTTGAGCACTTGAACGGCACTATCCGTCTGATGCGATCGCTGCAGCCTGACTGCTAGTTCAAGATCGTCGGAAGGTGGCCGAGGCATGGCGTAGGCCGGAGAACCGCCGAGCAGTCGTAGTGCAAGATCAACGGTGAGCACGTAGCGGAAGCGACCTTGGGCGCCATCGGGAGTGATGAAGTGCGGACTGTCCTCGCCGATAGCCGAGTCACACGCTCTGTTAATCCGGTCTTCGAACGATGTTCCCGGCTCCTGATCTAGGTTCAAGGCAGCTGCCAGGATCACCCGATCACGCAGATTGCGGATGGAGTTGACGTGCAGCCGGATCATCTCCTCAGCTCTCCGCGCCTGCTCTGAAGGTTCCGCGTTCGGTGACCGCTTGACGGTTAGCGCCAGCAGCACCGGAGAACCGATCAGCTTGGCCCGCGTCAGCCCGTCCCGGTATGACAGCTCCAACAGCGCGGCCGCGACAGCCTTGACCTCCTCGGGAACCTCATCGACAGGCCGGCGTGGCACCCCCGAAGTATTACCGCGCAGTCCGCCGCGCGGCAGGGCTGTGGCTCCGTCACTGCGGATTCCGAAGCAGCGAGTCCACGAGTGCCGGCTAGGTACCGCTTTTGCGAATCGACGTACCTGGTGCCCCCTGACCTGGACCAACAGGCTGGTCTCACTGCGAAGCGGGCACACGGCCCCCGCAGAGAGAGAAGGAGACAACTAGGTATGGCAAACATCATTCCCGCTTCAAACGGAGCCATCGAGAGGCAGAACCGCTACGCCGGCCGTCTGCTCTCGCGGCTCGACACGCAGACCGACCTGGAGGTGGCCAAGATCGACCAGGCCGCCGAGCTGCAGGCGACGCGCTCCAGCGCCGTCGGCTACGTCGCCAAGAGGGCGATGCACGAGGTAGCGATGCTCTCCCAGATGGAGGCTCAGTTGTCGATGCTGGTCCCCATGGCCGTGAGCCGCTTGCAAGCCATAGGCGACATCGCCGCCATGGAGCAGGCGGAGGTCGTCAGCCAAACGGTCAGGAGGGTGTCGCGATGATCATCATCCTCATCGGCATCATCCTGATGGTCGTCAGCACAGTTTCACTGACAGCAATCGCCATCATCGATGGGAGCAACGCTTACCGGGCGCACCGGGCCGAGCAAGCTCGCATAGAGCGGCAGCAGCACTGGGCCGAGCGTCGGTTGCACGACGTGTCAGCGCGTGCCTTCGGAGAGATGGTCGATGCCGCACGTCAGGCTCCGGGATCAGACCGCAACTGGTGGACGTGACGACTCATGGAGAGCTGGCGTTCCAAGCTGGCTGGTGGGCTAATCACGATTGTGGCCGTTGCCATCGTCGCCCGAGTCGTCTGGGGGTTACTGGCTTCGCTTATTGCCCCGGTGCTCGTGCTGTTGGTGCTCGGCTGGATTGTGGCCTTCATCATCCGCGGTCCCCGTTCCGGCGGGATTATCCACAAGTAGTGGCAGTCCAACTGCAACATTGCTATTGACACTCGTCCAAGAACCTGAGATATCGGAGGAGAGGGGCGGTGGCGGACAGCACAAGCCGATCTGGCGCTGCGCTGCCGACCCCTCTCCAGGACCGTCGTCCAAGAGACGGTCCAGATCAAGCAAAACGAAAGGAGGGACAACGTGAGCAGACGAGTTCGTATCACGGCCAAGCGCCGTGACGAGATAGATATCGAGAAGTTGGCGCTGGCCCTTCTAGGTCTGGTGCGCGACATGGAGAGTCAACAGAAGACACCGGGAGGCGTCAAGGCGCAGCCGAGCCGCAAGGGGTCAGCATCATGATCGAACAAACCATCCTGCTGCTGGCGGTGACCGTAGCCATGCTCGTCGTCAGCGTGACGTTCCTGCGTATGGCTAACCGCCGGCGAGTGCAGTCGACGCTGCGGGCCTTCCAACTGAGCTTCCCGAGAGGGCTAAAGGTTGAAGAGGTCGAAGCCTTCCTCGACGGCCTGACAGGCATTCTTTTGCCGTGGTGGAAGCGCTGGCTGACGAGTCCTTATGTGGTGCTCGAGACCGAAGCTGACGAGAAGGGCATCCGGCATTACCTGCTCGTGCCCGCTGCCTGGGAGCGGAGCGTGCTCGGGCTGCTCAGCGCCAACCTGCCAGGTGTCCGCTTCACGGCCTGCGATGTGCCGGAACTGGGCGTCGTCCTCGGCAGCGAGTACCGACTAACGAATAACAGCCGAGAGGTCGGCGGTGAGGCTGCTGCCAGCTCGTCTCGTCTACTAGCCAGCCTGCATCCTCTTGGCAAACAAGAGGCAGTCGTCGTGCAGTGGGTTGTCACCCCACACGGGCCAGTGGCTCCCGCCCGAGTCGCCTCGCCCGATACCCGAGGGTGGTTCGGCACGCCGGATGGCGTCATGCCTACCAGCGAAGAGGTCTCCGCACTGAAGGTGAAGCGCTCAAAGCCACTACTGCTGGCTGTTGGCCGGATCGCCGTTGGCGCCGACAACCGCAATCGGAGCAGGTCGTTGCTCCGTCACACCGAGGTGGCCTGGCACAGCGTGCGTGCTCCCGGAGTGCACCTCACACGTCGTTGGCTGGGTGAGAAGCCTGCCGCCAAGCGCGTCCGGGATCGCCAGGCACCGCTTGTCGAGTGGCCCGGTGCCTACAACACCTCAGAGCTGGCTCGACTGATCGGGTTCCCGATCGAGGCCGTGTCGGTGCCTGGCCTCATGCTCGGCGGTTGCCGCCCGCTGGCACCATCGCCGGCGATCCCGCAGTACGGCACGGTGATTGGCGACAGCAACTTTCCCGGTAACCAGAAGCCTCTAGCGCTGGGACTCCAGGGTCGGCTTCGTCACGTCCACCTGCTCGGTCCGACTGGCTACGGCAAGTCGACGCTGATGGTCAACATGATCACTCAGGACCTCGAAGCCGGCTACGGCTGTGTGGTCCTCGACCCGAAAGGTGACCTGGTCCAGTCGGTGCTGGAACGCATCCCGGAGAAGCGGCTCGGCGATGTCGTCGTGCTCGATCCGGCTGACTCCGATCGCCCGGTCGGCCTCAACCCGTTGCAGTCGCTGGACCGTGATCACCAGGAGGTCGTCGTCGAGAACCTGGTCGGATTATTCAAAAGTCTCTACCGCGGCTCATGGGGTCCGAGGCTCGATGACATCCTCCGGGCAGCTCTTCTCACGCTCGCCGGCGCCAAAGGTTCGACCCTCTGCGAAGTGCCGCTGATCCTCACCGACAGCACCTATCGCCGCCGCATTGTCGGCCGGCTCGATGACCCGATCGGGCTCGAAGCTTTCTGGGGTTGGTACGAGGCGCTCAGTGACGCCGAGAGAGCCATGGCTGTTGGGCCCGTGCTCAACAAGGTCCGGGCGTTCACCATGCGCCCTCGGGTGAGAAGCATTATCGGCCAGAGTCAACCGGCCCTCAGCCTGCGTGACGTGCTCGCCAGCAACAAGGTGCTCTTGGTGTCTCTCGCCACCGGACTGCTCGGCGAGGAGGCCGCTGCACTATTGGGCGCGTTGGTCGTTGCCGAGCTCTGGCACGCCACCATGGCCCGCGCCGCCCAGCATTCCGATCACCGCAAGCCGGTGATGGCCTACCTCGACGAGTGGCAGCACTTCGTGCACTTGCCGATCCCGATGTCCTCCGTCCTGGCTGAAGCCCGCGGACTTGGCTTGGGTCTCACTCTCGCTCATCAGCACATCTCGCAGCTGCCTACTGAGACCAGCGGTGCCGTTCTCGCCGACACCCGTTCCCGCGTGGTGTTCCAGTTGCCAGCTTCTGACGCCCGCCTCATGGCCCGCGAGATGGGCGGGGTCCTCACACCTGAGGACCTCATGGGACTCGGTCAGTACGAGGTTGCCGCTCAACTGTTCGCCGGCGGCAGCACCCAGATTCCGGTGACCGCCACGACACGGCCCATGGGTCCGGAGACGAGCGACGCCGCGGCCGTGCGTGATGCTTCCCGCAGTCGTTTCGGAGTGCCGCGCAGCGAGGTCGAAGCTGCCATCCGCAAGCGCCAGCAGAGCGGTCCGCCCAAAGCCGTCGGGCGCCACGACCGCCGCTCCGCAGCCAACGGGGGTGGCAAATGAGCCTCCTCTCCGTACTTCCGGTCGGATCAAGTGCTCGGGCGCGTTGTGCCTGGTCAGTGGCTACAGATGCAGCGGATTCGCAAATGACTCTTATGGTGAATTCGGTTGGGAAATGGGGTCGGCTGTGAGCCGTCGTCACTACGTGACCACCAAGCGTCTGGAGTCCCTCCGAGCGTCTCTCAGTCAACGGGACTGGTCAATCCTGAACGACATCGATCGACTAGGCATCATGTCCGGCGGCCAGCTTCGCATCGTCCACTACGCACCGGCGGGTCTGTCCCGAAGGCAAGCACGTACGGATCTGAGCGAGCTCGTTGGTCTTGAAGTACTACAGCGTCTCGGGCGTCGTATCGGCGGCGAGCACTCCGGCTCGGATGGCTACTGCTACTCGATCGGACTAGCTGGCCAACGCCTACTCGACCCCGACCGCCGGCGAACCTGGCGAATCCCGACACCCGGACCGGCACTCCTCAATCACGAAACGGCTGTCAGCCAGCTGTACGTCGAACTGCGAACGGCGGCAGCCAGCCCGACCCGCATGACTGACTTCGACGCCGAACCGGCATGCTGGCGTCGCTACTTCGGCCCCGGCGGCACCCGGCTCTGGCTCAAACCTGATGCCTACGTCGCTGTCGAGAGCGACGACTACGAGGACCGCTACTTCATCGAAGTCGACTGCGCCACCGAGTTTCCCGCCCGCATCGTGAGCAAGGCTCGTGCCTATATCAGCTACTGGCAGTCCGGACGTGAGCAATCTGACGACGACATCTTTCCCCTCATCGCCTTCGTCGTCCCGACCGTCAAACGGAAGGCACAACTGGTTGATGCCCTCAGCCGACTGCCCGCCGAGCACTGGCGACTCTTTGTGGTCACGACCTCCGATCGCGCATCTGAGGCGCTACTCGATGGCTCGCTGCTGGAAACTGCCCACGAGGAGAGCGTGTCGTGATCGCCTCGACTACCCAGCTTCGGCTCCACGAACTGCCTCGTGGCCGAATCCTGATCGGTGATGCCGCTGGGCAACTGCGCCGACTCCCGTCCGCCTCCGTCGACTGCGTCGTGACTTCGCCTCCTTATTACATGCTCCGCGATTACGGCAGCGATGGACAGATCGGGCTCGAAGCCAACGTCGATGTCTGGGTCGACGAACTGCGCTCGGTGTTCGGCGAGCTGGCCCGTGCGCTCAAGCCTGGCGGTTCGACTTGGCTGAACCTCGGCGATTCGTTCTCTCGTCATGCCAAGTACGGCGCTCCGCCCAAGGGACTGCTGTGCGCGCCGGAGCGACTGCTCCTAGCGCTCGCATCGGACGGATGGCTGGTGCGCAACAAGGTGATCTGGGCGAAGCCGAACCCGATGCCATCGTCGGTCAGCGACAGGCTGAGCCTGACCTACGAAGTCATGTATTTCCTGACGCGCTCGCGGCGTTACTACTTCGATCTCGACGTTATCCGTGAACCGCATCGATCTCGCAGGACTCCGAGCAGAAGTCATGGGCACCAGAAATACGCCGGCAAGAAACGGCAGCCCTGGGCGGGACCGCTGGCTGGCGCCAACGACGGACTGGAGCGTGCCCGGGCCGAGGGTCGTTCCGGTCATCTGCTTGGCAAGAATCCCGGTGACGTCTGGACCATCTCGACCGGTGGGTACGGCGGCTACCACTTCGCCACTTTCCCACCCGAGCTAATCCGCCGCCCGATCTTGGCCAGCTGCCCTGAGGTGCTGTGCACGCGGTGTGAGCAACCGTGGCGGCGCCGAGTCGAAGCGGTGCGCACCGCCGGCGAGCTCACTCCTTGCGCCTGCCGTGCACCGACCATGCCCGGAGTAGTGCTCGACCCCTTCATGGGATCGGGGACAACGGCCATCGTCGCCGAGCGACTCGGCCGGGATTGGTTAGGTATCGAGCTGAAGCCGGAGTACGTGGAGCTGGCGACGGAGCGAATCCAAGCTGAGCGAGCCAGACGGGAGGGGGTGATCAACAACAAGAACAACGAAAGGAGACAAGCAGCATGAGTGAAGCAGAACCACAACAAGAACAGGAGCAGCCGAGGAGTGAGCAGGAGCCGAGAGTCACACCCAAGGTCTGGATCGCCAGCCTTAGTGACTACAACAACGGTGATCTGCACGGCGCCTGGGTCGATGCCGACCAGGAGCCTGACTACATCTGGGAAGGCGTCAACGAAGTGTTGCGCTCTTCTCGTCAACCGGGAGCCGAAGAATGGGCCATCTTCGACTACGAGGGTTTCGGGCCACTTCGCCTCTCGGAGTACGAAACGGTCGAGCGGGTCAGCAAGCTGGGGCTGGGCATCGCCGAACACGGTGTGGCATTCGCCGCCTTCGCCAGCTACTTGGGTCACAGCGACACCGAACTGCTCGACCAGTTCGAGGACTACTTCATCGGGCACTGGGAGAGCGCCGAGAGCTACATGGACGACTTCCTCGATGACATGGGTATCGAGAAGATTCTCGATGAGGCCGTACCCGAGGCCTTCCGTGACTACATCCACCTCGACACGGAGGCTCTGGTCCGGGACCTGGAGTCAGGCGGCATGCTCTTGTCCCTCGATGACTCGGAGGGCGGGGTGTTCTTGTTCCACCCACCTTGATGAGTCGGCCACTTCGTCGGTGGCCTGCGGCTCCAACCGTAGAAAAGCCCAAAACCGAGGACTTTTCGGCCGCACCCAACCGAGGAAGGACGTGATCTCAGATGATCAACGTTTCACTCATGTCGTCAACACAGGAGGTTGCAGCGTGAAAACGCTCGCGATTCGCCTCGAAGACGATTTGCACGCCCAGCTCACTATGGTCGCCCAGCTCGGCGAGCTGACGATTACCGACGCCATCCGGCAGGCAATCGATCAGTGGATCGAGACGAAGCGCTCACAGCCAGAGCTGGCTGCAAGGGCCCAGTCGGTGCTCGACGAGATCGAGAACGACGCCGCCCAACGGCGCTCAGCCATCGCCACCCTGTTTGGGGGGTCAAGCGACGGCTCGCCGGTCACGGAGAACCAACCTGAGGGCGAAACCCCTCAGCGCCGTTCCCGTGGCAAGGGAGGAGAGTCAGCTACGAGCTGAGCACGAGAAGTCAGCCTTAGCGCTGCACACAACTCACTCTCCACCCTGGCAGGGGCAATCCCTCTTTGAGTCGTGACTTATATAGTCATCACTCTCAGATATTGCCCCTGCCATTTACACCCAGTTATCCACACAGGCGACGGATAAGACCTGTTCAGACAGAATGTTGTCATTAATACAGTTTGACGGTCGTCCCATTATTTGAGAAAATGTAAGTAAGGAAAAGGAGGTGAATCAATGGCCAAAGGAGATGGAAACCAATCATTAGGCGACTACATCAGGTCGCGACGACTGTCCTTAGGATTGTCCCGTGCAGGCGCTGCCGAGGCCGCTGATCTCGACGCCTCTTACTGGGCCAAGCTTGAGAACGGCAACTACATCAAGCCCGCTCCGCCACACCTGAGCGCCATCTCCGACGTGCTCGAGGTGCCTGTCGCCGACCTCTATGCCCTTGCCGGCTACGAGATTCCCGCGGGTCTGCCGAGCTTCCAGCCTTATCTGCGAGCCAGGTACGACCTGCCGGCTGAAGCCGTTTCCGACCTAGAGCGGTACTTCGAATACTTGCGTAGCTACTACGGCATTCCCAAGGATCAGCCCGTCTATCCGCCGAGGCCCGAGCCAGAGCAACAGGACGATTCTCCCAACGAGGAGGCGGCATGAACCCCGGTGTTATTGCCAGGCTACGCGACATCGTGCCGCTACGACCGCTTACATACAGCCAGGCCATGCGCATCGCCGAACTGCAGGCCGCTCGATTCCTCAAGCTGTTGGACATCACCGAGGGGCCGGTTCCCGAGTCCGCAATCTCCGAACTACCCAGACTGCAGGTGGATCGGGTCAGATTCCTGCCGGCTTCCGGAGCCACGCAGTGGGCCTCTCAGCGGTGGCTGGTGCTGCTAAACGGTTCCGAGCCCAGGGAACGTCAACGCTTCAGCCTGGCTCACGAGTTCAAGCACATCATCGACCACCGGTTCGCCGACTTGATGTACGCCAAGTTTCCCGACGCTGACCGCAAGCGCATGACCGAGCAACTCTGCGACCACTTCGCCGCCTGCCTGTTGATGCCCAGGCCATGGGTGAAACGGGCGTACTGCGGCGGTATCCAGAACATCGCCCGATTGGCAAGCCTCTTCGATGTCTCCCAGTCCGCCATGCAGGTACGACTCAGTGCTATCGGCATGATCGACCGAGCACCACGTTGTATAGACGACTGGACCAGCCCGATTCTACGCAACACAAACGACAAGATTTACGAACGATCTGCGAACCCACGCTTCGCCACAGAACAAGTCGCATAAGGAGGAACGAATATGAGCATGACTACCACCGCCGTCAGACCGGCGGCTAAGCGCGGGCGTGCCCGAACGGTAGCTCCGGAGCCACGGCCGGAACCGGAGGCACCGAAGCGAGCCGTCCTCTACTTGAGGGTTAGCTCACCGTCGCAGGTGAAGACCGACTACAACCCGGAAGGAATCTCCATCCCGGCCCAGCGTGATGCCTGCCTGGTGAAGTGCTCGGCTCTTCAAGCCGAAGTCGCCAACGAGTTCTCCGAGCCCGGCCGCAGCGCCCAGGAGGTCGAGAAGCGGATCGTCTTCCAGGAGATGATGGCCTGGGTCAAAGCGCACCGCGACGAGGTCGACTACATCGTCGTCTACCAGTTCAACCGGGTGTTCCGCAACGCCATCGACGCCGCCATCACCAAGCGGGAGCTGAGCAAGTGGGGCGTACGCATCGTCCAGACGGCCTTCGACCTGCCGGAGGGCCCAGAGGGCGACATGATCGAAATGATCCTCAACGCCGTCGACGAGTACCGAGTCAAGCGGGATGGCGCCGACATCGCCTACAAGATGGGAGCCAAGGCCAAGAACGGGGGCACCATCAGCCGGGCCAGGCTCGGCTACCGCAACGCCCGGGATATGAGCGAAGGCCGCAACATCGGCATCGTGGAACTCGACCCCGAACGCGCTCCCCTGATAGTCAACGCCTTCGAGCTGTACGCCACCGGCGAGTTCAGCTTGGAGAGCCTCTCGGAGGAGCTGACAATCCGAGGACTGAAGACCAGACAGGGCCGGTACCCCGGCGGCCCGATCTCGACGTCCCGACTGGCTGAGCTGCTGCGCGATCCGTATTACCTCGGCTACGTCACCTACGAGGGAGAGATGATCCAGGGGCGCCACGAGGCGCTGATCAGCCACGAGCTGTTCGCAAAGGTTCAGGCCATCCTCGACCAGCGGGGCGGCAACGGCCAACGCAAGCGCAAGCACAACCACTACCTGAAGGGGCATCTGTGGTGCCGAGCCTGCCACGAGCAGGGGATCGAGTCTCGGATGATCCTTGCATGGGCGAATGGTCGAGGTGGCCGTTATCTGTACTTCTTCTGTGTTCGCAAGCAACAGCACTTGTGCCTGTCCCGCTACAGCTACGGAGAAGAAATCGAGGCGGCACTTGAACGCTTCTACGCCACCATCCACTTCCCAGCAGACATCGCCGATCGGCTTCGCCGGAAGCTGGACGAGATGATGAACGAGCAGGAGAAGTCCCTGCACCTGCTAGCCAAGCAGATGAAAGCCGAGCTGACTCGACTCGAAAAGCAGGAGGCGAACCTGATCGACCTTGCCGCCGACGGTGGGATGTCGCTGCCAAAGGTGCGGCAGAAGCTGGCCGAGGTTCAGAGGGAGCGGGACCGGATCAGGGAACGGATGGCGATCGGTGACGATCGGCTGACCGCTGGGGCCGTCCTTATCGACCGGGCCTTGCAACTGCTCGACAGCGCCCAGAAGCTGTACCTGACGCTGTCACCTGAGCAGCGGCGCTTCATGAACGACGCCATCTTCGAGAAGCTGTACGTGCAGGACGACGAGATCGATGGGGCGGTCTTCCGCCCGCCGTTCGACGAGCTGTTGCAAGCGAGGGATGAGATTCAACGAACCGAACGGGCGAGGACAGAAAACGGTGTCAAAGAAAACGGGCGGCGAGGTCCTGACCTGGGACCCCTGGCCGCCCTTTACTTTGACGGGGGTTCAAATAAGGGTCTTATGGTGGGTGATGAGGGATTCGAACCCCCGACCCTCTCGGTGTAAACGAGATGCTCTAGCCAGCTGAGCTAATCACCCCTGATAACAGAGTATATCACAGGATATCGACTAAAGTCAGTCGTATATTGACATTGAACACTCATGGGGGCCCCAGAAACGAAAAAGTTAGTAGCTGCCTGGTTCGTTGATTTAGTTGACAGATGTTTATCTCAAGACTAACATCCGTACTTATGCAATCAATTGGTCGGATGCTTGAGTTGAGTCTTGCCTCTAACAATGAGATTTTTGGGCTCAGAGATCTTAGACGCGACGACATCCGTTCGCTCAAAAATCCCGTGAAGCGTTTAGGCGCTACAGCTGTTGACGAGTTAGCTCATCGTAGCCCATCTTTAGCTACCGCAGTATTAGACCTTCTGTCTAGACACTTAACTGGACGTCAGTTCATTGGTTATGGTGCAGAGTATTCGGTATATAGTGACGGCGACAATGTCACAAAAGTGCATCGGGACAGTGTCAATTGGACAGAAAGTCAGAGGTTAGACTATGTCGCTGCTGAGGTATCAGCAACCGCGTTACTGTGCGAGACTATGGGTTCGATGGCTATAAGTCAGAGATATAGAATTGGTGAGCACCCGTTCGGTATATACCGCGCAGTTATAGCCGAGCAACCGTTTGTTGACGGCGTCCCCCTAGCATTGTTCACTACAAATAAAACCGAAGTGAATCGCAGCGTTGTAACCGAATATTGTGAAACAGTTACCACGGGTCAGGCTTCCTTAGCCACAGTTATAGAGGCGACCCATAAACTTTATGATCGTGAGCGAATGGTACCAGACACTAATGGCGCAGGTAATTTTGTTGTGGTGGGTGATGAGCGCAGTCTTGCAATTATAGACCCTCAACCGGTCACTGATGTGAGAGCAACTACCTTTATCATGCATCAGGTAGATAGTTTGGCAGAGTTTTTGGCGGTGGCGTAAGATGGCTAAAGTTGGCGCAGAGTATATTGGTAGCCCCGAACAAAGAGGTGTTGATATTTTGGGCGCATCTAGCCTAGGCTTAGTTTCAGGGCCTATTCTGGGGATAGCTGCATTAACTTTAGGTATTGAAATGGTGATTACCGCATGCTATTTCGTCAAGAGCGTATAGGCAAAGGCGGCGTACCTTTCGACATACTCAAGCTTAAAACTATGCCCGGGCAAGATCATAGCGGAGAGAACGAGGCAGGCGGGTCGGAACACTCTGAAGCTAGTCTCCTATCTAAGTTCTGTCGTAAGTCCGCAGCTGATGAATTGCCTCAATGCATCAACGTAATCTTAGGTAATTTGCATCTTGTTGGAGTTCGCCCACAAACACCCATAACACTGGAACAACGACAGCATGCTGACCCAGTATTGTACGAGGACTGGTTTTGGTGGGCGACATTAAACCCAGGGGTGGTTGGCCCAGGGCAAGGGCTCGCTCATGTTCATCAAGGAGCCTATACCGAATCCTCAGAACTTGTTAAGAAAGTCATGCGAGCCGACGTTAATTACTGTGAAAAGGCTAGCTTAAAGCAGGACATTGCATGTATAGCGACAACTCCTATACCTGTCGTACGTGGTCTTTATAACATGCTCCGAAGCAAAAGGGCTGAAAACGGTGTTAATGTAGAGAATAAATCCAGTACCATATAGCCCAGTTCTATTGAGTTTTTTGCTTAAAGATCTTAAGATATCAGGGATTACTAACAGCCGTAGCGAGCGCGAGTGGCGGAACGGTAGACGCACTTGCCTGAGGGGCAAGCGCCGAAAGGCTTGGAGGTTCAAATCCTCTCTCGCGCACCAGGGCGGAGTTTTCGGTTGGAAGCTCCGCCCTGTTAGTTTCATACGCCTTTTCTATAGCTGTTAATTGCTGGTAAATCACGCTTGGTTCGGCGGTTCCAAAAGTTCTGTCCGGAAAAACCGGAATACCGGCCTCAAATACCAGTTTTTGGAACCTTACCTTATCTAACACCATTGCGTTGCTCCATATCTCACGTGCGTTAGCCATGAAATGCACGGCTTGATCAACAATACGCTCCTTATCGGTTTCGTCAGACTTTAGATCGGCTCTCTCTAGCTCTAAAGTCTCCTTCTGAACCGTGATCCGGTCGTTCTGATCGTCGTAAACCTTATCACTCTTTATGCGACCAGCCATCCAGCGATCGAACAGATCGTTCTTTGTGTTTTCGAGTGCTTCGATTTCACTATCAATCCTGCGGCGATCTTTTTGAACATCACGGTATTCTAAGTTCCACCGGCGAATGACGATTTCCTTAAACACCTTTAATGCCCACTCGGACGGTACTAAGCTATCTAGCAAAGCACCGAAATCCTCATGGGCTTGTACTTTTGGGAGTCGAACCGTCGCTCCGTCTCTGCTTTTCGTACATTTAGTACAATGGTACGCTCCAAAGTGCCCACCGCTTCGTCCCTTCGACGCACTGCCAGTTAGCGGTTGACCGCATTGACCGCAATACAGAAACCGTTTCAACGGCCATGATCGTTTAATCCTGGTTGTAAGCGGTACAATTGTGCGCTTATTACCTCGTAGGATCGACTGTACTTCGTTGAACTGTTCAAGTTGAAGTATTGGTGGGTGCAACGCTTTGATGCGTTTATCGCTTGTTAGAGCACTCTGAATGTATCCGGCGTAAGCCAAATTGTTCAGCATACCTATTACGCCGTTCTTTGACATCGGCTGACCTTTCTTTGTGCGTATTCCGCACTTTTCGGCTAACGCTATCGCTTCGGTTTGCGTATAGCGTCCGGTCAGGAACTCTTTGAAGAACTTACGAACTTGCTCGACCATATTATCGTCGAACGCCAGCGTCGGGTGTTTCAGCTCGTCCTTGAAGTTCACGTAGCCAATCGGGGCATGACTAACCCAACAACCCTCTTCCGCTCGTGCTCTCATGCCATTTTTGCAGCGTTCCGAACGAACACTGTTGTCAAACTCTGCGAAACTGGCTAATACGTGCTCCATTAGCTTTCCGGTTGTCGTTCCATTGATAGGTTCTGTTGCCGACCAAAGAATTATCCCCATCTTGGAAAGCAGGGCTTGCAATGCCATGTGATCTTGCACCGACCTTGCGAACCTATCTAACTTGTAAACTACCAGATGTCCGACTGAGTTTTTGTTTTTCCGACAGTATTCCAGCATTTCTTTTAATTGCGTCCGGTCGGCAGTTTTAGCGCTTTCGCCTTCCTCAATGAACACTTCGTCTACTTTCAAGTCGCCTGGCTGTCGAGCAATAAACCTTCGGCACTCTTCTTCCTGATTTCCCAAGCTCATATTATCCACTTGTTCGTCGGTGGAAACTCTGACATATACTACGGCAAGATTCTTCATAGTTCCCCCTCAAGACTATTGATGTCTAAATACATTGGTACTTGCTCGATGAAGTATTTGACATGTTTTTGCTTTTCTTCGTCGTTCATCAGCTTCTCGTGCCACTCTTCGGCTGTCTCCTCAGACTGATATACGCCGAAAACTACGTTTTCCTGACCGAAACCGATGGCTGGATCTTCGATAACAATGACCCAAACGAAACGATATAGATCTAAATTACTCATATTCCCTCCTTAATTGTGACTTAAATACAAACTAAGACAATAGACCTTAGCGGATTTTTGAACCAGCACTAATTCTTTCTTTTTTTCGTCTAATGCCACGCTTGATTACCTCGCTACGCAATTTGCTGTTATAGCGACGCATCAATTCTTTTAATTCTGCTTTAAACCAATCGTCGATTACTTGATAGTTCACCTTCAACCCCTTTCTTAATAGTTATTTTTGAGTATTTTTAATACGAGCCTGGCCTGAGGCAACAAGCCAGGCTCGTATCAGTTATTAGGCAACCGGTGTTTGTGTTTTACATTTCGCTTTCTACCTTATCGGCTACCTCCTTTCTGGGAAAACCCCACTTAACATACAAACCAGCCAGAAAATCTAAGTTCACAATGCTTTTGATAAGCTCTTCATCGCTCAAGTGAGCAACAGCTTCGCCAGCTATACTGCGAAGCTCTTTAACCGTCATGATTAGCTGCTCGTCGTTCATCGTAACCCGAAGGGTAACACGAAAATAACGACCCCAAATCAACTCCGGTTTACTGTCGGTCGTTGGAGTTATAGATTTTTTGCTATACCAGCGACATTTTGTCGATATTTGTCGGTAACTTTCGATAATATCGAGAGCACTTGATCTATGGATAATTCTATGGTCGGGAAAAACGCAATACGCTTCTTGGAATGTTGAAAGAACGGAGCTAGATAGCTATAATTACTTTTCGCAAACAGTTGCCATAGATCGTCTACGTTGGGTAGAACATCAGCGCTCGTTACAAACACACCTGGAGGCTTGCCAGATAAAGCTGCCATCAATCTATAAAGCGGTCGACCCTCTAACATTTTTCCGATCTTCTGCTCTGGATATTCGCCAACTTTGAGCACCATATCCCTATCTTTCATTTGCAACGTACACATAATGGTTTTGTCAGTGTTCGCACTCATTCGTGGCACCTCTGTGTTAGACGTGTTCAGACTAGCTGCATATTGATCTAACTTTTCCTTAGTCGTTACTATTTCAAACCGATCATAGTAAATCGCTCGAATATCATCGTCGCTCCAATCGCCTCCCTTTTGACGCACATGCTGCTTGAAATTAATAATCTTTTTGTTGGACAGCAACCTCAGTATCTTTAATTGCTCCAGCGAAGTGATACCTAGATTCTCGCTCTGGAACTTGTAATCAAAGTCAGCTCCATCGTGCAGGAGTAGCTGCCTGATAATTTCTTGTACGACTTCATAAACAGCACGGTTATATGCTTGTTCGCCTTGCATAATCGGTTGCCTCCAACTAAAACAAGTATAGAGGTTTTTGTAATGACTGTAATTAGAAATAGGGGAATTAACCTGTTAAAGAACTGTGTCAAACGAGTGTCTGGAGGGCTTGGTCAAATATGACCTGTAACAGATTGAAGCAGTCGTATCTTGTAGTATCTGTTAGCCCATTGTGCAACTCAAATGACAGACTTTTTGCTAACCCCACCCCTGTGAGCTAATCTAAAACCGGAAGTATATTTTTTAGAACCTAGTCACGTTCAGCAGCCGTGCTGTACATTCCCCTAGACACCCCCCTGATTTTTGTGCTGAACAGCTAGTCATGAACAGCCTTTAGCTAGGGAGTGGCTTGCATGTGTCCAGCACTGAACGTTAATAACTTTGAATAGCGGTAGTTTTTTCAGTAAATAGGTATAAATAGGTTAACGTCGCCGAAAGCCTTGATATAGCCTTTGTAATCGCTCTCCAGTAGCACAGCATCATTGTATACCTGTACCATCTCTAAACTCCTGTGCCTTGAGAACTGAGCTACCTTCGTAATATCACCATTGAAGTATTTAACCAGTCTGGTAACAAATGTGTGTCTCAGACCGTGACAAGTCTTTTCGATACCTTGTTCTTCGAAGACAGTTTTCACGATGTGCCTCAAGCCTCTAGTGGTAATCCGTCCTTGCTTACTGGGGACGCTCCTACTTCTAAACATTGCGCCCCTCGGTCTGTCTGTCTCAAGCTCTAAGTATTGCCTTACTCTATAGTATTGCTTAATGGCTTTGACTGACACTGGGTGCAGCAAAACGGTTTCTTTATCATCCCTGCCTTTACCTTTTATAAGTATCTGGTTACTTCTCCAAAGTACGTCCTCCCAGTTTAATCTGCTGAGTTCGCATAGTCTAAGCCCTTGATAAAACAGAAGGCACATGATCGCCACTTCTCTGGGCTTTTCTACACTATGAGCCTGACACCACCACTCAAGTGATTCAACTTCACGCTCATCAAGGCCATTAACCTTGTGCCGTTTGTCCAGCCTGAAGTTCCGTATGTTATGCGTTATGTCCACTGGTAAAATCCCTCTCCTATTCAGCTCTTTCAAGAATATCCTTGCGACAACGAGATATTTGTTTTTTGATGATGCTGACAAGTCATCTCGACCCCTAAGCTCACGCTTGAAGTCCAAGAAAGTATTTATACTAAACTGTTTATCCTCTACGAAGCTCAAGAAGGGCATGAGTCTCGCCGTATAGTCCGCCCTGGTAGCTTCCGACACGTCGAGGGTGTCGAACACTTCATAAGCGTTATCTCTAGTATACCTCCTTGCAAGTATTAGGTCTGTGGTCATTATTTGTTCCCACCTTGCTTGGCTATGACCCATCTACTGATGTTGTCTGTCTCTTCTTTAGTCAACTCTGTTATATGCTCATAAACCGGCCACATTTCTTCCGGTACTTTATCTGCGAATAACCAACTTACCGGCCGATCCTTACCTGCTACTGTCTCCCAAACATTTTTCTTGTAATTGATACTCGATCTAGTACACCACATGATCTGTTCCAGCAGGTTATGGTCGCTCATATCAGAGCCTAGCCAATCTCTTTTATTAAACGGTATTTCTTTTCGGATCAGGTCTTTAACCCAATCTATCTTCAGTAGCATTTGCAAAATACCTGAGCAGTGCATATCCACCACTTCAAGCATAATATCGTCTACAGTTGCGTATGGAACATCATTCCAGTCTATGGCTTGGCCTGAAAAATACGACTCCAGTTTTTCAATATCCCAGGTCTTTTCAGCGAATCTGCGATTCCAAACTCTAGCCATTTGCGCTAACATAATTCTGTCCCAATAGCTGCCTCCTATTCGTTGCCGATACAACAGGGCGTTTACCAGATCATTCTCTTTATTGCCTTGAACTGGCTGCATTGCGTAATCTTTGCCCTCATCATCTGGGTTGCCTACGTCTAAATCACGCCATTCACACCTGGCAACATCAGCAATTATTGATAGTGCCATTGTCTTCTCTGCCTCGGTCAATGGCACACTGCCTTTGCTACTGACCTTTGTAAGCATAGCTGCGTATTTATCGTAATCCGGCGGTAGTATGCAGTCTTCGATTGGGATTATCATGAGCCTACGCAGTGCGTCTACTTCGTTTAATTGAATAAGACTCTTGGCTGTTCTCACCGCCCTGTCTACATCGCCTCTCCGTACTGACTTCTGGATTGCTGATTTCAACAATGACGGTGAAAATGGCACTTGAGCCTTTACCTCATTATTTTTAGTGTTGTTCTCATCTGTTGTACTCAAGGTTGCCTCCTTATTTAGTGATATAAGGGGATTGTAACTTTGAGCTAACTGATGTCAAGGAGTAATTTTGATTATTTACCTCTGTTAGATGTAGCTCAATTGCTCCACCTGCTATTGGCAGGTAAACGTTAGACAGTCAGGGACTTAAAAAATCACTCGCTTTTTAGCTCAATTGAAATGCTACTATGAAATGAATGGATTATTTATTAGACAAAGACATCTACACAAACGACGTAGAATACTTCTTCTCTTTGCATGGGCCTCGCTTTGAGTATATGAACACGGCTATGGCAGTTTCGCTTTCTAAAAGATTTGGCAAGGAGTTCAGGCCGATCCGTGTTCTAAACGCCTGGCCTGGTAAGCACTACGATGTGGCAAACTACATAATCCTCAACGAGAGAAGCTATAAGTTAATGAAAGAGCTTGGCAAACCGGTCGTATACTTACCGGATTACGAGGACGTAAATGTTGAGTTTGCTCAAAACAAAACGATTCAGAAAATATCAGCAAAACTGCTAAAGAAGCAAGAAACTATATATGTATATCCGTTTACGACTTCATTTCTTGACTTGCCGAGCGACTACACCGTACTTGGTCCTGATAGTAAATTGGCAAAAGTCTACGATAATAAAATCAACCAACTAAAACTCTTCAAAAAACTAGGGCTTCCCCACAATACAGCTCGAATTTTTGACAATAAAGATACATTGCTGGAGCGTGCCAACGAGATTGTACCGTGCTATCTCAGTGCAGCTTACACCTCTGGTGGTAACGAAAGTGGGCTGATTTACGATCGACAAATGCTTCACGAGTTTCTGACTCACATTAGACCGGTCAATAAGAAAAATCATTTCATAGTTTCAGATATCTTTGAAAACATCGTGCTTGCTCCGAATGTAAACGCTTTCATCAACCAAGAGGGTACAGTATACATACTTGTAATTTCCGACCAGATTCTCCAGGGTAACCGTTATCTAGGCAACCTCTATCCCAGTATCGCTAAAAAACAGCACATCAAACAGATTTACGGTATTACAAAAACCATCGGAAACTACTTAGCAAATAAGGGCTATCGGGGTCTGTTTGGCTGCGACTTTTTAATCAACCGCAGGGGTGATTTAGTAGTTGTCGATCTGAATCCTCGTCATCAAGGTGGATACGTCTGTAATACGCTGGCATTAGAGCATAAAAGTATCTCCATTACAGATATAGAATTAGCAACTCATCACAATGAAATTGTAAAATTATCTCAATCAAAGCTCGATGCTGAACTAGGATTCGCTTGGTCTCATAGTAAACTTCTACCTGCCGAAAAAGGACAGGAGGTTCACGACGAGTATTATCACAATACGATTGAACTTCCATTTACTAAGATTGGCGAATCATTTGCGGCGGAGTTCTACAAAAAAGGGTCGGTTTACATCGAAGGCTATATTGGCTATCAAGTACAGACTGATAAATCACGAGGTCAACTAGAAACTAAAATGCTACACGTTAAAGAGCGATTCGATTCCCAAGTGCTAGGACTTTAGGCAGTATCGAGTAAGAATAGCCATACGCATATACAAGCCCAGTTCATTTTGGTCAAAGTAATGAGCTTGTGGTGTTTCATCAACTTCTGGATCTATTTCATCAATTCGTGGCAGAGGATTCATAATAATGCCATCACCCAGCGAATCGGCTATACTTCTCGTAACTTTATAACGATCTCTGACCTCTTGAGAGTATTCTCCACCTGGTGTCTTGGGAGGGAAGCCAGCACAATAGACTATCTGTCCACTTCTCCAATCGGGCGTACTAGATTGCTGGTACGAGTTTCCGTTGTGACTGAAGGCTTCCACCTCAGTATCGGTAAAGGCAAGTTCTGGTTCTGTCAGACTTAACACATTTACATCGCTAAAATTAGACAAAAGTTGCATTAGCGAATGAGCCGCCCGAGAGTATCGCAAAGCCCCAACCATAGTAATATCCAAATTATCTAGTCTGCCAAATCGCTGCAAAATCGTATAGCCGTCAATCAGTGCCTGCGTAGGGTGTTCGGAGCTTCCATTGCCGCAGTTAATAACAGGGCGATTAGTGAACGGGGTAATGTCTTTGAAAATATCTCCGTCCGAGTGCCTAATGCAAAAGAAACTCACGTAGGGATTAAGCGTGCGAATGGTGTCGGGTATACTTTCTGCCGCACTCATAGTGTCGTTGACCTTAGTTTCATAAATAGAAACGGTTTTTACACCTAATTTCCAGGCTGCCGTTTCAAATCCAAGACGAGTACGAGTTGAAGATTCAAAGAACAATAGTCCTCCTTGTTGAGTTGTGTCTATCGGCACACTTTCAGCAGGAGATTGTCTATAAGCCTCTGCCTGTTCGCACAGAGTAAAGAACTCGGTCTTATCAATATCTTTAATGCTAAGAAGGTCTGGCATTGAGCGGGGTTCTAATATCAGTACCTAGTGGAATATAGAAGTCGCTTCCGTCATCAAATGTAACTGTGTTGTGCTGACACGGAACGCAACGTGGCCCAGGTTTAACCACCCCGCCGCTTGCTTTATCACATATTTCTAACGATGCTTCGTAAACACGCTTCGTCTCTTCATAGCTTGCAGGAGGGCTATCCTTTTTCCCTAAAGGTGTCGAAGCATCTGGCCTATACGGACTAAGGACTGGAATAGCTCCTCTTTCAGCAAGAGCCTGCACACCTGCCAAAGTGCTTTCTTCGGATTCAATAGCCTCACCAAAGACAATGAGTGACTGCACTCTCCCAACGCCAAGCTGTTCAACCGCTCCCTCAATATAGTCAAGATAATGGTCTATACCTTTTAACGCAGTCTCACCCACAGTCCTGGCCTTAAACGGAGTAATTCTCCTTGCTCGTTCTCTGTCAAATACCTCTATATTGACTGATAACTGATTCATGCCGATAGAGCCGAGCCAACGTGGATAGTTCTTATCGCTTCTAGCAGGCATCATAATATCTACCGGTAACGGTGACTCTGAACAGATGTATTCGTATAAACTATCCATCCAGGCTTCATCAGTCTCTTTAGGCGTGCCTCCGCTTATTAGCACGTGCCTAGCGGGAGTTAGCTCATCATCTTTAGCAAGCTCAATAACTCTCAATAATTCTTCTTCGGGCTTTTTCTGATAACGGAACTTATACGGCAAGTCGCAGAAAGTACAACGCCACGCACAGCCCTCGATGGGAGATATTCTGACACGATCTGTATGCGTTACGCCTAGATTTGTGTAGGGCAACACTGTGCCATCGGGTCTCATATAGTCTCGCTTGTGATAGGCAGGAATAGGGAAAACATCGACAGCCGTTATTGCGTCTCCATCAACCAACTTAAAGCCCTCATCGTGAATCAAACGAATACTGGTATCACGGGTAAAATCCTGAATGTACGGAGCGGATATGTACGTGCCATTTTCAGTAACCAGGCACGCTCCCGCCGTAGATGCATACTCGTTTAGACTTATTTCGTCTTCATATAAATCACGCCAGATTTGTTCTGCACCACTATCAATCTCTACGCCCTCGGCAAACACCCTCAGCTTTAATTCTTGCTCGGCTGCGTTCGTTTCTGGCGAAAGGGTGTCGGGACGTCTTATTTCCATATAGTTTCATTATATAGACGTAACTCAAAATTGAAATGAAATCAGGTCTTTATTGCTCTTTCTATACGATCTAAGAAAGCCGGACTGTACAAAGTAGAAGCTGGCTCGATTAAATGCCACACACCAACGTATTGACGATGTAGGTCTGCATCTTTTCTAATAGCTGTTGCCAGCTTTTCCCAATAGTCAGGGGTAAGCGTTTCTCTCGTCTCTGCGTTGACCAAGTCTCCTAATGACCACGCTGCTTCACTCGCAACAGCCGCCCGTCCAAGATAAGCAGTAGTTAATTCTTTCAGTGTTAGCGACTCATGCTTCTTCAACAGATCAGCAAGTTCGGCAGCTTGCCAAGATGCTACTGACATACCTTGTCCGAATAATGGGTTAAGGCTTGCGATTGAATCGCCTAAAGGCAAGAAGCCCGACAACGGGTCAGCAAGCAAATCATATCGTCGCCACGTCGCTCGTGCCTTTCTAAATAGATTCGGTGATGACAGTGGTTGAGCATTGTCCAGCAGTTTAGCAATGGACGATTCTTCTAGGGTTGCTGCGTATTGTTTCATTTCATCAAAGCTCTTGGGCGGCGTATCTTGAGATCGACCCGACAATGATACGTACCAATTATCTGTACCGACTGGCGATACCAAACCACCTCTCGTTTTAAGCGGCGTTGGAAAAGTTAACCAAAACGAGTTTCTATCCTCAAAATCAGCCGGACGGTTAAGTAGCATACTGACATACCATTGATTGACCTCTAAAGAATCCACTCTTGGCTCTTCAATTCCAAGCTCTCGAAACCATTTATGAGCCTTAGAACCAGTACCAGTTGCGTCAATAACAAGCGGGGCTTCAAGACGTTTGTTATCTTCTAGCTTAACTCCTTCCACTTTTCCATCACTAGCAACTAGGCCGGTTACACGGGATAAACCCTGGAAAGCGATATTCTTAGAATCCAGTAGTATTCCTCTTGCCACGTATTCAATCACAGGACGCCATGCTGACATTAACCGCAGGCCAATGTCTCTTTCGGGCATTTGCACACCTAACTCGTAAACATGAGTTTCGGTCGATACGGTTGCACTACCAGCACCTCGTTGGCTAAGAGCTTCGCAAAATCCAGGCAATAACTCCTCTAAGTGTCTCTGTGAACGAGTGAGAAGGTTATGTAGCTGCTCATCTTGCGGAACGCCACGTCGTGATATTGGCTGCGTCGGTATCTCATCTTTCTCGAGTACAACCACATCGTCGCAGTTTTCACGCAAAGCGGCCGCAGCAGCTATGCCTCCCATGCCAGAACCAATAACAATGGCACGTTCAAACCTTAACGGTACAATCGGTTGTTCCACTGGTTCAATACCTAGTTCGCTGCTCACTTGCGTAACTCCATAACAATTGATCTAATCATACTATAAACCTAACAAACCAACAGATAACAAATGGTATAATCTTGCCAATGCTGACTGATGACGACATTACCAAGTATCAAGCACTCTACAAAGCTCAGTTCGGCAAGGACATAGATAAGCAGACAGCTCGTGAGCAGTTGTCCAGGCTAGTTCGACAATTGGAAATCGTCTATCAGCCAATCACTGTGCATGACCTGGAAGACCTGATTATCGAAGATGCGAAAAAGGGCGTACTGAACGTGCCAGCGTTACGAAAGTATGACGAACCTAACAAAAAGCAAGCCCTGAAGCAAAAACACAAGAAGAAAGCATAGCTGTTTCTTCGTTATCACCCTCTATTTTCGTCTGTACTGCGATTTAATGGCTCAGAGGTGTAAATGATGATTGTAACTTCTAGAGACGTTTAGCTTCGTCGTGAGCACGTATTTTCTAATGCTTAAATATACTCTCTTATAATCTGATAGCCTCTAAATCCCTAAAGCACAAGCTATATGTTCTATCGCTATCAAGTTTTAGACTAGTAGCATGGACAATAAGCAAGAGACACCGCCCAAAATTGCTGACACACGATCTAATCTGGATAAACTGAACAGTGGTTTGCTTATGCTAGGCGTGAAACGAGAAATGGACGAGCCGGAATACCAGGTACTCGGCCAGCAGACATTCACGCATCATGCGATTCAATCTCAGCACACTTACTCTAGCGAAGTAATCAGGGTGCTGAACGAACTCAAACTAACAACCGCTCTAATGGCCGAAGTCGAAGATCGTAAAGAAGTCGGGGGTGCTGTTTTTGAGCCTGAAGAGGTCATCACTTATTACAGTGGCGTATTTTTTGACCTGGTACACCAGCTCAAAGATAAACTGTTTCAACTCATTGCTGCGATAACTATTGATCTTAACGAGCCGCTTAAAGCTCGATATCGTGATTTAAGCGGCAAACAGATACAGAAGTTCCTTGAGGCCAACCAACAGAAGCTAACTGAGCTAGACATTTACGACCTGTTGGCAATTTGGCGTAAAGAAGATGGACCGATCGGCATAACATTGTACCGCCGTACTCAGCACCACCATTTTCGCAGCCGACTTCAGTTAAACCACGACTTCCAGCAGCTTAAAATGTCCCGTATCATGCTCGACCCCATTGCTTCCGGCCAACTTACCGAATACGGTCGGCAACGCATGGCAGAGATCGGGCAGACATCATTCAAGAAACTCAAAGATGATACCGTCGACAAGCAGAGAAAAACCACATCAGCTATCGAAGCAAACCTCAACTGTATTGCAGACAAACTAGTGGAGGGCTACAAGGTGCCTACGAACCAGCTTGAACAGGCGAAAATAGGCGCTGCGTACACGGAGCATCTCGGCTCCTTGCAAGTTCCCGCTAACGAAGCCAGTAAAGACAAAATACCGAGCGAAGTAAAACCTCTAATAGATGGCATTCTTCAACTTGCTTCTGATTTAGGAGATCAGGTAGTCTCGGTCTATCTAGTAGGTAGCGTCGGGCGTGGCGAGTTTGTGGCTGGCGTATCGGATATCAATTTTTACGTTATAACCAAGAACCAGAAGCCTATTGCGTTTGATAGCGAGAAGCCTTTAACTCTTATGGTGCTTAGCGAAAAGGACTTTCTATCCCAAGAACATCAGAAGGATCGCTTCGTTTGCTGGTCAGATGGTGTTCTGCTCTCTGGCACAGAGTTTACTTTTAGCGATAAGGACTTTCCTAAGCCTGGCACATTGTTAACATTGCTTCTTAATCGTGATGCTATCGACCGACTTGAGGCTATGAAAACAGAGATTACCAACCTGCAAAGCCCCTCTGCCTTGCAGCTCAGATTGTACAGTATCAAGTTGTCACGCATCATACTGGATTATGCGTTCGGAGTGGCTATGGCTAACAAGCCATCCTACACAGCAAGTCGGAAAAAGAAGATATCTTACGCAAAAGAAGCATTCCCCAATGATCGCCTTATATTGACGATGGAACAGGTCTACTACAAAGGCATTGTTAAGCAAGCAGACCTTGCTGTCATAATCGACGCTTTCTTGAAAAACAATCGTAAAAACTACGAGAAGATGCTTGATATCGAAAAGAAGGTAAACGAAGCTAGTAATCGCTCAAGCTAGTCTAATGTTAAGGTTCTAATCCAGCACGGTAGTTACTGTGCTAGACTTGGCAGAGGTGATGCCTCAAATGTCTCGTGCCATCGGAGCAACTCAGCCTTGAGGCGGTTCCAAGCGGGAACAGGAAGGTGCACCATTACTCCCCGAGTTACCAAACGGGGATTTAATAACCAGCCGCGTTTGACAACGACATAACCACTTAAAGTCATATCAACCTCGCCCCCCTGAAGATCGTTCTGCTTGTGCACAACCCCTTGCGCACATACTCCTGGCAAGCTAATATATAATGAATAGTTCTAAAAAACACATAAAGGAAAATAAAAAAAATGACAATACCAAAGAGAACCAAGCTCACCAGAAAAGGCTTTGGCCATATTGAACTGCTTTTCTTTATACTGCTTATAGCCGCACTATCTGGTGTGGGTTATTATGTATACAATAACCTCAAAACAAACTCGTATAAGGCAGAAGCGGCTAGCTGGGATAACCTTGGCACGGCAAAAGTTTCTTATAGCCCCGCTCAATCAGTCACAGTAGAGGCCTGTAGTGAAGCCGTATCAGGTGGAAGATATGAGGTCAAGATGCTGGCTGCTTCTAGCACTAGCCAGCCTTATAACGGTGGCATTCACGGGGCCGGTAGATTATACGTGACTACTCCATTGTCTGGCGGCAATGGGCTCACCAGAGAAGCTATCGGATCATCCAGTGACTGGTGGGGTCATTATTTCCAGGAGTTTGACCTGCTTACCACTAAGCCCGGCATAGATCCTAGTAATATAACATTTACCTATATCTTAACAGGTCAAAGCTCAAATGCTCCGACGGCTGTATTTAACGGCTCGGCTGCGAGTGTAGGGGGTTGTAACGGTAGTGCTGCTCGTAACGCCGAAAATGCAAACATTAGTAATCCAAACCAAGGACTTTTCGCCCCACAGAACGGAAAAGTATACCTAGGGGTATCAACCGAAGAAAGTAGCGCGAATTTGAATGTTTTTGATAACGCAGCTGGGATAAGTCAACCAGCTATATTAAACGACTATCTCGAACCGGGTGCTTCGCCGTTCACTAATCGTGTGGATAATATCCTTAATTTCGGCAACGGCATTAAACTAACATCTATTGCCGGGAAGCCTTTTACGGCCTCGATAACACCAATGATTAGTTGGGATTTACCCTTTGACTACTCTGCTAACGTCAGCGGTTCAGACGCAGGAACATGTAACCCTAACATAAACACCAACGGTGATAAGTCAACAACAGCACAACTACTTTTATCGACTGAAAGCGCAACATCTGTTAGCATTAAGAACGCTATTAATCAGGATAAAGCACAAATTAACGATGTTATCGCCGCCGTTAAAAAATTCGGAGCACCTGTGTTCATAAGACTAGACTGGGAGTTCAACGGCACTTGGTACCCTAACTATGGGCATTGTGGGGGTGAGACGTCGGCAGATTATATAGCTTCGTGGCAATATGTGGTCAATCAATTCCGTGCCGCCGGGTTAACTAATAAGGTTGCCTTCGTGTGGGCGCCCAATGATGATGGCACCTCCGACCCACAATGGTATCCGGGCAATGGTTACGTTGATTGGATGGCTATAGATTCATATCCTACAGTTGGAAATGTTAATGGTGAACTCGTAGGGCTAAATGCAGTAGCGCAGTTTGCCTCGCAAAATAATAAGCCTATGGCGCTGGCTGAATGGGCAACCCCGACAAACACAGCTTCACTGGTTAATGACTATTTTCATTGGCAACAATCCTACCCAGATACTGTCAAAGCTAACCTATGGTTTAACTTCAAAACACCCTACTTATTACAAGACTATCCTGCCGTTCAACAAGCATATCAATCATTCGTACAAGGGCCTCATGGTTATTTAACATCGCCGATTGAATAAAATCCATAGCAGCTTAACTACCCCCGTGGTAAATGATCGTACCAAGCCCCTAGGCTAAATTGATCTCTAAGGGTCGGTTTAATATCATTGACACTAAGGTTCGTTTTTATTCCCGGGTTTAAAAGGTTATAAGGATCGAATATTTTCTTTATCTTTTCAAACAGTGAGAAGATTTCATTGCCGTAAAGTCTGGATATATAGGGCGTTCTGATTCTACCGTCACCATGTCCAGCGGTTATCGAGCCGTTTAATTCAATTATCAGATCATGGTACTCTTCCAAAATTCTAAATAATTTCTGGCGGTCTCCAACGTGACCTAAGTCCAAATAGGGTTGAGTTTGAAGATTAGCTTCGCCAGCGTGACCCCAAACAGCCGTTCGTACTTTATTTTTCTCCAACAGCTTGTAGAGACTTTTCAAAAATTCTGTTAGTTTATCTGGAGGGACTATACCGTCTTCAATCAGCGGAGTAGCGCGTAACTTGCCGTCAGTGTGTGAAATAATTAAACTTGTGGCTTGTCTAAGCTTCCACAATTTATTCTTCTCGGCGTCGTCGTCGGCAACCTGGTAATCAATCGTGTTGCGCTCAAGGATTTTGATTGCTTTTTTAACCATTTTTTTGTGAGTTCTGTCGTTACCGTCGTCAAATTCTACGAATAGGACGACCTTTGGGTAAGGCTTTAAGATGACATCTTTTAGTTGATTGGGGTTAATTTCATCCACTAGGTTTAACAGATTGCCATCAATCATCTCGATCAAACTCGGTGTGTCGGACAGCGCCCGAAGATCATTAACTGCAGTCTGAACCTTATCTAAATCATCGAACATGCCAACTAGTAAGGTCGTGTCTTTGGTATAGGCTTCAGTTTCTAACTGAATCTCAGTAATTATTCCTAAGGTACCTTGTGAACCCACAAACAAAGGAGTTAAATCGAACCCGTCTTTTGTCCTTACGTCAGGCAGACAATAGCCGCTGGCATTACGCGTAACTGGTATAACAGACTCTTTTATTATTTTATTATTTTCTTCAATCAAAGTATCGACTGCTCGATAAATCTCGCCCTCAAAGCTTGAGAGACCAAGTTTTTTGTTAAGTTCGCGCTTATTTAAGCGCCCCGTAGTTATAACTTCTCCGTTGGCCAATACTACTCGTAACCTCTTTACAAAGTTTTTTGTGTCGCCATATTTTACAGACTTTTCACCGCCGGCATTATTAGCAACGGCTCCGCCGACCGTCGAGTAGTCCATGGAGGCCGGGTAAGGTGGTAAGAACCGGCCGTGAGACATCAGGACTTGCTGCAATGTCCCGTAATTAATACCCGGTTCTACAACCACTTGGCCGCTCTTACCGTCAAAGTCAATAACTTTGTTCATGTAAGCCGGGAAGACCATCAGTATTTCTGAGCCCAGAGCCGCTCCAGATTGATCAGTGCCGTTCCCTCGGGCGGTTATCGGTACAACCCGTCCTCTTTCGGCAAGCTGCCAAGTAAACCTAGCGACTTTACGAACATCATTTTCGTTTTTAGGATAGACAATAGTTGAGGGGGTAACCGTAAAGATGCTGGCGTCGGTTGCAAAAAATTCTCGAACATCCGGGGAAATCATAACTTCACCCATTAAGTGTTCTTGCAAATAGTGAGCCGCCTTACTCATGTATCAAACTTCTCCCTCTGGTATCGTTTTTGAATTTTGATTTCTCTGACACTTATCATAGCATAATCACTTCTGGTGCGCGGGAGAGGACTTGAACCTCCATGGATTTCTCCGCTAGCTCCTAAGGCTAGTGCGTCTACCATTCCGCCACCCGCGCGTATCGTTTATTTTACGTAATTCTCCTATAAAACACCAGTTGGGCATCTCCATATTTTTGATTTTTGATAATCTCCAAGCCGTCTAATCGGGGCGGCTCACTTTTCCCAGGGCAAGACAATATCAAAAGTCCTTGGGCTCTTATCCTCTCTACTAGCTTTTTTAACAGCTCGGCGTGCAGATTATCAAACGGAGGGTCTACTAGGATGATATTAAAACGCGATTTTATGTCAGTAACTAGCCAGGCCTCTAGACTAGCCCTTACCAGCCTAACGATATTTTTTAAGTTAAGCTCATCGATACTAGATTCTATTGCATCTTGAGCTTTTTTATTTTTTTCTATCGCCACAACCGGATCGGCCCCCCGACTGGCGGCCTCAAAACTTAGCGCCGCGCTACCAGCAAATGGGTCCAATACGGACAGACCGCTGATGTCTCCGAGGGTATTAAATAGCGCCCCTCTCATGCGCTCACTCATTGGATGCGTCGAATCATTTTTAGGAGACTTAAACGCTAGGCCGCTTAAACTCCCGCCAACGATTCTCATTTAGCAGTTTTTATTAAACCGGCATCAAACGAGGCGCAGTACCAAACTAAAATCACGTCTTTAACTAGCTGAGGAGCGAGCTGTAACCTTGCAACTCGACCTAATTTAATGGTCCAGCCTTTTCGGGCAAATGATTCGTAGAGTTCCATCCCGGCAACTACCCCAAGTTGTTTTTTAAACCAATTACTCAGCCCGAGTTCTTTAAACTCTCCAACGTCTCGGGGGTTAATTGTAACGTTTTTAAATCTCATTGGAGCGATCATGGTCGCGAATCCAGTTTCAAACATTATATGTGTTGTATACAGACCCTTAGGCCCCCACATTAGCCAGTTGTTACTGACTTTCGCCTTGAGCGTTTCGCCCGGCATAATTAGCTTGGTCTTAACTGATACGCGGGTGTCCTGCCCTTCTCCGCCTCTTAACTTACTCATTTCGTCCTCAAATGGATAGTGATGGGCTGGGGTTAAGCCATCTACTAATGCGTGGGCCAGCCAGGCGGCCTCAAACGAGCTGCGAACCATATCCTTGGCCTTAAGTGCGTTAACTAGCTCTTTGTAGTGGTTGTTAAGGATTATTGACAGCCGATCGTCTTTTTTATCGAAAGGGTCGACAAAGTGCCATGGCTCGTCTTTGCCGGGACTCTTTAATTTAATGCCGTCGGGCCCGTTCATCCCTTCAAAATGTAAAATCGATTTAGCTGCAGGAAAAGTGCTATTTTTCGAGAGAAATGGGGTTAAGCCTAATCTAGCAACTCTATCGATCTTTTGATGAGCACCGACTATAGCACCTGAATGTTTTGAGAATATATATAAACCGGAATACATTTTTAATTTAGACTTGTTACTGCCGTAAGGTTAGCAATGTGGCTGGATAACTCTTTGTATTTTACCAAATTTTCTTCTAAATTAATAAATTTTTCGGCACTTTCACGGGCTTTGGCTATCAGCTCGTGGTCGCTTAGTTTGGCAAATCGCAGATCCAGCTGACCATGTTGAAGTTTGCCGTAAATAGCGCCAGGTCCTCTTATTTCAAGATCTATCTCGGCTAGCTTAAAGCCATCGTTAACCGTTTCCAACATGCGCAAACGGCGACTTGGCGGAGAATTAGCACTAAGCATTAGGTAGCAATAGGCCTGTTGATCATTTCTTCCGACCCTACCTCTTAGCTGGTGTATCTGGGCAAGCCCAAACTGCTCAGCAGACTCAACGATAATTATATTAGCTCCCGGTGCATCAATGCCCACCTCAATGACTGTGGTGGAAACCAGGATGTCTAACTTATGATCAATAAACTCCTGTAGTATGTCATTTTTCTTTTTGGCTGGCAGCTTGCCGTGCAATAGCCCAACGCGGCGATCCTTAAAGGCATGGTTCTTGATGTCATCGTAAACCTCCTCTGATGATCGAAGATTTGGGTTTATTGATTCCGAAATTACCGGGCAGACAACAAACATCTGATGTCCGCCTGATAATAGCTTATCGATCTCTCTATAAATCTGTGGTCTGGCGTTATTGCTGGAAAGCTTAGTAATGACCGGTTTGCGATCTAGTGGCTTGGTATCGATTATGGAAATGTCTAACTCACCGTACAGCACCAAAGCTAGGCTTCGGGGTATCGGGGTGGCAGTTAGACTAAGAACATGGGGCATATACCCAGCTTTGGCGATCAGGTCACGCCGCTGTTCGACTCCAAATCGGTGCTGTTCATCGATGATCACCAGTGCCAGTTTGTGAGTATCGACACCTTCTTGAATTAGGGTCTGGGTGCCAATGATAATTTTTATCTTGCCGTTTTTGATCGATTTTCTGGCCTTTTCTTTGGCGGCAGTTGTCATGCCGCCAACCAATAAACCAACCGCACTTTCAAGTTTTAACGGTCTTAGTAAGTCATAAATACTCTCGGCGTGCTGTTTGGCTAAAATTTCAGTCGGTGCCATAAACGCAACCTGGTACCCCTTATTTATAACCATTAAGCTAGCCATAATCGCGACCACAGTTTTGCCCGAGCCAACATCGCCCTCAACAAGCCGATTCATGGGTTGTGACTTTTGGAAATCTTGATAAATTTTCCATATAACCTTGCGCTGAGAATCGGTCAATTTAAACGGTAAATTAGCTACGAATTTTTTAGCTAGTTTCTCATCGAACTCTATGCTAAGTGTTTTTTCGGAGTCTATTTCGTTCTTGTTAATGAGACTGGCCAAGCTCAGCCCAAACAGCTCCTCAAAACCAAACCTATATTGAGCTAGTTTAAGTTCTTCCATCGACTTAGGGGAATGGGTCTTCTGGTAAGCCCAGGACCGACTTTTCAATTTCTGCTCCTTTATAAGCCAATCAGGTAGCGTTTCGGGGAGTTCGATGATTAACGGCATGAGTTCGCGCAAGAACCGCCGGATCTGTCTAGACGTCATCCCTTTGGTCTCTCTATATATTGGCAATATGCGAGCTGTATTGACTGGGAAATCACTGACTAGCTCGACGCTCGGATTCATAATGCTGAGTCTTTGATAACTGAGCTCAAAGTTCCCAGATATATAATATTCAGTAGCCAGCTTAAGAGAGCCTTCACGGTAGGGCTGGTTAAACCAGACTAATCGCACGCTGCCCGTTTCATCGCTGGCGACGGCCTCAGTAATATGCATACCGCGCCTAACATAACGGCCTTTAACCTGTTTAATCGTGGCTCTTATAGTTACCTGGCCGGGTCTAAGCTTGGACGTACTGGTGATTACCGAAAAATCTTCATATCGTCTTGGGAAATAATTTATGAGATCGTCTTTGTTATATATATTTAACCTGTTAAGTTTACCGACAACTTCTTTGCCGATTCCCTTGAGTTCTTCTAAGTCAGACGATTTAGCCATTCCTATTACTTATATACCAAAATTAAAAACTTTTGTAAGAATTTACAAACCCTGTCAAAAAATGGATCCGACTAGTCAGGCTTCTTGACGAGGAAAAATACACTTGGTCCGAAAAATGATTTAGCTAAAGTAGGTTGCAAAACGCCCTCGATGGCAATCATGGCGTTTATCGGCACAATCTTTTTTAGCGTTGGCATCCGTAAGTTAGACACCGATAATATTCTTTCTATGGTAAAGCCTGTCTTTTTTAGCTGTTTAATGACGGTATAAGGATTATGATTAACGAAGGTTATGTCATTCTCACCTTTATGTTCGGGTGACCTAATGTCAACCGGATTGGTTGGTAATTTCTTGCCTTTAACTAAATATTTCAAACGGTTTAGGGCGTGCATATAATTTGCTACCTCGATTATCGCCAGACCGCCGGGTCTTAGAACTCGTTCTATTTCTGATAATTCCGGAATTGGGTTTTCTAAATGGTGCATGACTCTTATCATTGTCACCAAATCAATAGTATTGCTTTCGAATTTGAGATCATCAGCTTGCATTAGTTGACGCTCAACACCACTATCTTTGCCTAAATATCTTTTGGCAATATCTAGCTGTTGCTGGCTAGGCTCGGCCAAAACTACTTCGTCGGCAAATGCTTTTAGCGAGATCGATAAGCGGCCATACCCCCCGCCAACATCAACGGCCCGTTTAAAATGCTTGCCTTTTAACAGGCGGCGAATAGCCATAAGTTCAGCCTGATGTTCATACTTCCGGCCATCCCAATAATGTAAGTAATTAAAACCGGGGTCGTCGTATTGATCAGCACGGTTTGATTTTTTATCCATTTGTTTTTAGGCCTTTGGTCTACTTCTCCACTAAAGCAACGTTTTTGAGGACTTTTCCTCGCCTTAGAAGCAGCCGGCCATTTTGGAAATCAGTTTCGCTAAGCTCGTCTTTTTTGGCAACCTCGTTGTTAACGTAAACAGCCCCGACTGACAAAAATTGGCGAGCCTCGGTTTTAGAAGATGCGAGGCCAGTTCTAACTAAAGCGTCCGCTAAAGACTCTGCTTGTTTTAGTTTTATCGAAGGGATAGAACCGCGCATAATTTTTAGCTCGTCTTCCTTTATTGAAGACAAATGCACCTGGCCGCTTAGGTATTTAGTCATGACTAACGCCTTGACCATCTCCTCTTTACCATGGACTATGGTCGTTGACTCACGAGCCAATAGATTTTGGGCAAGACGTTTAGCAGGATCCTTACGGTGATCAGCTATTACTTTATCGATAGTAGCTTTGTCGCAATCAGTATAGATTTTCAGATAATCCTCTACGCTTTCATCGTCAGCATTTAGCCAAAACTGGTAAAATTCTGTCGGTGAAGTTTTAGCGGGGTTAAGCCAGACAGCTCCCTCTTCGCTTTTACCAAATTTCTTACCGGTAGATTTATTGACTACCAGTGGTTGGGTAATGACATGTACTTCGGCACCTCTAATCTTTCTTATAAGTTCTACACCGGACAAACAATTGCCCCATTGATCCGAACCACCCAGCTGCAGCGTGCAGTTATATCTATCGAAAAGGTGAAGATAATCATAGCCTTGCAGCACCGTGTAGCTAAACTCGGCGTAGCTAATGCCGCTGCCGTCTGGTCCGAGGCGATTGGCAAGGTAATCCCGTTGAATAAGACCGGTCATATTAAAATGTTTGCCGACTTCCCTTAAGAAATCTAGAACAGTTACGTCTTTGGTCCAGGAATAGTTATTGACGAGCGTGAACTTGAGGTCTGAGAATATCTTTTTCAGCTGCTTCTCAGCAGCCAGCACGTTCTTGTTAATAGTCGATTCGTCCTGGAGCTCTCTTTCGCTATCTTTGCCGCCTGGGTCACCGACCAGACTGGTAGCGCCGCCGGCTACAATTATGGCGTTGTGGCCGTGCCTCATAAAGCAACGGTCTAGCATCATGGCGGCTAGGTTGCCGACGGCTTGTGAATCCGCGGAGGCATCAAATCCGTGATAAAACGTAAGCTTTGTTTTATCGAGTAATCTAAGATCAGGGAATGTGGTTTGGTTTACGAGACCGCGCCACGTTAATTCCTCGGATAAAGTCATGCTGTTTAGTATACCCTAGCCTGAATAATTGCTGAAGTATAGACGAATTATATTAACTAATATTGTCGCAAGTCATCCTTTTGATTTGCTATAATGAGTACCATAACCAGGAAAAAGAGAACTTAATAGATAATGGCTAAGACTGTAAAAAGCGGGGGTAAGGGGCGTGGCAAAAATGTCTATGTTACTCGTAGTGGTAAAAGTATTAAGGTTAACCGCTCATTAACAGATCGATTAAAATTTCACAATGACAGTCGGGCGCGTCGACGGGCCACACGCTTATCAGCCCTGCCTAAATCTCGTGTAAAAAGATTCATATATAGGCTCCAGCCAAAAAGATTGGCGGCTTATTGGTTTAGTAGAGACGGTCTGATTATGGGACTCAAACTATTTGGAGTTGGCATAGTCGTCCTATTTGTCTTGCTTGTTGGGCTGTTTGCCTACTTCAGAAAAGACCTTCCAAAGTTAAACAACATATCTGGTGGTAATTTGGCAGGCAGCGTAACTTACTACGACCGAACCGGCAAAATAGTGCTTTTCCAAGATTACAATGCCTACAAGAGAGTCCCAGTCGAAGGCTCCCAAATTTCTACATACATGAAAGACGCGACGGTCGCTATTGAAGATAAAAATTTCTATCACGAAGGCGGATTCAGTACAACCGGCATTATAAGAGCGGCATTTGACGATTTGTTCCATCGAAGCGAAGGGCTGCAGGGTGGATCGACTATTACCGAACAGGTTGTAAAGCTAAACGAGAACTGGACAGATCAAAGATCCATCCCTATTAAGATTAAAGAGATAATTTTAGCCGTCGACCTATCAAGAGAGTACTCCAAGAGCGATATACTAACGGGCTATCTGAACGTTGCCCCGTACGGAGGAATAGATTACGGCGTACAGGCGGCGGCCGAAGATTATTTTGGGGAAAGCGCGGCACAACTTGACTTGGCTCAATCAGCAATGATGGCCGCTATTCCTCAGGATCCGCCGTATTATTCGCCTTATAGCAGCCCACAGTTCAACGCAGCTGCCACCGAAAATCTCTTCGGTGAAACTGCCCTAATTACCCGCCAGCACTATATCTTGGACCAAATGGTTAAGCAGGGCTATGTTACTCAGTCCCAGGCTAACCAGGCGATGAAAGAAAACGTTCTGGCAGAAGTACAGCCCGAAAAGGATAAGTACAACAATATTGTCGACCCTTACTTTGTACTGGCAGCCAAAAAACAACTTGATGGTATGTTCGGCCAGACGGCAGTCAATCGAGGCGGCTGGAAAGTAATAACAACCTTGAGTGTACCGCTACAAAACTTGGCTAATAATCTGGTTCAACAGAATCTGCCCAATGTCGAACATGATAACGGTGATGAGGAGGCATTAGCGGGGGAGGATGTTAAAACCGGCCAGATGGTAGCCGAAGTTGGCGGAGTCAACTTCAATAACCCGACCTACGGGCAAATTAATTATGCCGATAATGTCCTTATACCGCCTGGTTCTAGTTTTAAGCCGTATGACTACTCATCGCTGATTAACGACACGACCGATACGGGAGCAGGGTCTGTTCTATATGATGTCCAGCAACCACTAGACGGTTATCCCTGCACCGACAAAACCAATCCCAATGTCCTTAACCCATCTGATCCGACAGGTTCGGGTAAGTGTCTATGGGACTATGACTACAAGTACCCCGGAGCTGAGGAGCTTAGGTACGCTTTGGCTGGATCTCGTAACGTACCAGCAGTAAAAGCCATGCTGACAGTGGGCGTCAATAAGGTTATATCAACCGCCGACGCTTTGATGGCCGCGCCTAACGGATACAACTGTTACGCTGACACAGCTCTGACTATACCAACCCAGTGTTATGCATCAGCGGCTATTGGTGATGGAGCATACCTATACCTAGATCAGCATGTTAACGGAGATGCTTCTTTGGCTAGGCTGGGGGCTGCCATACCGACCACGTTTATTCTTCAAGTCCAGGATTCCACCGGCAATACTCTCTATCAGTGGAAACAACCAAAAGCTACTCAGGTAGTAAGACCAGATGCAGCATATATAGTTGACAATATACTTAGCGATCCAAAAGCCAGTTATCTACCGGGCAGTTGTACGGAAACGACCTGCACGCCATTATCAGATGATGGTTATAAGTGGCAGCGCTATAACGGCTGGGACATCGCCGTAAAGACCGGGACAGAAAATTACGACTTTGACGGCCTTATGACCGCTTGGTCGACGCAGTTTGCGGTCACTACCTGGGTAGGCTATCACACACAGCAGATTGCATTAACCGCCGGCCAAATGGAATACCTGACTGAGCCACTAGCTAGAGGCTGGATGCAGGGAGCGCTCGATACCCTCAACGAGAAACCTGTGAACTGGGTTCAGCCCAGTGATATAAAAGTACTGCCGTCATTTGTTCAGCGAAATCATATAGATTTTGGCGACGAAGAACCAGGCCCTTCTACAGATTTGTTCCCATCATGGTACGTCCAGCCAAAGACAACCTCTTCAACCCAGACAATCGACAAATTATCTGGCGATGTAGCAACAAGTTGTACCCCTCAATTAGCGCAAGAAATAGAATCGGGCGGCAACGCCAGCGAATTCTCAGCGGACATATTTTGGCCGATTAACCAGAGCAGTTCTAGCGCTGCGGCGGCTGGTACCACAGATCCGATTCACAGTTGCAGCGATCCGCCGCTTGTTGCCCCATCATTAGCCGATCAATCACTGGTCATCGACGATCCCACCAGCGGAAATGCCATAACGCCTGATGCGTCTGGAAATTACGACTGCAATACAGCGTGCAATATATTAGTCAACCCAACTTCGCTGCCGCCGGCTAATACTATGGGCAGTACACCTTATCCCCGCTACCCAATAAAAGTGAATCTTCTTGTCAACGGTCAGGTAAGCTCGACCCAACAGATTGCTTCGTCCGGTTCAACAGCGACCCTAACCTTTACCTACACACCGCCATCGACAGCGGTACAGCTGTCCGTCCAGCTAATCGATAACGCCCTTTACTCTGCAACCTCTAATAATATCCCGGTCATAGAATCTACCAGCGGACCATAAGTCAGGGGATCAAGCTCCTTAGCCTACCTATTCGTCTTGGCTACTTGGTGACCTTTAGGTTTGTACATTCGTTCTCGAATATTATCCGGTTTAGAGCTTTTGTGTGCCGGGTGGTTCATTTGAGCAACTGCCGGGTGAGCAAATACCATCTTCCCGGCTACGGTCTGGTGCATCCGGTCTACGATCACTTCAAGCTTTTTACCAATTGATCGTGAAGCGTTGTCAACGACTATCATTGTCCCATCATCCAGATAACCCACACCCTGGTCACTGCTGCTTCCTCTTTGTAAGATCTTTATAGTCAGCGTCTCGCCAGGTAGACTGACTGGCCGTAGATTGTGCGCTAATTCATTTATGTTCAAGACATTGACTCCCTCAAGAGTCGCAACTTTACCCAAGTTGTAGTCGTTGGTGTATAGTGTAGCGGAAGATTTTTTAGCCAAGGCGATCAACTTGTCGTCGTTTGTATGAAGATTGTCAAAAGTTGTATGGTCGATGGTTACGACGACCTCACCGGAACTCTTTTGTAACTCTTGGGCTATATCAAGCCCAAAACGAGCTCGTTCTCTTTTATGAGCGTCCTGGCCATCGGCTAGTAATTGTAGCTCGCTTAAAATGAACTGTGGGACAACTAATTCTTGAGTTACAAATCCGATGCGTACAAGGTCGACGATTCTACCGTCAATTAAACCACAGCTATCGAGTATCAGACGACCGTGTGTTTTGGGGTTCGATTTTGGACTCTGTTTGGTGTTATTGATCGGCCCGCGACTTAGCAGAATTGCCAAAATAATAATTAAAAGTAATAGTTGCAAAATTGCCATATAGTTATTGTCCTTTTGTTAAAAATTTATTAAGAGCCGACCTAACGTCGCTTACACCGCTCAATATTGGTGATTTCTTATCAGATTTTTGGATCGGGCCAATAGCCACGTCAAAACCTAGTTTGTCGGCCTCGCTAAGTCTTTTGTCGATAAATGGAACGTGTCTTATCTCGCCCGAGAGTCCGACTTCTCCAAACACAACGGCGTTATTTTTTAGCTGAAGCCCGCGGGCGGCTGATCCGATAGCCATACAGATGGCCAGGTCAGTGGCTGGCTCACTTAACCTAATCCCTCCCACTATGTTTATGTAGATGTCGTGATTGGCTAGTTTTAGGCTCGTTCTTCTTTCTAAAACCGCAACTAAAACATTCACCCGGTTAATATCAATTCCGCTGGCCGTTCTTTTCGGGTAACCATAGCTTGTGGGGTTAACTAGAGCCTGCACTTCAACTAGTAGCGGCCGAGTGCCCTCAATGGTAGCCAGTACGACCGATCCGTCACTAATTTGGCGTTCAGCTAAAAGTGCTGCCGATGGATTAAGGACGGGCTTTAGACCGTCTTCATTCATCTCAAAAATGCCCGCTTCTGTGGTTGGGCCAAAGCGGTTTTTACTTGCTCTAAGAATCTTGAATCCGCCGTAGCTGTCACCGTCAAGCTGCAAAACTACATCTACCATGTGTTCAAGTACCTTAGGGCCGGCAATTGACCCCTCTTTAGTGACGTGACCAACAACAATAACGGCTGTGTTTGACGTTTTAGCCGCGCTCATCATCAGTTGAGCGCTAACCGAAATCTGGGTGACTGTCCCCGGGGCGGATGATAGAGCCCGACAGATTACGGTCTGTATAGAATCAACTATTACTAGCTTGAATTTTCCAGATTCGATGGTTGAGGATATGTCGTCAGTAATCATACTGACGCTGATCTGCAGTTTTTTCTCATGGGTACCGAGCCGCTTAGCCCTTAAACCTAGCTGATGGGCTGATTCTTCGCCGCTAACATATAAAACGTCGTTTTGTTTAGCAACGGCATTTGCTAGTTGTAGGAGCAGAGTACTTTTTCCAATACCTGGCTGACCGGCGATAAGCAGCATACTCCCCGGGACGATCCCTCCTCCAAGTAAATTGTCTATTTCGTCAACCCCAGTAACTAGCCTGGGTTGATTGTCCTTATCAGCCTCACCTATACTTATGCCTTTTAAAACTGACCCAGAAGACTTGCCCGTTCGATCATTTTCTATCGAGATCTCTTCTTGCAGGCTGTTCCATTCTCCACAGTTACTGCAACGCCCAGACCATTTTGAAGACATCGCTCCACAATTAGTGCAGACGTAGTGTAGGGTCGGTTTTTTAGCCATATTGATTCCAGTTTAGCACGGGGACAATTACCTATTCTTTGGTTTTTCTTTTATTCGGTAAGTGTTTTATAGCTCAACTCATCCTTAATTGTGCTTACTTGGATGATGTCGCCTTTGGAATATTTACCGTTTAGCATCGCCATAGAGATATGATCCTCGATAGTGTCTTGGACAAGGCGCCTTAGCGGGCGAACTCCGTTATGAGCATCATAGCCCTTATCTAGCAGGAACTGTCTCGATTTGGGAGTAAGCTGGATGCCAATGCCGTGTTTTCTTAAGCGTTCAGCCAATTCTTCAATCTGAAGATCGATGATCTTATATATATCCTTTTTAGTCAGTGCCCTAAAGACGATAACTTTATCGATACGGTTTAGTAGCTCTGGTAGCATTGCTTTTTTAAGCTCATTAACAACTTTTAGACTATTTTCGTCATGAATTTTTTCCAAATCACTCAGCTCACCACTTCTAGTTGCGTGGAAACCTAGGTCGGCCTCTTTTTGGAGCTTAGCGGCGCCAATATTGCTAGTCATTATTACGATGGTATTGGTAAAATCTATCTTTCGGCCTTTGGCATCAGTCAGGTGTCCGTCCTCCAAGATCTGAAGTAACATATTAAATACGTCTGGGTGGGCTTTCTCAATTTCATCAAACAACACCAAGCTATAGGGTTGACGTCTGATTTTATCAGTCAACTGACCACCGTCATCGTATCCGACATAGCCGGCGGGCGCACCGACTAGTCTCGAGACATTATGATGCTCTCCAAACTCACTCATATCGATCTTAACTAGGGAGTTCTCGCTACCAAAAAATTCTCGCGCCAAAACCCGCGCCAGTTCGGTTTTACCGACGCCCGTAGGACCCAAGAAAATGAATGATCCGATCGGTCGAAGTTCACTAGCTATACCTGATCGATTGCGCCTAATCGCTCGAGATACAGCCCCTACAGCCTCTGACTGACCGACAACATATTGGCTTAGCTTCTTTTCCAAGTTAATCAAATAATGCGCTTCTGCTCGTATGACTTTATTGGCCGGTACCCCGCTTATCCTAGAAACTATTGTCGCTACGTCGTTGCTGGTGACCACGATTCTTTTAGACGACTTGTTGCTGGATTGAAGCTTCGACAACTCTTTGTTGATTTGGCTGGCGCGAGTCTTCCCTTTGGCAGCCTTTTCGTAATCTTCGGCCTCAACTGCTTCATCAATCCTGGTATTTACCAATTTCAGCTCTTTTTGAAGTTGACGAATTTCAGGCGGTGTCTTGCCTTTTTCAACTCGCAAGCTCGCCGATGTTTCATCAAGAAGATCAATTGCCTTATCTGGCATGAATCGGTCATTTATGTAGCGCTTAGCCAGTGTTACTACGTCTTCCAGAACTTCGTCGGACACCGATACGCCGTGATAGGCTTCATAGTGCTTCCGTAGACCTTTCAAAATGGCTAGCGTTTCCGGTACGGTCGCTTCGGGAACCTGGATTGGCTGGAAGCGTCTTTCAAGCGCGGCGTCTTTTTCAATATGCTTGGTGTACTCGGCCGTGGTGGTCGCACCTATAACCTGGATCTTGCCTCTAGCGAGTGACGGCTTTAGTATATTGCCGGCATCCATAGCGCCTTCAGCAGCACCGGCTCCCACTATTAGGTGCAGCTCGTCAATAAAGACAATGGTTTTATTGTCTTTTTCTAACTCACTTATAATTTTTTTTAGTCGCTCTTCGAATTCTCCACGGTACTTGGTACCGGCTATCATGCCAGCCAAGTCTAAAGCCACGATGCGTTTATCAAGCAGGCTGTCAGGGACATCTTCGGTAACTATCCGCTGGGCCAGACCTTCGACGATGGCCGTCTTACCAACTCCCGGCTCACCGATAAGCACCGGATTATTTTTGGTACGTCTATTAAGGATAGTTACGACCCTTTTGATTTGATCCTCACGTCCAACTACCGGATCAAGCTTACCGGCTCTAGCTTCGGCGGTTATGTCAATACCGTAAAAATCAATCGCAGTTTTGACAACTTTGCGGCCATTATTCCGACGGTGTGACGTACCGGTATTATTGTCTTCATACTGCTGTCGGCTAAGGAATTGTTCTAGTTCATTTACTAAACTGTCAATGTTGATGTTCATATCTCTTAGTAAAACTGTAGCCCTAGCGTTCTTCTGAGACAGAATGCTATACAATATGTGCTCTGTTCCGCAAACATCTTGGTTATAATCTTGGGAGACGTCGTAAGCCATCTTTAAGGTCAATTTTGCTGTTTCGCTAAGGCCCTTGGCGCCCATGTTAATAACTAGTGTTTTAGGCGTTAAGTTGAGAGCCAAGCGGGCGCGATCTAGCGTCACCCCAGCGCCTTCTAATATCTTGGCGCCCATGCTGGAATCCTGGGCCAATAAGCCCAATAGCAAATGTTCGGTGCCAATATAGGCGCTGCCAAAGCTCCTAGCTATGGCATCGGCGTGCTTTAGGCTCGATAAAGCATTATTAGTAAGATGGTTTAAAAAATCTTGGAAATCAGGAGTACTAGGCATCATAACGGTATATCTCTCTACCCTTCTAGCGATAATTATAGACGCTATAATATATGATACCTCGCTTGGCACTCACTAGTCAAGAGTGCTAAGTTACTCGCCGTGTTCTTCGATGGCTTCAAGCAGTGAACTCTCCAGTTGCTCTTTCTTTTTTAGCTTTGGAGTTTTGGGTAATTCGGTAACTTCCGATACACCTTCTTTTACGGCTTCTTTGGGTCCCTCTTCAGACTCAATGTCTAGTTCGTATCCAGCAAGTTTGCTGGCTAATCGGACATTTTGACCACCCTTACCAATGGCAATGCTTAATTGATCCTCTGGGACTAAAATTGTCGCTTTTTTATCTTTCTCATTGAGTATAACTTTAGTGACTTTGGTGGGGCTTAGGGCGTTGGTGATAAACTCTATCGGTTTTGCATCCCAAACTACGATATCGATCTTTTCCTGATCACCAATTTCGCTCATGACGGCATTAACTCTTGTGCCGTGTCCACCAACAAAAGTACCGACTGGGTCTACGCCCTGGACCGTTGAGCTAACTGCTATCTTACTCCTTACGCCGGCCTCGCGGGCTATACTTTTTATTTCCACAGCTCCATTTTCCATTTCTGGCACCTCAGCCCTAAATAGCCATTCTATAAAATCATTATTGCCGCGTGACACTACCAGCTGGGGACCGCGAAATCCTCTTTCAACGTCTTTTAGGAAAACCTTGAGACGTTGCCCAGGATAATATCTTTCGCCTTGGATTTGCTCGCTCTTGGGCATAATTCCTTGGGCGCGTCCTAGGTCAATTCGTATAACGTTGCCCTCAACCCTAGACACGAGTCCATTAATAACAGTGCCGATCTTATCTTCGTATTCGGTCATTATAATCTCGCGTTCAGCTTCTCTTAGTCGTTGAAGAATAACTTGCTTGGCGGTTTGTGCGGCTACTCGACCAAAGCTTTCAACTTTTTGAAAAACCTCGATTTGATCACCGATTTTAGCACCTTTTTGAAGCTTTTTGGCGTCCTCTAAAGAGATCTCGTAGGCCTCTTGAGCGACTTCTTTAACCACTTCTTTGGTTACGAAGGCGCTGATGTCCCCGGTGTTTAAATTCATTGATACACGAACCTCCTGTTCGCGCTCACCATAATCACGGCGAAAAGCGGCAGCCAGAGCCTGTTCAACAACTTCCTGGACGGTTTCTTCTGGTAAATTTTTCTCTTCAGCAATCGCTCTAATAGCTAGAGCCAGCTGTTTCATATCAAGATCCATGTTTCTTTCTCCTTTCATGAAAAAATCCGACCTTTTTGGCCGGATCGATACACCTGTATGATAACTTACTTCGAGCTCTTATGCAAGAGGCATGCTAGAATAATCAACAATGAGTAGGAGAGTAGTTCAGCTTTTTAACCAGTTCAGACCCTCGAATTATGATCTGGTGCTGGGGTTTAGCGATGACAACACGTCATTCTCAGGAAAAGTGTCTATCCTCGGGTATAAATCTGGTCGCCCGAGCAAAAGAATAACTTTCCACCAAAAAGACCTGGCTATTAAGAAGGTCAAAGTATTTAAGGTGGGTAAAACCGATCAAGCGGGAATAGAAGTACTTAGATTTAATAAGCATAAAAAATTTGATGAGCTTAGGCTGCATTCTAAAGAATTGATGTATCCGGGCAAATACCTGGTAACAATAGAGTTCTCAGGAAAGATAACTCGCGCGATGAACGGTATTTATGCCTGCGATTTCAAAAAAAATAATCAGCCAGAACAATTAATCGCAACCCAGTTTGAGAGCCACCATGCGAGGGAAGCATTCCCGTGCATAGACGAACCTCAAGCTAAAGCGACATTCAATCTTCGTCTAATAACACCCAAAAAAGAAAAGGCCTACGTATCAAATACCCCGATTAAAAAACAGACTGTCGCTAAAGGCCAGACACTGACGGTTTTTCAGCCAACCCCAATAATGTCAGTTTATCTACTAGCCTTTGTCGTTGGAGACATAGCCTACAAAGAATCAAAAACTAAGGACGGGGTTGTTGTCAGAACGTATGCCACTCCAAGTAACGTGGATTTCACTAAATTCGCTCTCGATTTTGCCGTTAAGTGTTTGGAATTTTATAATGAATACTTTGGCATAGATTACCCGCTAGAAAAATGCGATCTGATAGCGCTGCCGGATTTTTCATCCGGAGCCATGGAGAACTGGGGCTGTATAACCTTTAGGGAGCAGGTACTGCTGGTGGATCCAAAAAACACTAGCATAACTATCAAGCAGTACGTGGCGATGGTAATCGCTCATGAGCTAGCCCATATGTGGTTTGGCAATTTGGTCACAATGCGCTGGTGGACTGATCTTTGGCTTAACGAAGGGTTTGCCAGCTGGATAGAATATCTGGCTACTGATAAGATCTTTCCTGAGTGGGAGATGTGGACTCAATTTATAGTTGACGAGCAAGAAGGGGCGCTAAAACTTGACGCGCTTGTTAACACTCACCCCGTGCAGGTAACGATTAATCATCCCGACGAGATACGATCAATTTTTGACGCTATTAGCTACAACAAAGGCAGTAGCGTAATACACATGCTCCATCAGTATTTGGGAGCTGAGACTTTTAGAGAGGGCTTAAGACACTACTTAAAGACACATGCCTACCAAAATACTGATACTGTCGATCTGTGGGAAGCTCTTGAAAAACAAGCAAAAAAACCAGTAAGAAGTTTTATGCACGCTTGGACGTTCAGGCCGGGATTCCCCATCTTAAAGGTCGATTCCAGTAACGATAAGCTTCGACTTTCACAGCAACGATTCTTCATCAATCCTTCGGATAAGGTCACGGAGACAGACCCATGGCCTATACCACTGCTGGCATCGACGGATAAATTAAAACCCAACTTATTGGAAGGTAAAAGTGAGTTCCTTGGTGAAGCTGGAGCTAAGAATCTAATCTTCAACCATCAAAGAAGCGGCTTTTTTAGAGTCATTTATAGCAGTAGCCACCTTGAGGAACTTGGCAAATCAATCGAAGCTAAACAAGTGTCACCGCTTGATAGACTTGGCATACTAAGCGACTGCGCTGAAGCCTCCAAAGCCGGCTATTATCCGACTGCTGACAGTTTAAAACTAATGAGTTATTACGAAAATGAAGATAATAGCGTAGTTTGGGATATTATCGCCAGGCTGCTGGGCAGTATACGAGTGGTCATGGATGATGACGACCTGATCAAAGACATGAAACCCTACACTAGAAGAATAGCCAGTCGTCAACTTAAAAGGCTGGGCTGGGAAGAAATTAAAAATGAATCCCACCTAGACAAACTTTTACGTCCCACCATTTTAGGGATCACTTGTTCTGCCGGCGAACCAGAAGTTGTAAGCGAAGCTCTAAAGCGCTTCAAGCTGGCCAAGGCCTCTACCGACATAGAGCCGGATCTAAGAGGTGTCGTTTACTACACGGTCGCAAGAAACGGTAACGAGACTGATTTCGATAAACTCTATATGTTTTATAAGGAAAGTAATAATAGCGAAGACCGCTTAGCGATAGCAAGTGCTCTATGCGGATTCAAGCAAGTCAAACTATTAAACCGCGCAATAGATCTTATTAAAAGCGACGATGTTAGACTACAAGATGTCGCTTACTGGGTAGCCTATTTATTTTCTAACCGAAACGCAAAGTCTATGGCCTGGGAATGGATGGTGAAAAACTGGGGGTGGCTAAAAAAGAATCTGGGCAGTGACCTTAGCTTTTTCCAGTTCCCGCTTTACTCTGCTCAACCATTTTACGGCAAAAAATTTCTCAAAGAGTATGAGACCTTCTTCGCTAAGCATACTGGCCCCGGGCTAGAAAGATCAATCGCCCAAGGAATTGAGGTTATCGAGTGGCACACCGCTTGGAGAGAACGTGATCTTAGGCCGCTAAGCAACTTCTTCAGTACCGTTAACAAAAAGTAACCTCCGGTAGTTAACCAAGAAGCAACGCTATAGGCTTAAAAGACTTGCGGTGTATTTCGGATATGCCGTGACTGGCCAAGGCTTGGCGATGGAGAAGAGTACCATAGCCTACGTGTTTATCAAAACCGTACTGCGGAAACTTCCTAGCCGCCACATTGATCATCCAGTTGTCACGGGCTTGCTTGGCGACAATACTGGCAGCGCTAACACAGGCTACTAGGTTATCTGCTCGGACTAGAGTCCTGGCATTTTTATATTTTGGTAAAAAATTTACATTACCATCAATAACTATTTCGCCGTATTCAATCATAATCTCCCCCAACGCCCGCTCCATCGCTAGGCTAACGGCTTGGCTTAATCCAATACGGTCAATTTCCTTTGGCGTTACCCAGCCCAGACCTATTGCCCTTGATTGTAAACGAATCAATTTATCGAGTTTGGCTCGTTGCGATTTGCTAAGCAGCTTAGAATCTTTGAGACCCGCTAAGGGCCTGTCGAGGATCACGGCCCCAGCCACTAGCGGGCCAGCCCAGCAACCTCGTCCCACTTCATCTATACCGACAGTAAGCATTAATTATGACCGCCCCGGTTAATTAACACTTATTGTACACTTACGCTTATCTACTTCTTAGTTTCGACTTCTTTTTCAGCTTTGGTATGGGCTTGTTTTACAGCCTCAACTTCTTTTTCTACTTTTTCTTCTTTGGCAGCTTTTTTAGCTGCGTCCTTTTCGTGCGCCTCTTCAGCAAGCTCGTGTAATTTTTCTTCCTCAGCCTCGGCTTTTTCATCATGAATGACATTAACGCCCTCGCGGTCAAAATCCACACTACTAAGTCTCGCGGACTTGCCGGTGCGCTGCCGCATATATGTTAAGTAGTTTCGACGAACTTTGCTTCGTTTCACAATTTCAATCTTAAGCACGAGTGGACTGTGGATCAAAAATCCCTTTTCAACTCCAACGCCACTAGCTATTCGACGTACCACAATACCTGAAGTGTGGCTGCCCTTTCGTTTAGTTTTAATGACAAGACCTTGAAAAATCTGGACACGTTCTTTACCGCCTTCACGAATCTTCTGGTGAACCTTAACGGTATCACCGCTACGCACATCAACAACAGCCGATTTTTTATAGGCCTTCTCAATTTCACTAATCACCGAATTCATATCTGTTGAAGTCTACACTATTCATCAGTTTTAGGCAAGTATTGTGAGGCTTGGGCAACAATAGTTTAAAATTATGCTATGGACTATTCTAAAGAAGCATTAAAAAGACATAGACAATTAAAAGGTAAGATCGAGATTCGCAATAAAGATATACTCGATAGTAGGGAGCAACTCAGTATTTACTATACCCCCGGAGTGGCTGCGGTCAGCAGCTACGTTGCTAAGCATCCCAAAGAAACTCGTGATTATACCTGGCTTAATAATAGTGTAGCCGTTATAAGCGATGGTTCTGCGGTTTTAGGACTGGGCAATATTGGTCCTTACGGTGCACTGCCGGTAATGGAGGGTAAATGCATGCTGTTCAAGCATTTCGCTAATATCGATGCGGTACCAATTATTCTAGACGTCCATTCTGCTGATGAAATTGTTAGCACTATTGAGGCAATTGCTCCTAGTTTCGGCGGTATAAACCTCGAAGATATCGCTGCCCCGATTTGTTTTGAAGTTGAGAAACGACTAAAAAAGACCTTGATGATACCCGTCATGCACGATGACCAGCATGGGACGGCTATAGTAACTTTAGCTGGATTAATTAATGCCGCTAAGGTATCGGGCCGTAATCTCAAGGACTGCAGAATCGTCTTAGTGGGGGCTGGAGCAGCTGGAGTAGCGATAGCCAAATTGTTATATAAATACGCCAAGCCAGAAATTATCGTAATCGACAGTAAGGGGATCATTAGCAAGGACCGCACCGATCTAAATAGCTCAAAAAAGGATCTTCTTAAATTCACTAATCCGCATAACGTTAAAGGATCGTTAGAAGATGCTCTTAAGGACGCTTCGATTTTCATAGGCGTTTCTCAGCCTAACCTGCTTAACAAAAAAATGATTAAGACCATGCTGGATAAACCAATCATTTTCGCGATGGCTAACCCGTCCCCCGAGATAACGCCCGATGAGGCCAACGAAGCCGGCGCGTTGGTGGTAGCAACTGGCCGCAGCGATTTTCCTAATCAAGTAAATAACGTCTTGGCTTTCCCGGGAGTTTTTAGAGGAGCGCTGGATAACCACGTCACTAAAATTACCGACGACCACAAAATAGCCGCCGCCAAGGCCTTGTCCGGACTAGTAGAAAAACCAGCTAGGAACAATATAATTCCCAGTCCATTTGACCCTCGGGTCGTCCCAGCGATTGCCGAAGTTATAAACTAGATAATAACCCGATAGATCTCTTCCAGAGTAGTCACACCGCTTAAGGCCTTCAAAACACCGTCTTGAAGCATCGTAACCATGCCGTCTGATATAGCCCTGTCTTCAATCATTCTGGTGGTCACCTCGTTAGGCGGTAACCTTAGAATTTGCTGAACTCCTTCAGTCATCTGAAGCTGCTCGCGTATGGCTAGCTGACCAGAAAACCCAAACGGATTCTTGTCAGACGAGCCAGCTTTGTAAAGTGTCGCGTCGTTTAGATCCGGCCTGTCTACACCAGCCGGTAAAGAATTAACAACCGTCTGCAGCTGTTGACGTAGCCCGTCATCAATCTTGTACGGCTGCTTGGTCTCGTCATCAAGACGTCGTACCAGCCGCTGAGCCATAATCAAATGAATAGACGAAGCAAATAGCGGGTTAACGCCAACAAAGTCGAGCATGCGCGTCAGAGCGGCAGAGGCGCTTGAACCATGGAAAGTACTAAGAACCAAATGCCCGGTCAGGGCGGCCTGCAAAGCGGCCCTTGCGGTATCTTGATCACGTATCTCGCCGACCATTAGAATGTCTGGGTCCAATCTAAGTACCGCTCTTAGTTTTTCAGCGAAGCCGGATGTGCTTTGATCCCCATTTACCGGTATTTGCACGATCCCCTCGAGATAATATTCTATTGGGTCTTCGAGCGTAATGATCTTGCGTTCATCTGATCGCAAAGTGTTTATTAGAGAATACAGGGTGGTAGTTTTGCCCGAACCGGTCGGCCCAACAACTAGTACCATACCAGTCGGATGAGAGATGATACCATCGACGACCTTTCTCTCGGACTCGGAGAGGCCTAGGTTATCAAGCTTTAATAATTCTAACTGGATATTAAATAGACGCATGACCACATCCTGGCCAAAGGCTGCCGGGACGGTTTCGACCCTTAGATTTATGGTGACTTCTTCCCCGGTGGCCATTTTGTAAACTCTATTTATGTGACCGCTTTGGGCATCAGGCGAATCGGTTGATATATTGGCAGCCACGGCTATCGAAGATAATACTTGATGGAATTTTTCTTTTTTAAGGTTTGCGATTAAATGTAAAACACCGTCTACTCGGAACCTAATCCTGACCGAATCTTTTTGATTTTCCAGATGGATATCCGATGCTTTGAGCTGATAAGCCTGCTTAACTAGATAGGCCAAAACATCATCGGCGCGGACTTGATTTAGAGTTGTCGATACTGTTTGTAGTAGCGTATCGGTCACCGTATTTGCTCCGATATTGATGTCTTCATAGGTAACTTTTTTAGGCGGATCGTAAAGTAGCATATAATCACGGTAGCCGGAGTCCGAAATGATGGCGAAAGATACTCTTTGATCTGTAAAACGCTCCATAATATCTTTCATGGTTTGCTGAGAAGTTGTAGTGGTAATACCAAAAACAATATTACTTTTATCTACCCCTAAAGGAACCAAACGCAGCCTGTACAACTCTTCTAAACTCAACACCTCCGGGTAAATGGACTTCTCCCCAGGCTGCGAGGTATCCACATATTCCAGCCCTAATAAACGTGCACGCCTTAAGGTAGACTGTTCTTCATCAGCTCTAGCATCTTGACTCATTGACTACATTATAAACCACGAGCATTATGTTTGCCTGCTTAGTTTTGTTTATAGTAGTAGCTATGAGAAAAGTCATACTTATAGCTCACGATTTAAGGAGCACGCATAACGTTGGTTCGTTACTAAGAACCGCCGAGGGCTTGGGTGTAGAGACCGTGTTTTTTACGGGATACAGCCCATACCCCAGAGTCATTAATGATGAGCGGTTGCCGCATATCACGGACAAACTGGACAGACAGATCCAAAAGACAGCGCTCGGTGCTGAAAAGTTGATGAATTGGCGGCACCATGAGAATATTTTCGAGCTGATTAAAGAATTGAAAAAGAATCAGTACTTAATTGTCGCCCTCGAGCAAGATCAAAGATCAATTGAACTAAACAAGTCTCAGCTGAAAGGGTCAACCGCCGTCGCCGTGGTTGTCGGCAATGAAGTTAAAGGGCTAGATAAAAACATACTTGACGCCGTTGATTCTATAGTTGAGATACCGATGAGAGGATCCAAAGAGTCGCTGAATGTCGTTCAGGCGGCGGCTATAGTCGCATACGTCTTCACTACTTAGGCCGTTTATGGTAATATAACGATAGAAAATAATAAGTTGGTCAAGAAATGGTTCTTGCAACAAAAACAAAAAGACCCAATACAAGCATCAGTCATAAAAAACGTCACGGTCAACATCGTAAGCAGACCAAGCCGTTTATGAAGACATACTGGCCCTATCTACCGATATTTTTAATATTTTCTTGCGGGCTACTGCTGAACAACAACTGGTCACGCCAATCTGCTAAATTGTCATTAGATAGCGCTGCTCTTAGTTCATCTTCTCTTCTTAACAATATAAATAATTTAAGGTCTAAAGATAACCTAAACGTCCTGTCAGCCAACGATTCACTCTCATCAGCTGCTCAACTTGAAGCAAACCAGATAAGCGTTAGCTCCAACTGGTCATCAACCAGCTTAGACAACGAATCTTTGGCATCTTCGGTTAGGCAAGCTGGCTACGACTACCAGAGCATTGGAGAAAATCTTTCATACGGTTTAACTACTAGCCAGTCTTTAGTCACAGCCTGGGATAGCAACCAAAGCTACCGATCGGGCCTGCTAAACCCAAGTTATCAAAACGCTGGATTCGGAATTGCCTTGAGCCAGAACTTTAACAACCAAGGCCCGTCAATAATTGTTGTCGCCTTATATGGACAGCCGAAACTCACAGAAGCAGTTCCGATTACTGATCAATCGCAAAACATACAGCTGACATCGCTCAAGGCACCGTCTCATAGCGTAGTATTTGCTCAAGTCTTCTTTAAGCAATACAGTTATATTTTCGTTATCGTTTTACCGTTATTAGTATTTGGTTCTTTGGCTGTATTCATAATCCGCCACAGTCTAATTTGGCATAAGGCCTTAGTTAAAGGTGAGCAGTTCGTTATAAAAAATCCGTGGTTAGACGTAATGATTGTCAGCGTCGGCACGTTAAGCTTTTTACTAGGGCACACAATCGGCGGGATCCAGTAGTTTAGATTACTGAACCTTTACGTTATCCTTGCCTACAGCGGCCATCAGTTTCGATAATACATCTTCATGATTTTCTATCCTTGAGGGTAGTTTAATCGCTTGTCTATGATCTTCGCCGCCTAGGACCAACACTACTTCGGTGTCCCCGCTAGAGGCATCTAGCGTGCCCTTAAGCGCCATTAGTAATTGATGGTCATTGCTATCGGGAACTCGGATATAGACGCGTTCGCTACTAGTCAGACTGCTGACTTTAGCGACGGCTACTTTCGGGATTTTAGGTTCGGCTTTCTGCTTAGTAACTTTTGATTGGTGCTTTTCGACCTCTTCAGAGGTAATTTCACGGGCCTGGTCGACAATTATCTTCAGTTCATCTGAAGAGTCCTGATTACGGCCGCGGCGGGAGACTTTACCCTGGACAAGAAGCACCAAATCTCGCTTCCAGACGTCAACTGTTGTCTGATAAACTCCCGGGAAGACAACTAGTTCTACTTCGCCTGATTGATCTTCCAGCTTTACAAAAGCCATTTTCTGACCCTTCTTGGTTGAAATCTCACGAACCTCGTTCACCGCTCCGCCGACTTTGACTTTTTTATCATCGGGCTCAGAAGATAGTTCCGTAAAGGTTTTGCAGTTATCCTCTAGAAAACTTTGGTAAGCCGACAAGGGATGCTGACTGAGGTATAGGCCTAATAGTTCTCGTTCCCAATTAAGCTCGTCCTTAACGCTAAAAATCTTAGCTGGCTTCTCTAGATGGAGATTCACATTGGTGTTACTAGCCTCCTGAAGGTTGCCAAACAGATCGGTCTGACCGCTTAAATACTGTTGTTGGATTCGATTGGCAAACGATAGAAGATTATCTAGGTTATGCAGCAGAGTTGACCGATCAGAAAATCTGTCAAAAGCACCAGCTTTTATCAAGCTTTCCAGCGCCTTATGATTCACGACCCGCACATTTACCGTAGCCAGGAAATTCTCAATGCTCTTAAAGGGTCCGTTAGCTTTACGGGCGCGGATAATTTCCTCAACGGCGGCTGTCCCAACATTTTTGGTAGCATTCATAGAGAACCTGATTGCCGAGACCGGGCCCGGTACAATAGCAAACTCTACAAAGGATTCATTGATGTCCGGTCCAAGTACATCGATTCCCATTTTTTTACATTCTGTGATCTCAATAGCCAGTCTGTCGGTATTATCAAAATCGCTGGTCATGACTGCTGCCATAAATGGGGCCGGATAATTAGCTTTGAGATACGCCGTCCAATAAGCAATGTGAGCATAACTGGCGGCGTGGGATTTGGGGAAACAATAAGCGGCAAAGGCCTCAAGTTGGCGCCAAAATTCTTCGATTTTTTTCAGATCAATATCCGAAGTTTTACGAGCGCCTTCTATGAAATCCTTTTTAAGAGCTTCAAGAACTTCTGGTTTTTTCTTGGCAACCCCCTTACGCAGCGTATCGGCTTGACCGCCAGTGAAACCGCAAAGATCTTTGGCGATCTGCATGACCTGTTCCTGATACAATAAGACACCGTAGGTATTTTTCAGGGCATTTTCCATTTTTTCATGAAAATACTTCGTTTCTTTAAGACCGTGTTTCCGAGCAATGAAATCATCGATAAATTGCATAGGGCCAGGGCGATAGAGCGCCACCATTGCCACAATGTCTTCAAAGACAGTGGGTTTTAACTGATGCAAATAGTGTTTCATGCCCGAAGATTCCAGCTGAAAGACACCCGTAGTATTAGCTTCCGAGAGCAATTGAAAGGTTTTCTTATCATCTAGGGGTATTTTGCTAATGTCGATGTCTTCATTTAGCACAGCTTTAATAATTCTCAGTGTATTTTTGATGATCGTCAACGTAGACAGACCAAGAAAGTCTATTTTAAGCAGACCCAGCTCCTCGATAGGACCCATTGAATACTGAGTGGCCACTACGCCTTTTTGAGCCATTTCCAGCGGAGCAAATTCAACAACGTCATCGGGAGCTATAACTATACCAGCCGCGTGAACACCGTGAGATCTAATAGTGCCGTCGAGTTGAGACGCAAGATCGAAAATTTTTCTTGATGTCTCGTTGGTTCGATATTCTTCCTTAAGGTCATGGTTGTCCTTTAGAGATTGTTTGAGCGGCGTGTGCCTGCCCTGCCAAGGGGGCGGTATCATTTTTGCTAAACGATCGGCATCGGCGTACGGCACTTCAAGTACGCGGGCAACATCCCTTACGGCATTTCGGGCAGCCATCCGGCCAAAGGTTACAATGTTAACTACTCTTTCCTCGCCGTATTTTTCAACACAGTAATTTATGACTTCGTCGCGTCTACTGTCTTGGATATCGATATCGATATCCGGCATCGAAATTCTGTCTGGATTTAGGAACCTTTCGAAAAGTAAGTCATATGTCAGGGGATCGGGCTCAGTTATCCTTAAGGAGTAAGAAATTATCGACCCCGCGGCCGAACCTCTGCCCGGGCCAAACACAATCCCCTGGTTCTTCCCCCAGTTTATGAAGTCGGCGATGATCAAAAAGTAACCGTTAAAACCCATCTGATTGACTACACCTAGCTCATAAATAGTACGGTCTATAATCTCTTTAGATAAACTTTTCTTAACATCAGCTATTGACAGCTTAAGGCTTGCGCTTTCTGAAACATCTCCGTAACGGCGAGCCAATCCTTGATAAACTAGTTTCTCTAAATAAGATTGCTCGGTTTCGCCTTTAGGGACCTTAAAACTAGGTATTAAAAATTTACCGAGATCGATAGTTACATTGCAACGATCAGCTATTACTTTAGTGTTAGCTATGAGTTCTGGGTTAGTTGCTCCCCAGCGCTTAATGACTTCTTTAGGGTCGGTAACGTGTAGTTCAAATTCCGATAGACTCATCCTAGTTTTATCATTTAGAAATGACGCCGTTTGAACGCATAATAATATTTCGTGCGCTTCCTGATCCTCGGATTTTATGTAGTGAGCGTCACAGGTAACTACCGCTTCTATCCCGAGTTCTTTGCCTATTTTTAGCGTATCTTTGGTCACGGCGATTTGCTCGTCCCATTTTGTTGGATGATCCTTGTGCCCGTGGTCTTGAACCTCCAGGTAATATCTATCGCCGAAAACCGATTTGTACCATTTGGCTACATCCTTAGCTTGTTTATACTGACCCTGTCGAAGGTGCTCGCCAAGCTCGCCGCCGATACACCCGCTAAGGACAATCAGCCCCTCGTTATATTTTTCTAAAAGATCGTGATCGATTCGAGGCTTATAGTACATCCCCTGCAGATTTGCTATCGTTGACAGACGCATCAAATTTTTATAGCCGGCGTTGTTCATGGCCAGAATAATCAAGTGATAGTTTTGTTTGTCTTTTAGGGGTTCTTTATCGGTATGCTTCCTGGCAGCGACGTACGTCTCAATACCGATAATAGGCTTGATGCCTTTTTTATTTGCTTCGTTATAGAACTCAATGGCTCCCGACAAGGTACCATGGTCGGTTACTGCTACAGCCTCCATGCCGGTCGATTCAACCCTGTCGATTAATTCCGGGATTTTAGTTAAACCGTCTAGTACGCTGTACTGGGTGTGATTATGAAGATGTACGTAATCTTTTGACGATAATAATTTTTTTGTTGTAGCCATAAACTCCGCTCGCTTTTAGTTATTATAAACAATTACCAAGCATGAATAAATGATTACTGCCATGATCCACCAATAAAATCTATTTTTCTAAGATGCTTTTTTAAAAAACTTTTTTAGGTGATCTAATGCTTTCGTACTCTGACCTATAGCGATTTTCAAATCTTTATCTTCGGCATCGCCTTCATGGATGGCGCTGAGCATTAATCGGACTTTTTCTTTAGATTCTTGGGCTTTATTAATAGCATCTTCGATGTTGCCTTTTGTCTTGCCAGTTACTGATGCGGTAAACTTTTTGGCTTTATCTATCGATTCGTTTAACTGGGTATGTATTTTTTTAAGCCGCTTCTCGGCTACTAAGATACTATTGCTAGCGGTATCCTTAATATCTTTACGTGTTTCCTTGCCGCTCTTTGGCGCAGTTAAAACTCCCGCCACATAGCCAACGGCTGCACCGATTAAAGTACCGAAAGCGACTTTCTTGACAATTTTAGCCATATCTTTACTAACCCTTTTTGTGCTTAGCTACAGCATCCATTATATTGTTTAAAAATCGGCCAATAGCTAGTGGCCCTGCTGATTTTCTAAATATATTGCTGACCGCCTCGGCAGAATCTATAACTTTTTCGGCCTTTTGGCTAATGCGCTTCAAACTATTGATCAGCTGGATAACCTTAACCAGGACAATTATCCCGACAATCAAAAAGACACTTAAAACCGACGAAACTACTATTAACAAAACTCCCGATGCTGTATTCATTTACAGGTTAAATTATAACACGTCTAGGAACCGACATTTTTATTTATTTTCGAATTTTCACAGTAATACTTATATCTGCCAGACTTAAGGGTCAATTACATATTTGATTTATGACCTATAAAATGTTATAAATTTTGTTATGGCAGAGAGTGATGAACATTTTGATGATGCGAGCCTGGAAGATTTTCTTGCAGAAGGACAAGCAGCCGAATCGGCAGCTCAAAGAGTTGATGAGATAAGAACTGATTTTGAAGGATTTTTGCTAAGCCGGGGACTTTCTTTTGATATACCTGCTTTACCGGACTATCTAGCTTCTCCTGAAACCAGAGAGGGTTTAGTTATCGTGGCAATAGATGGTCAAGAGACACGACTTGGTAGAGAATTGACTAAAGAAGAAACTGAGACGCTGATAAGTAAAATGTATGAGGAAATGACAGCACTCAGATCTGCTCATGTTAGATCTATAGCATCTATATATGACCAGAGAAGTAGATTAGAAATATTAGCTCTAACGTTAGCAATGATAGAATCTGGTGAAGGCAAGTTGACCCATGAACAACAAACTGACCTGAAGAAAAGACTTCAGGCTCGTTCTATAGTAGACGGCGAGGATTCGATTTGGAGAGAATTAATTGCTAAAAAGTTTCCTGGTGATCCTCTGACGGATGATGATACTGATATTTTGGCAGACGAAGCTTTGAAGAATACCCTTGAAACGGAAGAGACAAAACGCCAACTCAACGATTTAAAAAAGGAAATGCTTGATTACCTTCTTGGACTAGGAGAAGACACGACATCGCTTGAAGCTCACGGACTAATACTGCAACTAGCTTTATACGTTCAGCGAGCAAGATTGTTAAACAACTCCGCTCCTTTTATTGAGGAAGCACGCCTGGCAGCGATAAAGAGTGGTGTTAGCTCAAATAATTGGGAAAGTCTTATTAATAAGCTCTTTAATGCGGGGTAATCGACTAGCAGGTTTGTTGTTGTTATCTCCTTAGACAAATTAAGAATAGGTATTTGGAGGGCCATGGCGATGGTTATATCTACTAGGACAATAAGTCTATGGTCTCTCTAGTTACTATATATTGACCATTTATCATCTCGCCAGTTTCTGTACGTTTGGTAATAACTTGTGGAGTAGCCTTATATATTCTCCAAGCAGCATCGCCTAACACATCGCTGTGTGAATTAATCATATACTTAGCTTCTTGAATGTGTTTAGACAATATACTTATCGGAAAGGCTACTTCATTATCATTTTCGAGTTGCGTAGCAGTAGCTTCGATATATACAGCATCTACATTATTCTCAGGTGGCACCGGTCCATAGATAACGATTGAGACATCAGGGCAATTCCTTATATTTTTAGAATGTTCTGATTCTTTATATGATACCCAATACAAGTTGTATTTATCATCATGAACATAGAATACTGGCGTAACCCAAGGCTTGCCTTGAGCTTTTACAGTCGCAACCGTCATGTGGATATTTGAATCTATGGCTAACTTGGCTTTATCTTTTGGACTCACGTAAACGATTATACCAAAAGGCAAAGACTACTGTTCTAGCCACAAGCATATTGGAGGTTCACAGTGATGGTTATATCTAACGTAACAATTTCTACTGGTATCATAAGTATATGAACAAAGTTGTAATTGTTGATGAGACCGATAGCCCAATTGATTTAAAAGAGTACCCAAATATTGCCTATGAAGATATTTACCGTGTATCTGTTCTCTGGCTAACTGATATAAAAAATGGCTATTGTTTGATGACACAAAGAAAGTGGACAAAGCACAATGACCCAGGTAAATGGATGGCTGCAGCTTCAGGGACCATAGAAGAAAATGAATCCTACGACGAAAATATTGTTCATGAAATAGAAGAAGAAATTGGTTTGAAGGAGCTAGATTTGAAAAAGGGTCCTAAAGAATTTATAGATGATGGTAAGCATAAGTTCTTCACCCAATGGTATATGGCTGGAGTAGACAAGGGTAAGGTAACAATTAAAATTCAGACAGAGGAAGTCGAGTCGTTCGATTGGGTACCGATCCAAAACCTAATAAAAGAGCTAAAAAACAATCCAGATAAATTCGTCCCCTCACTAAATAATTCATTACTGGCCCTAGGCATTCTCGAAGAAAACTAGACAAATAAGCATAACCATATTGGAGGGCCACAGTGATGGCTATATCTACTAGGTTGTGTTTGGTGAAGAGAAATGAGACGATTAAATCAATATGGGCGGACCACTAGGACGAGCGTTACAATTTCCTTCTGAAGAAGATCTAAGAAGAATTCAGAAGGATTCTATTTATACGCCCGAGACACCTGAACCTACTTATGGGCTAGGATTATGTGGAGATGATGTAATAAGACCTGAAGCTCAAAGACAGCTTGATGAGGATATTGAAAAAATTATTCAACAAAGGCTAAGTGCGGCAAGTCGAATTAGTGAAATAGTTCTCGAGTAGCATAAGCGTCTACAGCATTTACTAAACGGTCTAAGTCTTTTTTTGTTGAAGTTTCTTCCAATCGATCGTTAACAGACTTAAACTCTTTTTGCATGTACTTATAGAGTTTTGTAAATTCATCTTCACTCATGCCACAATTATACATTTATGATGTAGATATAGGCAGCACAAAGAGACCGAATAAAATGAGGTTCACAGTGATGGTTATATCTACTAAAGTATCTGCTCTTCAAAAGGCCTAGTGCCGTTAATCACTATATCTGCAGTCTCCAATGGCTTAATCTTATTAATGTGCTTATCTTCCATAGGTTGCCAAACCTCAAGCCATGCCTTAAGGCCTTGCTCTAAAGGCATTTGATCACGTACCTGAGCACGTTCCAATGCAACGCCGGGTGGTGTTTCTAGCCAAATCTTTAAGTCCCAATCAAGATCAAAAGAAAATATAAAGCTACGCTCAATACATATACCTTTATCTATGTTAATAATGCGTTCAGTAATTGGTGGTTTTTTGTGCCAATTATAAGGCCGATATGCAATCTTGTTTTTTCCGTTTCTTAAAGGTTCGATTACTTCCAATTCAAAACGCTCATTATTAAATTCACCCCATGCCACAGAATTTGGCGTTGGCTCAAAGTAGCCATCACCATTAATAAAAATGAAGTCTGGCAGCAAACTAGACATATATTTAGTTAGAGTAGTTTTACCAGCTCCACCACGTCCATCAATAGCCACTAAGTAATATTTGCCGTTCTTGGGAGTCTTAGAAAGAATCTTCTCTTTTAGGTTGATTGCCATTGTCTAATAATACCAAACAGAAAGTAACCTCTGATGAGATCATAAATAACAGAGGTGCATCTGGAGAGCCACAGTGCTCTTTACATCTACTCGTGTTTCTTTTAACTAAGATTACTCAACTTTATGAGGTCGTAAATCGTCGACTGTATCAGCAACACATTTTTCGACTAGAGCTGCTAAGGCTTGCTCAGCAACAACAATACCTAGTTTATAGCCTATTTCTCCCTCGAGCGCATCAATAGGGCAAATTCTTGTATCTTCTTGCGTAAATGATGGATATAAATCAACACATAATTGATCACTTGTAGTTTGCAAATTACGACTAAGGACCGTCCGTACTAAACTCCAACTTACACCCCCTAACGCTCGCCTAGTCTCAGGTATAGCATCTTTTATAGGTTTATTAATTTCAACACACTGCGCATTTTTACAAGGCCTACCAAATTTAGGACAAAATAACTCACTCATTCTGAATACAATATACTATAATCTAAATAAAGTCAAAAACACTTATCAATTTAATAACTCGGAAGCATCATATACAAATATAACTATATTGGAGGTCCACAGTGATGGTTTGTATCAACTAGTCTACTGTACAAAAAAGTACGCTAATTAGTCTGTTGATCGTCTAGTTCTGTTACAGCCTCTTGTAGTGACATGCCACCCCGAAGGGCACATGCAAAGCCACCAAGTACTAAAATTGCTCCTCCGACTGTTCCTTCGAAACTTTCACGGGTTGCAACAATAGACGCTATGCCACCACCTGTTAACCCTAGTGAGCATACAATATCAAACGTAACTCGTTGCAAGGGAGTAAATCTGCGCTCTAAATACTCTCCGGCAGCATCTACAGTTGGGATTCCGTACTGTTGTCGTTTACTCTCACCTCTTGTCATTGTCACACATTAACACCAGGTTACTGTTCATGCAAGCATGAGCGTATTGGAGGGCCATCGTAGAATTAAGTACGACGAAAATCCAAGGGAGTTACGGGTTGTTTATTGCTAGCTTTTAGCTATATTACCCGCAAGAGTCCACCCAACCAGTGCGTTTGCATGCCCATGACCCATTTGATACTCGGTCTTTAGGTAATTAACAATAGCCATATGCTTTTCTATTCCGCATCCATCAATGATTTTCTGCCACTCAGCTATAGTACGACCGTATTTTTTCTCAATAGATGGAAAATAAGATTCTGGTCCAAACTTTGACCATGGGGGTGATTGTGGCTCCATTTTAATTTCCTCTTCTAGCTTTAGATGTTTTATCGGTTTGAAGTAACGATTTAATTGAAACGACAAAAACTAGAATACTTAATATACCAGTCAACCATTGCCCCATGCTTGTAGTCTCACCGGGTTTGAAAACATCGTGAAAGAAAATCATGTCTACAAATAGGAAGCCCAAGATAAGTACTACATAAATTAACTTTTTCATAAGTTCATTATAACCCTAACACCACTGAGGACTAGAACTTTTTAACAGATACAAATCAAGACTAAAAATATGTGTATTTTTTGGAAGTACTAATTTTCATCTGTTAAATGTGATTGGAGGGCCATCGTAGAATTAACTTCAACAAAAATCCAAGGAAGTTACGAATTGTTTATTGCTCAGTTATCTACCTAACTTAAAGTGTTATGCGGTTTATTCGCTGTGATTGTATTTGCGCCAGATTAACTTGTGTATGGGTATTAGCCTTGGGATGTCTCTTATCCCCGGTATAAAAGGAACTGCTAATAGAAGGAGTGTTGCAAGGCCTGTAAGATATACAGCAATTAAATCAACATTGGCTGATGAGCTAAATCCCGGCACCTGATACCACAGAGTGTATAACCATAACCATGGTTGACCCGGATAACTACCGGTTTCATTCATTACGCCCCACTGAGCACCTGTTAAATGTTGCTTTTGAGCTAAAGTCGAAAAATAATTACCATCTTCCACGAACAGTAATGGCTTAGTATAGTTAGTGCCATAAAAAGGTTGTTGTGCAAGTAAGTCGGCGTCAACCGCACCTGATTGAGCAAGAGTCAGCTCGGTTGATATTAGTGTAGGTATTGGACCATCGTTCGCTTTGGGTACCTTTGGAACTCCTGATACAAAAGTTACGTTTGTAACTGCGTTTGAATAGGCTTGATTCCAGGCTTGTTGTTGTGATGAGCTTGTTGCTTGATAGGTCGCCAAAGCTTTTGCTAGAGCCGGGTCTGTCGGGGCTACTTTAGACAATGGCGACAAAACGAACGTCTGAGCAGTATTAATTGGTTGATGTACTCCTGTTAACATCTGCCACGATACGCCAATCTTCTGCACATTTGAAGTTCCGTTATTATACGGAGGCCCATAGGTAGCGGTTTCGCTTGTACCAGCTAGCTCACTCGCAGCAGTTCCCATAAAATCGGCAGGAGCAACTTTGGCCCAGCTAGCAACAGTGACAGGAGGCTCGTCTGGTGAAGAAAGTACTGCTGCTAGACCTATGACTAGAATAAACACCACTATTGAAGCAATAGCTCCTTCCTTTAAAATATCGTAGCGTCTTGTAGGTCCTCTCCATGCCATTGCTTCGGCTGCTCTTGCAGCTTTACGAGCAGCTCTACCGTGAGGTCGCTTTTGGATAGGGTGAACAACACCCCTTACTCTAACGAGTAATATATGAGCACCTATTAGTGCAACTAATACAATCGGTATAAGTAGAATGTGCCACATTAACATTTGACCGAAGTTCATCAGATTGAAAAAAGTGCCTAAGCCGGTTGCGTTGATAGCGTCCTTACCATTAGTGGCAATCCACTGAGAATCAAAATTCTGCTGAGATAAGTAACCTGTGAAACACTCAATTATAGAAGCTAGAAAGGCAACTACTCCCGTTATCCAAGTAAGTTTTCGTTTACCTCGCCAAGCAGCCATCCAGAACTTACCCCAAAGATGTATAACCATAAAGGCCATGAATAGTTCGACACTCCATAGGTGCATACTATTAAAGAAATGACCGATAGGATTGATGTGCCACCAGTCAGGCCCACCAATAGCCAGAGCCATTCCTGACATAACGACCATACCGAGAGCTGCTAAAGTAGCTACGCCAAATACATATATCCATGACGACACATAAGCTGGTTGTCTATCTGGTAATAGCTTTCCTGGTGGTAAAATTCTCAGCGCAAAATTCCTAACACGAGCCGTCCACATTTTACTGTCAGCAGAATCAGTGTGAGGGCGCGACACTGAATCTATTTCTGGCGATAGCTGGTTGTCTAATGCTTCATTTGCTTCTTTTTTAGCCTTTGGGAATGGTATAAGCAGCGCCAACCCGAAAATAACCACCATTACAGCAATTATTACTAAGTTTGCAACTGAGATTGTGAAAATAGACCAGTGAGTGTAATGTCCTGGCTGATTTAAATTGATAATTGAGGCAAGCGGTATATTCATTACCTTTATAATACCCCAATACAGCCCGACTCTAAGCTAACATCTTGCGGTAAGCTCAGTGATAAGCGCACATACTGCGATGTTTAATGCGTTTTTCTCTGTTATACGCATAAAATCGTAGGTTCTATGGTTTTCTGAGCATATACTCGCGCTCTACTAGTATCTCTAACACCATCACGGACTTGAACTTTTTAACAGATAGGGATGAAGCTCTAAAAGTAACATCTGCAACTTAGGGACTAATTCTTATCTGTTAGCAACTTTGGAGGGCCGTATGTATCGATGTTGCAACTGAAATTAGAGGCTATAAATCAAGTTTGCGCATCTATGACTTTAAGGCCATCTAATTTTGTTTTCAGAATATTGTAATCGCTTGTTATTAATGTCATGTGCTTAGAAACCGCCTGAGCAATGATTGCAGAGTCGAATGGGTCAGACCATGATAACTCGGGCAAATTAACAAAGTTTTCTACTGCCCACGAGTCAAAAGACAGCTGTTGAATATTGGCCTCGGTAAGGTAATTATCAATTTCAGAATAGTCTATAGATAATCTAAGCTTACCAATTCGAATCTTAATTGCACATTCTAATAATGAAATGTCAGAAATATACACTTGATTTTTGTTATTGCTGATATCGGCAAGTGCTCGCTTGCCTAGTTTATCTGTATCTGTAAGGGACCAAATAAAGACATTGGTATCTAGAAGTATGGTCATGTATTGCTACCTTTTATTGGCAAGAGTTCCCCATAAGTCTGTCATTGGTTTATCGAAATCATCGCTAACCCACACTTTACCCTTAAGCATACCGAGACGGCGTGTCTCAACATTAGCATTAGGAAGAGCAACCATTTTGGCGACTGCCTTACCATGCTTACCAAGTAATATCTCCTTACCATCTACTACTTGATCAAGATATTTAGAGTAATTTGTTTTCAGATCGTGAACATTAATAATTGTTGCCATATAGATATATTATCAGAATGGACTAAGTTAGTCAATAATGTCGATTGGAGGGGCTATGTGTAAGCTATTGGGACTGAATTAGCTAAATCGTCCGATCTGTTTATTGCTGAAATTGTAAACTATTAACTGATTGAATAATCGCGGCCCAGGAGAAGCATTATTGGTAAAGATTAAAACAATTCAGATTAGATAAACAGCACTATTTTCATCGTTCTAGTTACACTAGCTGGGGTTGCCTTGGGATAAAGTAGCTTTACCATCACTATCTTGAACAAATACGGCGGCATCTAAAGCTTCGGGGTGAGATACTACTCTTCGGCTTAATTCTTCTATGACCTCACCGCTCAAATAGGGGTTTAGCTCTATTGCAGTTTGTTCAAGTACTATTTGTAATCCAGTAATTACAGCATCATTAAAAGCAGATACGTCACCACTATTAGTAAAATTGAACCCCGTAGGACGATTTCGTAGTTCATCTATTACTCTTGTTACTTTTGGCGCAATCAATTTGGCCATCCATTCAGCGGCAATATTGGGGCGATTATCTGGGCCAGGAAACGCGTCAACACCTTCTGAGCGCATTCTCTCTAATAAACTAGTGGGTTTAATGTGCAGGTCTAGTAAATCACTAGGTTTAACTTCAAAGTCACTTGCCATGATTTAAGTATCTATCATTAAAAGAAAATCGCAAGCATAAGTGTTATGGAGGGCCATCGTAGAATTAAGTACGACGAAAATCCAAGGAAGTTACGGTCTATTTATTGCGGGTCTTACTCAAGCGTAAACGGTTTATCTTTATTTCGGGTTTTAAACTTAGCTCTGGTTTCAACTAGTTTCTTTTCAATAGCTTCAAATATCTTATCAACATCAGCTTGTTCGTACTTGTACAAGCTTTTATTGCTAGTGTTACCTAAGAGTCGAACGTCATTAAGGAGTCTATTAGTGCGTCTTTCAGCTACCTTAGTAAAACGGTCTCTACGGGCTTCTGGCGTATACAGAGATTTATCTCTTTCTTTACCAGCTTTATCGTCTTCAGAATTTTCCATGTGCATATACTAGCATATAATTAAACTTTTAGCAATACATAGTGAGCAAATAATGTATACACTATATGCATAATACTATCACTATGTATATATTTTACGCTAAATGCTTTACAGCATAGAAAACTCGTGCTAGACTACCTTCGGTAGACCCATTTTGGGAAAAACCAATAATTTTTAACTTAAGCTGTCAGGGTACAAAAGACAGTAGAAAGGAAAAGATACATAATGACCCAGCGAAAAACCAGTTCTAGGGCAGGTAAAGCAGCTTCGAAAGTATTGCGAGACCGACGAACCAGCAAACCTTCTAAAATTGCTGCTGGTAGTGCGTTATCACAACGTGCGCCAGTGAAGAAAAGGCCGAAAAAGTAAATCACCGTGCTACTAACACGGTGATTCTTTCAACATTATCGGCGCAAACCTCAAATGTTATTTTTAATTATATCTGAATATTCAAGGAGATACTATGAAACGGATTTACGACGCAGCATTTGCAACTCAAACTAACCAATCTCACCATTCACACTTAGGTACGTTTTGGTGGGTAGACGACAACGGAAATACTGGTACATGGAATAGAGACCAAGCTTACGACTACACAGCAGCCTATCCTGAAACTGTTTATGTTAGTGAAGGCGACGCTTCAGCTTGGGTTTATCCATACCACTACACTAATAATCCTAGTGTTAAATGGATTCAAACAGAACCCGACGGTAAGTTGAAGGACAATCTAATAACGCTTGCCAAGCGACACGCCCAAGGCTTAGTTAATCGTTAGTCATACTTCGTTTTTAAGACTTTAGGATTTAGAGTTCTTACCGTACTTCAAGCCGACTTTAACATCTACCTTTCGGTGGATATGCGTTCTGTGTAAGAAATTCCTGAAACGCACATTCCACTTCGACACAACATATGCTCTAAATTCTTCACCTAAAGTTGTAGTGACCCAGTAGTAAGCGATTTTAGGCTCACCGTCCTTTTGTATTGGCGCAAATACTGGCAATGTACTGTGAGGCTTAGCTTCATGACCGTCTTGAAAAGTTAGGGGAGAGTAAATCATCGAACCATTGTCGTTTAGAAACGTAGCGCCAGCAGTTGATATCATGACTTCATGGTCGCCATGATTTGCTGCTTTTATAACTGTGTAGTCTTTAGATTCATCACCAACTAAAACAAAGGCGTGTTCCATAACGGAAACCTTAATATTACTTCGTCCTTTTTTGCGTCTGTCATCATAAGCAGCCCAAATACCATACAGAGTACCAATGCTAGTTGTAACTGAACCGATTATGGCGATAGCAGCAGTAACACTCACGTTCTACCTCAACGCTTCAGTCAGTGCTTGTTTACCGACACCAATCCAATAATCACATTCTTCTGCGTCTTCTTTATCAACAAACTTAGCTTTATGACCACCCATAAATTCCATCGCTGCGGCTGCAATAGCGTAATCCATTAACGCTTGCTGTTCATAATCCGTTAACTTACCACCAGCTCCAAGATATGCTTTCTTAACTCGTTCTACTCGTTGTCCTAATGACACAAACTCACTACCCGCAAGTAAACTACTAGCTATCACGGCTAGTTCTTGTATTTTCGGATATATATTTGAAACAGCAAAGTCTAGAATCCAAACTTTACCGTCATTACCTAGTAAAGTGTTGGTTGAAATAATATCACCATGAGTAAAACGCTTCTCAAGTTGTTCTAGGTCAATAGCGTCATAACGTTCAAGCGCAGCGTCTGCTAATTGCTTACCTGCTTCATCAAGAAAAGGTAGAGCAGCTTCATACATTTTATGGATATGTGGAATCGCCCAAGAATCAAAAACATATGGTGGATTTATGTCTAAGTCGTGAATCTTAACAGCTTCAGCAGCTATTAGTTGTAGTTCTTCGTCTGTTGGTACGGTTTTAGTATCAAAGTATGTGTGTCCCTCTATGAAATCCATAGCTACTGCTGAGACACCACTGGAATGTTGGAATAGTACGCTTCCGTCTTTAGATTCGTGTAGTGCTGGGTGGTGTACGCCACCTTCAGTAACCGCTTGCATGACTCCAACGTAGCGCTCAATATCTTCGTTGCTGCGAAACTTACCAAACGCCTTAATAACGAACTGACCAGTGTCGGTTTGAACTCTGACGTTACAATCTTCAAAGCCGACTGTTAAGACTGACGATTCCTGAACCGTGCCTAAATCGTAACCAGCGCTAACATCTGCAATCAAAGGTTCGCTATCACCGTCATAACCTAATCGTTCGAAGTACTTATCGCTCATTATGGTTTACCAATAAATCCAACTATCTTTTCAGCTACTTCCAGTTCGTGTTGATAATAGCCATGGTTGGTGTCAGGTACAAAAATCTGAAAGTTAGGACACTTCTTAGCTTTTGACCTTAGTGTGTTGAGATATTCTTCTGAAGTTTCACCTATTAGTTTTGGACCGTTATCTTTTGTGCCCATGACAGCTAGGATTGGTACTGTTACGTTACCGATAGGAGCTTCAAGTGTCTTATCGTAACCTTTAAATACATCTATTGGGTTGTCTCTTGTCGTGAAATCAATATAAGTGTTAGCCGATACAATAAATCTATCTTCCCATATAGGTTCAGTGAGCAGTTGAGTGCCTTTACCGCTATCAATTAATGTCTTTGCTTCCTCTACACTAGCTTTATGGCCGGGGTTAGATTCCGCGTAATGTATCATCTCGGTTGCTGATAGGAGTATGAGTCCTTTTACGTTGGGATTTTGAGTTTCTGCTTGATAGTAAACAACCTTGGAACCACCTAAGCTATGTCCTTGCAGGTAGATAGTTTGATAACCACGAGACAGTAGAGTTTGTATCCACGCTTCAATGTCGAGTATAGAGTCTGCGAATATCTCGTAGGCATTACCGAGGCGTTTGTATGTTGGTGGTTCTTCCTCAATTTGCATATCCGAAATCATGCCATGACCTCGCGTATTTACGCTGAGTAGAGCCACACCTTTATCTGTGTAAGCTTTAGACATAGCGTCTAAGAAGTGATTTTCGTAGAAGTTACCAGTCATACCGTGAATATGCAGAACAGCACTATTTGATTTAGTATCAGGTTCATAAAGCAATCCTTGCAAGCCTAATTTATCTTCAGCTACTGTCCGAACAAGCGTTGTTTTCATTTACTGCCTCCGTTCCATTTCAACTCATATTTCTGACTAGGCTTATCTTCAAACGCACCGAATACATAGTAAGTATTGACTGAGATTTTATAAAACTGATGACCATCTGGTAGTTTGGCTTCTTCTAGAATTTCATCATCTGCTTTTAGACGCTCTTTGATACATTCAAATGCTATTTGCTGTGCTTCACCCGATTTAAGTAATTCAGCGACACCCTCGAAATAAACACCCACTCCTGCTTCTCCTAATTTGTGTTGCTTTACGATATTGCCAGAAACATTCGGATTTTCGGCTATTTCTCTACTGTGTCTTCGTGAAGTGAGCGAACGATAATAAAGATTTAGGTTTTCATCATACGCAAAGTGAACTTCGCAAACCCAAGGTTTATTATCCTTAGTTGTTGCTAGTGATAAATGAATTACATTTGGCAGGTAATCCCTGATGACCTTTTCTACGTTCATAACTAATTAACCTTATTCGGGAACTCAGCCTTAGAAGCACTAACAATATTTTCAACGAGCTTAACTTCGCTGTTATACATTGACTCGTACGTTACCCAACCGTATGCAGGTGCAGCCCAAACATTACCCTCGTATTTATTGAATGTTGCTGGTTTAGCTTCAAAGCCATAACCAAATAGCTTACCCGCCTTTACCATGTCGATAATTTCTGTCATTTTTTCTTCTAATTCAATAATATCTACAATCATGGCGGACGGTTTTACGCTTGCGAGTAATTTATCAGTGATAAGAGCATTGGTTTCGTCATTCTTGGCATACGCAGGGAAGATAACATCAGAAGTTGAAAATAGTTCGTCCAGTTCGACGCGCTTATAGTTATCGTTCGTTGAAGAACGCGACCAGTAAGTAACATTCATACCAAGTCCAGCACAGCGCTCTGCTATGGCAGAACCGTTATGTCCAAGCCCAATAACACCCGCTGTCTTACCTTTAATTTGAACTCCTCTATACTTCATGAAATCAGCGTCAAAATCGAGTGGGAAGCCGTCCTTAGTCAAACGAGGTGTTTGTCGTGCCAAGTTTAACATCATAGTAATCGCCCATTCAGCTACAGCTTGGGTTGAAAAGTTCTTAATATTGCAAATAGGTATACCGCGCTTGTTTGCCACACCTTGTTCAATATAGCCAAAGGCAGTTGACGCAACTAAAATAGCTTTAAGGTTGGGAATATTCTCATAATCTTTGTCCGTGAGCTTCCAGCCAATGTAATCGGGGTTAAGACATAATAACCGTTCCTCGTTTCCAGCAAATAACTCAGTAGTTTCACTTAATGGCTTTATTTCGGTTACGACAGTAATATCTGCTTTACTTTCAGCTAATTGCTTCTCAAGCCTTTCGTCTACCAGTTTTGACCATAAAGGGTCGAATATAAATACTTTCATGGTCTTATCATATCACCAGATAGTTAACACCTCTAGCTAATCCGCGCGTTTACGCTTCATATGCGCGATATAATGCGCTTTACTCTATTTAGGCGCATATTATCGCATTACCCAAAACAACTTCGCTTAAATCGCGAGTATGTGTGATTTTATTCCGTCATGATTAGTTATGAAGCCTTATTGGGCGCAAACTCTGCTTTTGATTTACGCTCTAGCCACCATTGGGCTGCTTTTATATCACCACTATCAATAGCTTGTAGGATAACTTGTCTTGCTCTAAAGGTACACCATTCTTCAGCGAGTCTCATTCTGTCCGAAAAGTCTTTATCCAAAGCTATATATTCATAATATGTACTTCTGCTAACACCAGCGAAATGGCAGGCTGTTGTAATGCTATAACCACTAGCTAGTGAAGCCTCTAGTTTTCGGACAGTATCTTTATTAATAGCTGGTGGTCTACCGATTTTAGCTTTTTCTATTTGACTACTCACACTACTTATTATGAAGAATTAGTGGACTAATGAATAGCTAACCCTTATTAGGTGATACTATTTTTATATGCCCGAAGACAAAGGTAGAGGACAAAGTCCAAGTGTTAAAGCACTTCGAGAAGCGCACTTAGCTAATGTTTATGATGACCCTGAGTTTATCAATGACCTAGTTAGTCTGCCTTATAGATATAAAAAACAGTATCCACTTTTAAGAAGATTAAAGCTAAAAGCCGTAGATACTAACTTATATAAACCTAAAGAACTAGAAGACAAGACGGTAGAAGGCATAGCGGTTAAATATCGCATAAAGCCGAATGAAGTCGTTCATTACGCAAGAGGACTGCATAAAACTTCGCCTAAAGACTTTTATCCTTACGAAATTAAACAACAGGATAACAACAGTTTAACTGTCCAAATAAAGGACGATATAACAAAGGCTGAATTCACGCAGATTTGGGAAATAGTAAAAAACAGAAAAGCAGAAAACCACAACAATAAACTTTATAAAAAACGACTGCCACAAAGCACAAAACTACTATATGCGATTTTTAAAGTCCGAGAGCACCGACTCAAAAAGCTTAGATATAAGGACATACAATATTTACTAGAACAAAATGAACTTCCGTACTTTGAAGGCGGACACACTAGGCTTCATGTAGGTGTTAGAGGGGACGCTTCTAATAAAATAGCTCGATATTATAATAGGCACAAACCTGACAAAATAAAATCTAAATAAGTCATTTATTCACACGTTCTCATGTCTCTTATATAAAAATATAAGAGTCTATACCATGAGTAATATGGACTTTACAAAACACGAAATTCGAGATTACCAGACTATATACAGGAAGTACTTTGATGTGGTTCTCAGTGATGATGAAGCCAAGACAAAGTTAAATATTCTTGTTAGACAAATGGCGGTGATTTATAAGCCAGTAACCGTTGAACAATATGAAAACTACAGGAACACATCTACACAGCTAAAAGAAACGGTTGGAGCTAAGTAGATGTTAGTTATTGACGACAATGAGGCTGAAGCCGAAGTTTATAAACACGACCTAACTAAACACAATACAGTACGTTATTTGGTAAAAGTTTCATTTCCGAATGTCGGACTTTATATAAGTGGTGTTACTGTTCAGATTTCACCCCTACACCCCGAAGAAGGTTTATGGGTACAGCTCCCTGCAACTAGGTCAGGTACTCGCTGGTATAAGCCGTTTGAGACAAGTAAAGACAGTCCATTCTTCAAATTAGTTGAAGCTGCTGCTCTAAAAGCCGTAGATGTTTATACGGCTGACCCTACTAACGATATTCCTAGTGACGACGTTATGAATGACCCTGTAGCTTTTGATAAATATATGTCGGAGGGATTAGACAAAGTAATGAATGAGTAACCTTAACCATCTATATAGATATATAGCTATATAGATATCTCTATAAAGATAACTATATAGATTTCTATTAATGGATAGTTATATCAATAACTATATAGATGACAGTAGTAGGTAAGTAATAGGTCCTCCC
>DATKHB010000002.1:0-30564 GCA_035510455.1 Saccharimonadales bacterium (SeqCode) | reverse complement strand
TCACCATAAGAGAATTTTTCATACTCGCGCAAACTTCTCATCTGTAATCTGTTATTTCTTGAATTTCTAAAATACCGCACCTAGATTGAATATTTATAATGGAATGTGATTTGTATCTGTTATTTAAGTTCGATTCCGTTTGCCCCATTTGATTAGCTAGCGAATGGTATACTTAATTTGAGTATGGTAGACATTTTACATAAAGTTGGGATTAAATCGTCGTCTTTGGGCAAAACCTATAAGGCGCTAACAACCCTTGATGGTCTTTCTGGCTGGTGGACAAGCAATACCCAAGGAGAGCCTACTAAGGTTGATGGTGTCATTAAGTTTCTTTTTGATGGTGGTGGTTTTGACATGAAGGTACGTGAGCTGGTTCCAAATAAGTACGTTTTATGGCAAGTGGTAGACGGACCCAAAGAATGGATTGGTACGAAAGTAAGTTGGGACTTAAAGCAAAAAGATGACTATACCATTATCCTATTCAAACAAGCGGGCTGGAAGGAACCTGTGGAGTTTATGTATCATTGCAGCACCAAGTGGGCTATCTTTCTCATGAGTTTAAAATCGCTTCTCGAAACCGGTAAAGGGTCGCCCTGGCCAGATGACGTAGAAATAGACGATTGGGACTGACCGTGCTACTTATATATAAATCTTCCGCGCGATAGTTGCACCTAGCCAACCAATAAAATAGCCAAAGAATACAAGGCTAAGTGTCTTTAGATGTGGGGGACTTTTTGCAAGCCAATGCACCAGAAAAATAATACCCCACAGAACAAACACCGAAACACTGTACACCCAGTATGGTCTCTTGGTAAAAGCAGGCATAACTATACTATACGTCAGGTAAATGAAAAGTTTAGAATTAAAAATTGGCTAATACATAATGTTAGTAATTATAGTCAAATGCTGTAGTGCTTGACCCCATCTTATTATTTCTGCCACAAGTTCTTTATAAATCGAGTGGTCTAGGGTCACCATAGGAAAGTTACAGATAAGATTTGATTATAAATTTCTAAATTGAAGGTTTATTGTTAATTCTAATCTGTTAAATAGTTCGATTCCCCTTTAGTATTTGGTATGATAGGCAGATGATTAAAGCTTTTCTCTTTGATAATGGCGGGGTAATGACCGCTGGAGGTGCCGGTAATGAACTCTCTGAACGTTTAGCAAGTAATCTTGGTGTTGGTGAGGTTGAAGCATGGAATCTACTGAAGCCAGCCTTCACTGCTTATATAAAAGCAAGAATTACAGAACCTGAATTATGGCGAATTGTTGAAAATCATTACGGTAAACCAATTTCAGTTGATAAGCGAGATATTTGGAATAAATGGGATAGCATGAGAGTCCAACCAGAAATGTTTGAGTTGGTGAATAACTTGAAAAAGAGCGGCTATAAAGTTGGAATGTTATCCAATGTTATACCAAACACAGAAAAAGAAATTAGAAAAAACGGTGGGTATGACCCTTTTGAGTTTCTTGTTTTATCTTGTGAAGTAGGCTGGGCAAAGCCCGAAACAGAAATTTATGATATCGCTATGAAGCATTTGGAAGGTATTAAGCCAGAAGAAGTAGTATTTTTAGACGACCAAGCAGTGTGTTTGGAGCCAGCTAAAACTATGGGTATGAAAACAATACTTGTTAAATCATCAAACCAGGCAATACGAGACGTAAAAGAACTTATATAGTCGTAAAATCAAGCAGCGTTGTTGTATTGCCCCTCAAAACATCATTCCATCTAAAGATTTCGCTAACGATTGTCTTATAAATCGATGGTCGTAGGGTCACAATAAAAACGGAAAAATAAACGAGTAGTTTATTGCTGTATAATTAGACCATAATTAACAAGGGGCTGATGGTGCACTGGAACTCTATACTTGGATGGGCGTCTCCCATAGGGATTGCTATCTTTTTCGCAGGACTTGGAATCATGTGGTGGGGACTTGCCAATTTATGGCGATGCAGGAAATAAGTAAGGCAATTATATACCAGTCAATACCTCGTACCACCTGAGTATTTCAGAGCAAATAATTTTCCAATTCGAGTGTAGTGGGGTCACCATATAACGAGTTCTGTATATAACCTGCTTTTGATTACTTAATAAAAAATAGAAACTAGTATGCCTGAATTTGAATACGTGCTTTAAGCTTGTATACTTTAGCCATAAGCACATCTATATAATGTGAACAAGGGAAACAAAAGTGTATGAGGTTCAGACTACGTACTTGGCAAACAAAACTAGCCTTCTTAGTAATCGCTGCTCTATTTACTAGCCTCATAATAGCTCCTAACGCCATGGCTGCTTCTGGCTATACCTGGACCGATGACAGTACCACGGCTGGACATAATTGGCAGTCTATCACTTCCTCGTCCAGCGGAACCGACCTAGCGGCAGTAGATTATGGTGGCGATATCTGGACCTCAACTGACGGTGGTACTAACTGGACTGATGATTCACTGCTCATTGGCAATAGTGGTACTCAGGGCCAACTATGGACTTCCATAACCTCCTCATCTAATGGCCAGGAGCTATCGGCAGTAGCAAATGGTGGCGATATCTGGACCTCAACTGACGGTGGTACCAGTTGGACTAACGTCACAACCGGTAACGTCAATATGAGTGGACAGTACTGGCAGTCCATCACTTCCTCGTCCAGCGGAACCGACCTATCGGCAGTAGATTACGGTGGTGGCATCTGGACCTCAACTGACGGTGGTACCAGTTGGACCGACGACTCACAACTTAGTGGTAATACCAGTACTGCTTATCAGTACTGGTTCTCGATTACCTCCAGTTCTAGTGGCCAATACTTGGCGGCAGTAGCAAATGGTGGCGATATCTGGACCTCAACTGACGGTGGTACCAGTTGGACTAACGTCACAACCGGTAACGTCAATATGAGTGGACAGTACTGGCAGTCCATCACTTCATCTTCCACGGGGCAATACTTGGCGGCAGTAGTGGATAGTGGTGATATCTGGACCTCAACTGACGGTGGTACCAGTTGGACTAACGTCACAACCGGTAACGTCAATATGAGTGGACAGTACTGGTACTCTATTACCTCCAGTTCTAGTGGCCAATACTTGGCGGCAGTAGATTACGGTGGCGATATCTGGACAGCTAATGACCCTGCATTAGCTCCACCTTCAAATAATAGTGGCAGCAGTAGCTCAAACAATTCATCCAGTAGTTCTAGTAAGGCTCCCGCTAAGACTCCTGATACGGGTTATGGTACTCCTAATAATTTCTCTAACCCCGTAATTCTTGGGCTTACCTCAATAGCTCTCGCATCAATAGCTGGTGGCGTTGCGTTACTCTATAGAACGAAGCAAGTAAGGCATCAAGCCAACGCACGATAACTACCTAAGTGGTAGCCTTTTCTAACTTTTCACTAAGCTGGTATATACCACTAGTCTCTCATTAAACTCACTAGTACCTTTAATGACTGTTCCCGTGCAAGTCATCAAGTTTAGTCCTGGTGTGCTGTCACTCACTGGAGCTAATACGGTATTCATCGGAACACTAGTATATGGATAGACGGCGGACTTTATGACTCGGTAAGTATAGACAGTGTTGTTTCCTGTAGTAATAGTCATTATATCTCCTGGTACCAGTTTCTTTAAGTTATAGAAGATACCATCAGCCGTCCAACTAGAAACATGACCATAGATAAACATAGCACCACTATGACCTGGTAGACTACTACCGTCATACCAACCTGTCTGATAGATATTATCCGGTACATTTATAGCCCCGTTACTCAGTAATCCTAATTTCAATACATCAGTATTACTAATACCTATAGCTGGGATAGCTATATATTTAGGATTAAGAGCCGGCACACTGTAACTGACTGTTGCTTGCCTCGTGGGCTTAACACTAGTGGGGGCTGACTTGGAAGTTAACGCCCCTGGTGGAGGTTTGGGCTCAGTGCGATTATGGTGAATTGATAACACGATGGCTATGATAGCTAAGATAAGGCCACAAGCAATAAGTAAATAGGCTAACTTAACTTTACTAGGCTTAAATAGCTTTACTGTTTTTAGCATATGAACTTTAGGCATTTATGTATTATCTTAGTTGTATATCTATGCTAAGTCTAATAGAGTGTTACCACTAATAATATGATTCCATCTAATAATTTCGCTAACGATTGTCTTATAAATCGATGGTCGTAGGGTCACCATAGGAAAGTTACAGATAAGAATTTATTATAAAGTTGGCTCTCCAAAGAGTTGTTATCAATCCCTATCTGTAAAATAGTTCGATTCTCTTTTTGCTCTTTGATACTATTTATATATGAAAGTCCTAAAGTTTCGCGATTATTTAGTTCCACTTGTTGTTTCTGGTGAGAAAGACTCTACTTGGCGTTTATTTGATGACAAAGATTTAACAGTTGGTGATGACATAGAGCTTCGAGTACTCATAACAAATAAGCCATTTGCAAAAGCTAAAATTACAAAAGTAATCGAAAAGCGGTTCGGAGACTTTACTGAAAACGACAAACAAGGACATGAAAAATATAATAGTAATGATGAAATGTATGCTGAATATACTAAGTATTACAAAGTCCCAGTCGATTCCAGCACAATAGTTAAGATAATTTGGTTTGAACTGGAACCAGGGTCTAAGGCTGGTTCCATCTAATAATTTCATTAGCTAAAACTTTATAAATCGAGTGGCCTAGGGTCACCATTCAGCTTATGCTTATTGCAATATTCGTACCATTCTCCTTAAATTTGCTGTTGATATTAAAACGCTTATGATATTCTAAACATGAAGTCGTAAACAAAGAATAAAACAAAATGGATAACCAACCTCAACAATTACCTACGAGTCCACTAGACTCTAGCGATGCTGGTAGCATATCGCCTCAAAGTGCCCCTCAACAAAACCCTCAACAAAACCCTGCATTCCAAGCCCCTAACGCTGGTTATCAGCCTCTGCAAGCTCCAAATCAGTCAGCTCCTCCTAACACGAGTAGTCCGGGTCTAATAGTTCTTCAATGGCTTACTTACGCCTTTTGGGGTTGGACAGTGCTTGCTATGTCGGTCTTAACGGCAACTGTGCTAGCAAACTTCATCGCTGGTGCAAATGACGGCAATTTTATGCCTTATACCATAGCAGCAACTTTAGTTCTATTGCCCATATCTGTTGTCTGTGATTTTTTCTATTCAAAACAAGAGCCAGAGAAGAAAACTGGAGCCGCCTCAATAGTTATGGTTATCCACGCTGTGATATTCGCACTTTTTGGTATAGGAGCTCTTATTACCATAGTGGTCTGCCTAGTTCAACTCTTCACTAGTAGTTCAACTTCGAACTATACCCACGTTGCTTTATGTAGTGCCATGATAATTACTCTTTTGTATGCAGCTGTTTTTCTTCGAACCCTTAATATTTCATCAAAACTAAAGTGGTTTCATCGTTTCTTTATCGGAGCTATGATTGTTGTTGTTGGAATCTTTTCAGTTCTTGGTATAGTTGGACCAGCTGCTAATGCGCGCCTTACTCGTAACGACAGTCTCATCGACAGCAATCTCTCGACCATTCAATCAAGTATTGATAATTATGCAAGCACTAATAATAATTTGCCTACTAGCTTAAACAGCATTGGTCTTAGCGGTGATGCGCAAAAACTTGTGACCGATAACCTAGTACAATATACTCCCAACATTAAACCCTCTACCACTTTGTCATCAAATGATACTACACAACCGACAACCACTTACTACTATGAACTGTGCGTAAACTATAAGAAGTCAAGTAGTAGTGACGGTGGAAGTCCATATTCTTCCAGTACTGCGGAGAATAACTACTCTAACAGTGTCAATACGTACGATCACCCGGCAGGCAACTATTGCTATAAAGTTAGTTCTACGACAAACTGATAAAATCAGTCCTCTAATTACGCTTCGAGTTCGACATCGAAAGCTTCAAAAGAATCGTTGCCCTGCATTTGTTACAAGTTATTCTGATAGGTTAGGCAGGAATCAATAAAGCAAATCCGGCCCTGTGCTAAAGCAACCTTACCCGAATTATCAGCCCACATATACTTTAAGCCCTATTTGCGCTATGGCTGATAGTTATTAGCCACTGTATACTGTTTAATACCTCACACCACCTGAGTATCTCAGAGCAAATAACCTTCCAATTCGAGTGTAGTGGGGTCACCAAAACTGAATTATTGGCTTGTAAGAGGGTATTATCGCTGCTGATTAAGCTGTAAAGCGGACTAAGTTGGGGACTTATAAAGTTGCCTTGTTTAATGTCCAGTATAAAGCCCTGTGGGAAGATGACGTTTTGTATCTTTTGTTTAAGCTCTAGGTCTGCGTCTAACCATTGTTTGGCTACGTTAGTCATAAAGTTGAGGGCGTAGTCAATACCAGCTTCACTAAGTGTTTGCTCTTGTTCTAGCCCACTTAATTGCTGTTTTAAGTCCAGCCTTTCAGTATCAATGTTGTCCAGCACTTCTTTCTCATCATCTTCGCTAATTTTGCCACTTATAAATTGCTTAATAGCGTTAGCCCGAATATCAGTTAAATTGCTCAGTTTTACCCTCACATCAGCTACTTCCTGATTTAAGTTGGTTAGTTCTTTGACTGACTGCTCCTTTATAACTGCCTTCATTTTATTAACCGTTTCTTGGGTTGGCTCAATAAAACGTAACAGCTCAATGAACTTATCGTGGGCTACACTTGTCATTATTGAACCAGTTCCTCTACAAGGCTTCCTGCTACAAAAGTAACGAGGGCTATCACTTGGCGCACAAGCAGTCATTGGCAGTTTACAGTTTACGCATAATACGAAGCGTCTGAGAGGGTAGATATCATTAGCAGTCTTGTGTTTAAGTCCTAGCAGGTACTCTTTATCCTTTCTTTTAATAATATGCTGGTTCTGCCAAAAGACATCTTTAGTTATAAGCTCAGTGTGCTTAACCAAACAGCTATTGCTAATAGGTTGTATAATTGATTGCAGGTATAAAATTAAAAACAGAGGATATCATTATGACAACATTAACACTCGAACGAGAAGGTAGTATTTTTAGTGGTTTAGAACCGGAAAGGGTCATTGAAGAACATGAACGTATTCTTGATCAATTTGCTGCCGAAATAGGCGGAGCAAGACCTATGGAGCTTGCGGAAGGAACTATCCACCAGCTCGTTTGTAACGCATTGACCACATAGATTAAGTTAATAGGAGTGTCTTTACTGGCTATAGCGCTTTGTGGATTGACACATCTTTATGTCTGTTAATATGTGTTCGCTTCTCTGTGGGGCTGTGCTAATATAACTAGATGATAAAAGCTTCTCATCTAAGCAAACGTTTCCGGAAAACAACAGCCGTCGATGATATTTCGTTTGAGGTTGAGACCGGGAAGGTCACTGGGTTTCTTGGTCCAAACGGCGCAGGTAAATCCACTACTATGCGATTAATGCTGGGTTTAGATAACGGCGCCGGAACGACCAGCTTTGACGGCAAAAGATTACATGAATATCCACAACCATCTAAAATGGTGGGCATATTACTTGAAGCAAAGGCTTTTCATCCAACACGAACAGCTAAAAATCACCTAAAAATTCTAGCCACTGCCGGTAGCGTCCCATTGTCTAGAGTTGATGAGGTACTAGATATCGTTGGCTTAAAAGATGTTGGCAGAAAGCCACCGGGTAAATTCAGTTTAGGTATGAGCCAACGCTTAGGTATAGCTGCGGCTATTCTATCCAAACCAAAATACTTACTACTGGACGAACCGGCAAACGGCTTAGACCCAGAAGGTATTGTATGGCTGCGTGAGTTTCTAAAATCATATGCCGACAATGGAAATACGGTGTTTGTATCTAGTCATTTACTTAGTGAAATGTCACAAATGGCGGATAATGTCATAGTAATCGGTAGGGGTAAGTTGATAGCCAGTACGTCCATTAAAAACTTGATTTCCAATAACACAAAATCAAGCGTTTTTGTTCGTTCTGACAATCTTACAAAACTACAAACCATCCTTAAAGAAAAATCTTTTACTGCCGTTTCTGCCGATGGAGGCTTGGAGGTCAGCGGTGTCAAAACAGATGAAGTCGGCAAACTTGCCCGTAGTGCTAACTTGACGATTTTAGAACTAACAACTCGTAATGCTTCACTCGAAGATGTATTTCTGGAATTAACTGAGGGCAAAGAAGAATTTCAAGCCCATAACCCAAAAGGTAAAAAGTCATGATTGCCAGTATAAAATCAGAATTTAGAAAATTGTTTAGTGTGCGTTCTACCTATATTCTTCTAGGTTTGGCCCTGGTTTACATATTATTTTACGATTTTTACGTCATAGGTTTTAAGGGCGGAATGAATAGTGGTTCGTTAGCGGGCCCAAATAATCCTCATTTTCTGATGCAAGAAGTAGCGAGAGCGGGCGGTATAGCTGCACCGGTTTTATTTAGTGCATTAATTGCCGTGTTGTTTATGGCTCATGAATACCGATATAACACCATTATGTACACCCTTAGTAACTCAAATAGTCGTAATAAAACTCTATTAGCTAAGATTATTGCAATAACTGGATTTTCGGTTGTGTTCTCGCTTTTTCTAGAAGTATTGGCCCCGAGCTTAGCACTGCTCGGCCTCCACGTCCATCATATTACATTAGTAAACCAAGTATTCTATTATCGTGAATTCTTCTGGCGAGTACTATTCTTTGGGTGGGCCTATGCAATGATTGGGGTCTTATTATCGCTGTTCTTCCGCAATATAGTTGCGGCGGTATCGGCCTTAATACTACTGCCACTCACTATCGAGCCACTCATAGGCCTACTTTTAAATATGAATCAACAGCAATACCTACCGTTTACAGCATTAACTGCGGTACTTAATAATGGTATTTTAAGAACGGGGCCGGGTATGATTTCGGCAGATCGCTCGGCTTTGGTAGCTCTTGTGTATATAGTTATAGGGTGGGCTATTGGCTGGCTTCTTTTCTTGCGGAGAGACGCTAACTAATAATTAGTTGAGTTAATGCTAAAACCTCGTATCATCTGAGTATTTCAAAACAGACTCCTTGTGGCTCATCACAAGCGTCTTGACCTTTGTATATTCTACAAAGGTTTATTTATTGCTAAGTCTTTCTAAGAAGCTATTGGTTCGATTCTCTTATGGTCTTTTGGTATGATAAGCGCATGGATAAACTACGCCCAAACAATAATGTTATTCATCCAAAAGAATTATTAAAAAAAGAAGAAAAGTTTGTTACAAAATTCAACACGGCTCTTGCCCTGAAAATAACAAATGGCGTCGGTTCAATGTGGAGCGCTTATCTCTTTGCTGTTCTTTCACTCATGTCACTTCCAGCTATTTTAGTATTAGTCTCGCCAAGTCTCAGACACGACTTCCCAAAATGGATTATTGAAGCAAGTTTAATTACTCTCATTGCTTGGATTTCACAGAACTTCCTACAACTCGTTTTGCTGCCTATCATTATGGTTGGTCAAAATGTGATTCAGGGCCAACAAGAGGCAAAGGCCGAAACTGACCACAAAACACTCACATATCTTGCTAATCTACAGGAGGAACAAATGACTGAACTAAAGAACCAGGGTGAAATATTGGAATATATAAAAAAAGAAGTAAAACATTAAATTCAATCTATGCCTGAACAACATAAAAAAGGTAATCAGCTATCTGACATCATACTCGGAGGACAAGACGGTCTTGTTAGTATTCTCGGCCTATTACTCGGTCTAGCTGCTGCCACTAAATCCTCTCGCATCATTATTGCCGGTGGTTTAGCTACCATCTTTGCTGAAACATTGTCTATGGCAGCTGTTGCCTACACCTCTAAAATGGCTGACCACGACCACTATGCTGCTGAAAGAAAACAAGAAGTCAAAGAAATAAAGGAAGTACCTGATACGGAACGGCAAGAAATTGTTGATATATATGCCGCCAAAGGTTTTAGCGGCAAGCTGCTTGATGACATTGTTAATCACATTACGTCAGACCATGAATTATGGATTGATACCATGATGAGAGAAGAACTTAATCTCCTACCAGTAGTAAAACGCGATGTTTATTCATATACAGCTACTGTAGGTATAGCCACCCTTAGTGGTGCGTTCCTTCCGCTTATCCCTTTCTTCTTCTTATCAGTTCATGGAGCTTTAGTAGCTGCACTTATATTATCGGTAGTTGTTCTAGCGGGAATCGGTGTATACAAAGCAAACATGACTCTGGGTAAGCCATTTAAGAGTGCGCTCCAGATGGTTATCATTGGTATGGGCGCAGCTATTGTTGGATACTTAATTGGATTGGCTTTTAAGGCCTAGACACAGGCAGAATTAATTAATAATTTTGAAATATAATATATAATTTTCTTAATGACAGCCATACCAGAAAGTGTGTCACCTGTAGCCAGTGGTCCAGAGTACACCGGTCCCACGGTTGAATTTGATCTTGGCGAGGAAACGTTTAGTTTGACATGGGGCGATACCGTTTTAAGAACTTTCTTCCTTGAAGAAGGAGAGTACGACCACATTCTTCACAGTTTGCCAGACGGACGTTTTATAGCTTTCTCCATAAAAATGCTTGGGCTTGAAGAGGTTAAAGAACTGCTCATTGAGAAAAATTATACGCAGAAAAAAAGCCCTACCTTAGACCAACCTACGATAGACTGGTATGTCAGAATGCAAGCTAGGGAGATTGATGCAGAATTTGAGCTTCCATTGTCTTAAAACCAAGCAGCTTCTTTAAGGGATATGATAATATTTTTCAACAACAAGATTGCGTGAACGGAAGGTAAAACAATGAAAATTACAATTTGCGCTTCGCTAAAATTCCACGATGAACTTCTAGACCTAGAAAGAAGATTAAAAGACCTTGGCCATGTAGTTTATATGCCAATAAAAGTTGACGGTGTTGATTACTGGGCGAAGGACGGGAGTGCCCGAGTCGCCGCTAAGAGAGGGCTTGGTTTAATAAGTAAACATATGGACAAAATTAAAGGTTCAAATGCGATCCTAGTGGCCAATTATACAAAACGGAACATCAAAAACTACATTGGGGCCAATACATTTGCTGAAATAATTTTCGCTAGTTACGTCAATAAGAAGATATTTTTACTAAACCCGATACCAAATCAAAGCTACATTGTCGATGAAATACAATCAGTCAATCCCATACTGCTAAATGGAGACCTAGCTAAAGTTAAGTAACAATATCTGCCTTTGTTATTATTAATCAATAATGAAAACTGAAATTGAGGCAAAATTCTTAAACGTAGATCCCGGTAAATTCAGAGCAAAGATGAAATCTTTAAACGCCGGGCTAGTTAATCCGGAAAGGCTAATGAAACGTAAGAATTTTGATTTTGAGGATTCCAGATTACAGCGAGTAAATGGCTGGGTGCGTGTTAGAGATGAGGGTGATAAAATTACCCTGTCCTACAAACAATTAAACGACCGAACCATTCAGGGGACTAAAGAAGCTAGTGTAACCGTTGGTAGTTTTGACGATACTTGTGGGTTTCTGGAAAGTATTGGTATGGAAGTAAAATCTTACCATGTCACAAAACGTGAGAGCTGGACACTTGACGGCGTGGAAGTTGAAATAGATACATGGCCGTGGATCCCTACTTATGTAGAGCTAGAAGGTCGGTCAGAAAAATCCATTAAAGAGACCGCCGCAAAGCTTGGTTTGGATTGGAACCAGGCGTTACATGGGAGTGTGGAGATTGCCTACCAATCCTATTTTGATCTAACAGAAGAAGAAATTGATAGCTGGGATGAAATCACATTCATCCAAACACCCGATTGGCTAGAAGAGAAAAGAATCAAGCGGTAGCTAACCTTTGGTGTCCAAAGACCTTCCCGAAGTTTTGCTATAATATACTTTGTATACTAAGCAGACTTCTGTATAGTAATTATTTAGTAATTTATAATGGAGTAATAGATGGCTCGAACTAAACCAACACATAAAAATATTATTTTGACAATTATGGCGCTCGCTCAGTTTATGGTGGTACTAGATGTATCGATAGTCAACATTGCTTTGCCTTCAATTTTTCGTAGCCTTCACTTCACCAGCGAAAGCAATCTTCAGTGGATAGTTACAGCATATACGTTAGCTTTCGGTGGATTTTTATTACTTGGCGGCCGAGCGGCTGATCTTTTTGGCCGGCGCAAAATGTTTATCGCTGGTGTTACTGTATTTTCGGCTGCTTCGCTAATGACCGGCCTTGCTCAAACCAGTACGATGATAGAAATTACCAGAGCAATCCAGGGGCTGGCAGCAGCCTTTATGTCTCCGGCGGCCCTGTCGATTGTTTTAACTACCTTTAAAGAGGGCAAGGAACGCAATAAAGCCCTGAGCGTATGGGGTGGAATTGCCGCCGGTGGTGCAGCTTTCGGCGTTCTACTAGGCGGACTCTTAACTCAATATTTTAGCTGGCGCTGGAATTTCTTCGTAAACGTTCCGGTAGGAATCTTGGTGGTCATTGCAACTACTGTGTATATCAAAGAGAGTAAAGCTGAGCTTGATCACAGTCAGCTTGATCTTCCTGGTGCGGTTTTTGCTACCGGAGGATTGATGCTGCTAGTTTATGGTTTGACTAAGGCTCCTTCGTACGGCTGGACAGCAACGCATACTATCGAACTGCTCGGCTCGAGTGTTGCCCTATTAATAGCATTTCTAATTAACGAAACGTACACCAAACACCCCCTGCTGCCATTGAAGTTTTTTAAGATAAAGAATATTGCCGCCGCTAATCTTACACAGTTGCCGATTACCGCTAGTCTATATTCAATGTTTTTCTTCATAACCTTATATGTCCAAGATGTCCTACATTACTCTCCGGTTCGCGCCGGAGTGAGTTTCCTGCCTATAACTTTTATTATTGGCTTTATAGCCATCATGATGTCCAGAGTAATAGGCAAGGTTGGTTATAAAAAGCCTTTAGTGGTTGCTCCATTATTTATGGCGGCTGGGCTTTTTTATCTGACGCACGTCAGGGTTGACGGCAGTTATGTGCACGATGTTCTCCCAGGATTAATCTTGATGTCAATGGGACTAGGTGCTGTATTCGTATCGATAACGGTTGCAGCAACCACTGGTGTCCCACATCGCGAATCTGGTCTGGCCTCGGGGCTTTTAAATACTGCCCAGCAAATAGGTGGCTCGCTGGGGCTGGCTATATTATCTGGCATCGCAACTTCCGAAACCGCCAAGTATCTAGCCAGTCATGCCTATCAGCAGAATGCTAATCTTCACGCCCAGGTTAACGGTTTCCACTATGCCTTCTATGCCGGCGTTGGCTTTGCTGTTCTGGCATTTTTGTTTGCCGTTTTTCTTATTCGCCAAAAGAAGAGTGAAAAGGTCGAATTTGACCCGACAGCTGGTGTAGGCGCCTAGGTCAGTTGATTTCCCAAGAAACGTTTTTACTGGTCCTAAATCGTAGTTTTTCCAACCGCTGTTGATCTAGTAAGCGTCAACGTCGGGCATATTAATTATGTATTAATTTAACGGTAGTCTCATCGTCTAATAAACTAAATTTATACGCTCTTTTGGCCATTCATTTTAGCATGGCCTGCCTCTCCATTGGTTTATAATTTCTGGATCAACGAAAGCTTGCTGAACTTTATAAAAAAGGATAACTTAATAACATAAGTTTGTTCGACTCGTTTCGTGGTCACATCGTAGCATTGATGCCATAATATAAACGTGAAGAAAAAACGTCTGATTTTTTTACTGAATTTAGTGGTCTGGGGTAGTTTCATCGTATTGGTTGGTAGGGTTATATCGACAGCAATTAATCAACCAGTGACCGCTAAGCTGGTTGCCGGTAAATCTACTTCCAGCCCAGGGACTTATGATATTGCACTGACTCCAGTGTTAAAAACAGGGAGGTATGTAAGTTTTCGGTATCCTAAAGGGCTTACTCTAAATCCGCCCCAGAAGCCGTATGGATCGATAGTTGAAGAATATGTTTTCTTCGCACACGACGTTGAAAGCTGGCAGTTAGGTATTGATATCACAAAGGTAACTATTGGTGGCTTAGATGGATTCGGGTCATACGTTATCCGTGAGCAAAATCCCAAGGAGTACACCCTAAGTAGTGTGGTGGCTAATGGACAGACAATTCCTGTCATGACCGACTTATTAGCCGGTGAGTTTAGTAAGGTGGCCTATCTCGTCCACGGTGACTATATCGCAACTGTGTCATTAACCGGTGATGACAGTAGCGGTGTCGCTCCCCTGCAGACAACCTTTAGTATGGTACTTAATTCCTGGCGCTGGTTGTAGATAAGGTTGCTTAAGCGTGATTATGACTCTAAAATAGAGACACAATGATTAGACTGGGTTGGTTGTCTCTTGGTATCAGTACTTTAATTTTTGCTGCTTTTTCCGCAAGTGGCACTGACTCACTCAATAGCTATAGTATTGGTCCCGGCGGGACAAACACTGCGACTTCGGGCACCTATAGTGCCCAAGCAACTCTCGGAGAGCAATCCAACAACTCGGCTGCTAGTGGTACGTATACTGCCGGCAATGGAGAAATCCAAACCGAACAAATAACCGTCCCACCAGCTCCGACACTTAGCAATGGTGGGGGCACTTACACCAATATGTTGGGATGCATTATTAATACAGGGACCGATCCGTCTGACGCGACTTATGCTATAGCAGTGTCGACCAACAACTTCGTCACAACTAATTATGTCCAAGCCAGTGATGCGCTCAGCACTTCACCAGTCTTTCAAAGCTATTCAACTTGGGGGAGCGGCAGCGGTTTTGATATTACCGGACTAAGTTCCGGTGTGACTTATGAGGTTGAGGTTTCTGCTCAACAAGGGCTGTTCACCAATACTGAATACGGAGCTTATGCTAGCGCCTCCACCGTTAGCACGGCCATAATCTTTTCTTTGTCACCAAACTCTTCTAGCCTTGGTACTTTTTTACCCAACACAATAATTACGAGTTCTAATTTTTCTTTTACTTTTGGGACTAGTGCAGCTTCCGGCGGGACTATATATGTTGCTGGTCAAAACTCAGGTTTTTATAGCTCGAGCTTCAGCTATACTATACCGGCTTATACGGGTAATTTAGCTACAGCCACCCAGGGCTTTGGAGTCCAAGGATCTAGCGCCTCTGAGACATCTGGCGGACCGTTTATTATATCTAACCCCTTTAACGGAAGTGGTAATAATATTGGAGCTGAATCAACCACCTATGCTCCGATATTTACTTCTTCAGCATCTATTACTGGCGGCACCGCTAATGCCGATGTCCAGGTCAAGGCTCTTGATAGTGCGCCAGCCGCTAGTGATTACACAGAAGTACTGACATTTCTAGCTTCGGCCAGTTTCTGATCTGTGGATAAGTAGGGTGGTTGACATTGATATCTAGAGATATTATTGTTAAGCTTAAATGCGAAGTCTAAAAATGAAAAAGTTTGTATTCAGATTAAGAACAACCCAGTCGCTGATTGTTGTAGCAGCGCTTTTACTTGCTAATTTTGCTTTTTTACCTAAAACTTTTGCCGCTACGCTAAACCATTCAACAGTTATGGAAATTGCCGGTAGTGGCGCTCCGATGATTGCCAGTGCTAACAACGAATTAGCCATTGACTTCACGACTGTCGGCTCCGGAGCTACTACGATCGCGGTAAACCTTGGAACCTTTGTTACTGACGGTGGGACTATAGCCACTACCTCTTTAACCGCTACAAGTACTGGCTGTACAACTTATTTCCCAAGCGCAACTGCAGCGCTCGGAACGCTAACTGCAGCAGAATCCGGCAACATAGACACAATCAGCGGTGTTACAGCGTTGTCAGCAACTACTAACTATTGTGCCATACTGAGTAAGGCCACAACCGTTACTAATCCTTCATCGGCCCAGGTTATTTCAGTAGGACTTACTGTCGGATCCGATAGCCAGACCGATGCCTTTGACGTTTTGACCTCTACAGGAACGCCAAACAGCTATACAGTTACTGGTACCGTTGCGGCAACCTTTACCCTGACACTAAACAATGCGACTGATAATTTTGCCACTAACTTATCAGCTACGGCCGTAACGGCTTCCCCGGGTGTCACTGCTACCGTTGCTACCAATGCTCTTAGCGGTTGGTTCTTGTGGGCTGAGGATACTAATGCTGGTCTGCATTCCACGCAAGCATCGGCCAACATCCCTAGCGTGGCTTCGGGTAGTAACGTAAATATGGGCGCTGGTGGTGATGTTGGCTCTGCTGATTATGCTCTTGGGGTAACCACTGACTACACAACTGATTATCAGTATGCTTCAGGTTCGCATAATTATGGCGGGAGTTTAAGTAGCTCTGCCTACTCAGAGATCGCTACTAGCGCTTCTCCAACTGCGAGTCAAGCTATACCGATCAACGAACTTGCGGATATCTCAGCATCTACCCCTCCAGCTACAGATTACACTGATACTATTACGATCATTGGTGCTGGTAGCTTTTAGACTGTATAGTTATAGATATGATAGGTGCTAGGAGGAGAGTTACTCTTGTAGTTGTTTTTTGCTTATTGCTCTTTTTGGCAGCAGATATTCTTTCGGCCAAACAGGTCTTAGCCGCCGGGCAACCTACTAGCCTGACAACCTCGCCGGTATCGCTTGATTTACAAGTCAAACCGGGCAGCAGTCTGACGAAAACTTTGCAGGTGATGGACAACGATACCGAGCCGCTTACAATTAACATGCAGCTTCAAATATTCGGTGCCTACGGCAATACTGGCGAAGCATCGATTTATAAAGCACCAGCCAACGATCCCTCAACTGGTTGGGTCCATTTTTCGCCTTCATCTTTCGTGGCTCAACCGGGCGTCTGGGCATCGGTTCAAATGAAGATTAATTTACCAGCATCAGCGTCCCTAGGCTACTACTACGCGGTTATTTTTCATCCCAATACTGCAACTCCGAAGCTAGGAAAGCTAACAAATGTTATCAAAGGATCAAACGCTGTCTTGGTGCTGGTTGACACCGGGTCAGCCAATGAAAGTCGCCAAGTTCAAATAGCTAGTTTTTCTGTCAGCAAGCATATCTATGAATATTTGCCAGCAACATTTACAGTCAACATTCATAATGCTGGTAACATCTATCTAGCTCCAACGGGCAATATATTTATTAGCAAGAATAGTAATCTAACTAATACTATCGATACGCTGACCGTTAACCCCGGGAGAGCAAATATTTTGCCAGATTCTCACCGTATTTTTACAGCCACCTGGTCAAATGGATTTCCGGTTTTTGAGGATAAAAAAGTTGATGGCCAAGTAGTTAATAACAAGCAAGGCAAGCCGATTCAGCAGCTAGTGTGGAATTTTGCCGACACTAATAAATTTCGTTTCGGGGAGTATTATGCTCAGGTAACGCTGACTTATAACAATGGGACATTTGTTGTGCCGCTAACTGGGGTAGTCTCTTTTTGGGTACTACCGTGGAAACTTATGATCGTGGCGTTCTTAGTATTAGTTTTGCTTGGTCTCGGATTCTGGTCAGTCGGGCGGAGCGTTCTAAGGCGGATTAGAAAGGTACGAAAAAAATGAAGAAACTAGGCCTTAGTTTACTCCTTGCAAGTCTAGCTATATCAGTTTTGCCGGCACACGTTTTAGCTGCAAAGGTTAGCGTCAACGGCCTGACTCTAACTCCGGCGATTGAGCAGATCAGTCTTTTAAAAGGTCAGGCGAGCGCGTCTTTTTCTGCGACAGTTACCAATAACACCAAAAATCCAGAAGTAATAACCATCTCAACCACTGACTTTACCGCACTCAATAACACTGGTGGTGTAGAGTTTTTGAGAAGCAGCACTCAGCCCAATAATTCACATGGGCTTGCTGAGTGGCTAAAGCCCGGTGTTACGCAGTTTGCCTTATCAGCCGGAGGCATTCAGACTATTCCGATAAGTATCGCTAATGTCACCAGTCTTGCCCCCGGCGGTCATTATGGGGCGGTCGTTTTTAAGGTCGTACCAACCATAGCGTCAAGCAAGAAGAACCAAATAAGCTCTAACGAAGATATCTCAATGCTAGTTTTCTTAACCACATATGGAGGTGGTATCCAATCTGTCAAACTAGATAACCCGCCGATAAATTCATTTACACTGCATATGCCCAGTAGTGTTGATTTAGTATTTACTAATAACGGTAATACTCAAACGGCTCCCGTTGGTTTAGTTACGGTTACCAACTCCTCCAATCATGAAATAGCCCGAGGTATAATTAATATCGACTCCGGTCTAGTCTTGCCCGCTACCAGCGGACTTTTTATCGTTAAACTTAATTATGAACATAATTTCAACCTACCGGGTAATTATCATATAAACATCATTTATCAGGCGGATTCGTCGGCGATTGTCACGACATATGTTAAAAAGTTTGTCTTCATTGATGAACAGATTGTCATACTGATTATTGTTGGCTTATTAGCACTCGCTATATTTGTAATCAGGAAGTTAAACCCTATCCCGGTAACCAAAGAACACCGCACTATCAAAATCAAAATTACTTAAGCGTTTTGAACCTCTTGTGCTAATCTGATATTATAACGATAGTATTATGTGGAAAAAACAAAGACCTGTTTTCGTGCTATTTGCGGTTATTGGCGTTGCTCTTTGTTCGTTCGCTTTATTTACTGGTCACACCTTGGCAGCAACCGGTATAAACCCAGAGCTTAGTTTTGAGGGCAAGATAGTTAACACTTCGGCCGGTACCAATATTCCTGACGCGACATATAACATGGAGTTTCATATTTATACTGGTTGTACCAACAATACTGGTTCGGGGTGTACAAGCGTATGGACCGAGGATGAACTAGTCAGCGCTAGCCAGGGAGTTGTATTTAAAAGTGGTACATTTCAGGTTAATCTAGGAGCGGTAACAGCTTTTGGTGCAAGTGTACCGTGGGGGACTAATCCTTTATATCTTTCGCTTCAAATTGGGAGCACCACCTCTTGTACACCAGCTGGTAATTTCCAGACTAACTGTGGTGGCGACGGAGTAATGAGCCCGTATATACTTTTAACGTCCACTCCCTACGCCTTTACTGCCACCCAATTGGTGGCTAATAGCGGAGCCAACTCAAGTACGTTGCAATTTGCTGCACCAACCGGCACCAACACCATAACCATACCCAACAATACCGGGACGGTTATAGTCAGTGGCGGCGATAGCCTGGGTAGCGCGGTAAGCATCGGCGCTTATGATAACAATGCTCTAAACCTAATTACCAATAACGAAACCGTTGAAAGCCTCAGCAGCAGTGGAGCGGCAGTCTTTCAAAATTCCAGTAACTCATCTACGGCATTTACAATATTGAATGCCAGTCCGAGCTCGTATGCCGTTTTGACCGTTGACACGAGTGGTAATAACTTAATACTTGGTACAAGTAGCCAAATTAGTGGTAGCCTAGTATTTGATAATAGTAATAACACCCAAACCATAACTATTACTACCCCGACCTCAGCCTTAACTACCGGCTATAGCCTCACCTTACCTTCTGTTGGGCCGACAGCTAGCCAGTGTTTACGATCCGGATCATCCACGCCTGGTCTATTGGCTTTTGGCAGTTGTGGTGGGTCGGTTTCTCTTCAACAAGCCTATAATGCCGGTTCGACCATCAGCACAACTGCCAATGGCACGGTTGCTATATCGGCTTCGGCTGCGCCGACAGCTGACATAGTAAGTATTTCTAATTCAGGCCAAGCAGATACCACCGCAAATGCCAATGGGCTTCACGTAACTTACGTGGGCGGGAGTGCGGCAGTTGAATCGAGTGGGCTTCGTATTGACTTTACCCCCGGCGGTACTAGCGGCGGCACATGGGACGGTGTGCATATCGTTGCCAACACAACTGGTCCGGTGAGCGGGGTAAGCGAGTACGGGCTTAAATTAGACGGACCGACTAGCGCCGGCACCGGCACCGCCGAGGCTATATATGTCAACACCGGATGGAACATAGGCGTAGATATCCAATCGGGAGGTATCCAGTTGGCCGCTCAAAGCGATCCATCAGCACCGGCGGCTAGCGAATTGAAGCTTTATGCGAAAAGTGTCGCTGGCGATACTATACTTGAAATGATGAATTCAACCGACGGGAACCTTGCGGTTCAACCCGGGCTAGGCTTTAACCGCGTCTCTTATGCTGAACCTAACGGTACCGCAAACTGCAGCACTGGCACTACTGGCTTTGGCTCGATCTCTGCTGGCGGCGGCACTTGTACGGCTCCCGTGCCTGCCAGCACCAATCTTTTAACTTCGGTTAGGGATGAGAACTACAGCACCGGGACAACTGCTGGCACGGTAACCTATCAACACCAAGACGTCCTTCAGGTTTGGCGCGGTAATGCGGCCGGTTATGGCGGATGGTTTTATGAAATTCGGTTTGGTATGAATACTCTACAAACAGGTAACTATGTCTTCGTTGGCTTGGCCGACTCTGTGGCTACGCCCACTAGCGTAGACCCAACCACAAACACAACGCCCGGTAAGTTAGGTCTGGCAATTGATGCTAGTACCGGAGACTGGAACTGGATCAATAACGTTACTGGCTCTGCTCCGACCGTAACTAGCTTAGGCTCAAGCTTTCCGGTAAATAATACTGACCTATATGAACTAATGATATACTGCCCGCCAGACGGCTCAACAATTACGTACCGTTTAACCGATGAATCTTCAGGAGCGCAGGTTACTAACTCGATAACCACAAATATACCCGGCGCTACAACTTTCCTAGCACCGGATTTTTATATATCAAATCATGCCACGGCTGCTGCTGCTATACTTAGTTTCAATAGTTGGTATCTGCAAAGCGACAACTAGTTATGGCTAAAGCGGTGCAAAAACTTAAAAGCTTTGATATTGTCCGGGTGAAACCGTCTAGATCCAAGTACAGATATGTCAGAAAAGCGGTAAGACGATTAAGAAGGATTCACCCGATACTTTTTGCAATTATCCTTGTCGTAATAGTGGCGGGTATTTCAATCGGCTCAATTTTAATTTTTAAAAATAATAACAACGATTCTTTAAGCGGGGCAGCTGAGTTAAGAGTTGTCGAAGCAGAGGTCTCCAAGCATTACTTGCTTCCAACCAACGAAGTGCCAGCGTTAGCTACAGTGACCGATGAAAGCAAACTAACTTCGCCCTTCTTTAAGGACGCTAAGGATGGCGATAAGGTCTTGATATATGAAAAGAATCAGCTAGCTATAATATATCGGCCCAGTATAGATAGAATAGTTATGGTTGGACCGGTGGATCTTGAATCTACTGGCTCAACCAGTACGGGGAACTAGATAGTCGATTATAGTTGCTCATCCATTTATCTGTTAGTAAGATCAATCATTAGAGCGTTGTAGACTAACCGATATTTGCGCACCAACATATTATTTATTATTATTAGTTTATACATTAGCAGTTATAGAGGGGTTAGATATATGTCTAAGGACAAAGGGCGAAAAGAAGTTAAAAAGCCTAAAAAAGATAGAACTAAATAGTTCCAGCATTGATTTTTAAACCGATATTAATCTAGATTCGATTAACACCGGGTTATTGAGGTTTTGCGTCTAGAGTTTATCGTTACATCAAGATATACTAAACCTGACAACAATATCTAAAATGTGGGATAAAAGAAACTTGAATAGTTTAACTGACCTTGCGCCGAATGTACCCCTAAAAGCTTTTAAGCGTACTAAAATTATTGCAACTTTAGGGCCAGCAACTGACAGTTATGAAAGTATTCTAGCTCTAATTAAAACTGGAGCTAATGGATTGAGATTGAATTTCAGTCACGGAGATTATGAGGAACGTGAGAGACAAATAAGTTGGATCCGCAAAGCTTCCAAAGAATACAGCAAACCAGTGGCAATCATCCAAGATCTTCAGGGACCGAAGATTAGATTGGGCGACTTCGACGGCATAATTAACGTTAAACGAGGAGAGACCCTGAGATTTGCCTACCAGATCGTCTATCAAGCAGGGGGGCCGATACCCATTCAGTACGATCTTAGTAAAAAAGTAAAAAGAGGAGACCGACTATATCTTTTTGATGGTAAAATCCGAACTCACATCACGGCCGTTAAAGATGGAGTATTATATGCCGAGGCTGAAAATAACGGGATTCTAATAAAGCGCAAAGGAATAAACCTGCCCGATACCGATCTGAGCGGCGATATTATTACCGATAAAGATCGCAAGGACATCGTCTTCGGATCAACTCATGATGTGGATTATGTGGCGCTGAGTTTTGTTCAAGACGTTCAAGACATTGATAACTTAAAGCGGATCTTAAAGAACGTTGGCAGTGATGCCAAGATAATAGCCAAAATTGAAACTAAGGCAGCGGTTGATAACCTTGAAGCGATTGTCCAGTCTTCTGATGCTGTGATGATTGCTCGTGGTGACTTAGCGATTGAAACCGAACAGGAATCAGTCCCGACAGTCCAGCGCCAAATAATTGGTCTAGGACTAAAATATGCCAAACCGACAATCGTAGCCACACAGTTACTAGCTAGCATGACAGAAGCTCCTGAACCTACCCGAGCCGAGGTCTCAGATGTTGCCACTTCAGTTTTAATTGGGGCTGATTGTTTGATGCTAAGCGATGAAACAGCCAATGGTCGCTATCCAATTGATTCGGTCAAGATCATGAAACGCGTGATTCGCTACACCGAGACTAACGCTCCTCTAAAAGTAGTCTTTACTGAACCGATTGAACGCACCGACCAGGGAGCTATTAGTAGAGGTGTCATATCATTGGCCGAAGACATTAATGCTCAGGCTATAGTGGCCGAGACTTTGTCTGGCGCCACGGCTCAACAAATTGCCGCCAGACGTTCCAAAATTCCTCTGATCGCCGTGACCAGCAGTTTGCGAACAGCTCACCAACTAGCAATCGTTTACGGAGTTAAAAGCTATATAAGGCCAGCCAATCGTCAAGCAGCCATGAGACTAACGACTTGGCTTAGGGAGAATCATGTCCTCCATAAAGGCGACGTTGTGATAATGGCTAGCGGACGCTACCCAGGAGTAGTAGGAACCACTGATACAATCAAGATTCGCGTGCTAGAATAAACGTAAGGGTTAATTGGGTGGATGGAATAAAAACAATTCGAGACATTGATCTGACTGGTAAGCGAGTTTTGTTGCGTGCTGATTACAATGTGCCGATTGATGAGAAGGGTCATATTAGCGATGGTTATCGCATAATGGAGTCCCTGCCGACGGTTCAATATCTACTGGAGCGTAAAGCCAAAGTAATCATCTGCTCGCATTTAGGTCGCCCAGACGGCAAAAAAGCGCCATCATTGTCATTGGCGCCCGTTGCAAAATACTTATCCAAAGAACTGAAAAGACCCGTAGAATTTATTGATGATTGTATTGGCCCAAAAGTTGAGAAGGCTGCTAAAAGCCTTAGGTCGGGGCAAATTCTCATGCTCGAAAACCTACGTTTTTATCCGGAAGAGGAAGAAAACGATAATAGTTTTGCCGCCAAACTAGCTAGTCTGGCTGATGTTTTCGTGCAGGATGCATTTGGGGTGATTCACCGGGCGCATGCCAGCACCGACGCTATCACTAAGCTTCTGCCAAGTGTTGCCGGTTTATTGCTAGAAAAAGAAATTACTACGATCGAAAGTGTCATGCACGATCCTAAACACCCGCTGATTGCCATTATCGGCGGAGCTAAGATCGCTGACAAAATAGACATTCTTAATAGATTTATAGATCTTGCCGACATGGTGGCGATCGGCGGAGCGATGGCTAATACCTTCTTAGCCGCCAGTGGCATTGATGTTGCTAAAAGCCTGGTAGACAAAGACGATTTAGGATTAGCTAAAGAAATCTTGAAAAGAACAAGGGCTAAAACTGCTAAGCAGCAATTCGTCTTTTATATTCCTCAAGACGGAGTTGTTGCAAAAAAAATCGATACCATGAGCGTAACTAGAATTGTCGATTGGACAGCTGACGTTGTGGCTGATATCGAAAACTATCCTAAATCACCTCCTAGCTCCAGTCGTCAAATAGCCGACGACGAAATGATTTTAGACATCGGTCCTTTCACCGGAGCATTTATTGCTGGGGCTGTTCAGTTATCAAAAACGGTTGTCTGGAATGGGACAATGGGAGTTACCGAGACTAATAGCCTGCATGGCCCAGTGGGGCCTTACGCTCACGGGACAGAACTCATCATGGAAGCAATGCTGGGACAGTTTGGCCATCGGCCGTTTAGCTTGGTCGGCGGCGGAGATACCGTCGGTTACATAGAACAGCGAAAGCTGACAGATTCATTTGATCATGTATCTACCGGCGGCGGAGCTAGCCTGGAACTAATGGCGGGACGAAAGCTGCCAGGAATTGAAGCTTTGATGGATAAAGTGAAGTAGGGGATATACAATACAGATTATGCGCAAGACTCTAATCGTCGCAAATTGGAAAATGCATTTAAACGCCAAAGAGGCCAGTCATTTAGTGCACGAATTAAGTCAGTCTATAAAGATTTATCGCAACCTTGAAGTTGTGCTAGCGCCGAGTCTCATGACCCTTCAGCCGTTAAGCCTTCAAATAGACCGGCGCAAGTTTAGGCTAGCGGCCCAGAACGCCTTTTATGTAGACGAAGGAGCTTATACCGGCGAAGTTAGTTTTGCGATGTTAAGGGAGCTGGCTCACTACTGTATAATTGGTCATTCTGAAAGACGGATATACTTTAATGAAACTCTCGACTCAGTTACCAAAAAAGTGGCGGCAGCTATTCGTAATGATATAGTGCCAATAATCTGCATAGGAGACACTAAGCACGAACGTGAAGCCGGAGAAACCAAACGGGTTTTGCATGATGAGCTAACGACTGCCCTATCGGATGTAACCAGTAAAGATATTGAAAAGGTAGTAATTGCCTATGAACCAACGTGGGCTATAAGCACATTTGAAGGTGAAATACCAAAGCCTACTGAAATAGAGTCAACAATAGCTTATCTAAGGTCTCAAATTGCTGACCTATATGGTCAGAAAGCGGCCACTGAAGTGCGGATACTATACGGCGGCAGCGTCGACGAACACTCGATATACGGTTACTTAACCATCAAGGGTTGTGATGGAGCCCTGGTTGGGCATGAGAGTCTCAGCTCGCGTAAATTTGGTGAACTTGTTCAAGCCGCTGATCGTGCTCACCACGAGGGACTAAAAAACCAAGATAATGGATAGTCAAAAACCGACTAACGGCAACCCCAAAGTATTTGATATTACTCCTCCAGGAAATACTCCAGCTACGCCGACCGGACGCCCAGTCATCCCTGATTCGTCACCCCAACAGCCAGACCCGATGCTCAATGCTCAGAAACAACCTGAAGAGTCTATAGAACCTGACAATCTTTCCTCTCAGCTGACTAACCCACCGCTGACTGAAACTAGTCCAAATCTGATCGTTGCCTCAGAAACGCAGGGTCCCACTCAGCCAACCATTGTTAATCATGATCTCCGCCGGCCTAAAATTAGTCGAGTGCTCTTGGTGGCAATAATGTCCGTAATTATCATCTCAATGACAATAATAGGCATAGTAATTTATTTACGCATTGTATATTAATAAGCTCACCGGGCTAACAAGCCCTTGTCTGTTAGAATAGTAAGGTGTTAGACGATTTATTAATTGGGCTGAATTCAGAACAATGCCGCGCGGTTAAAACGATTGAGGGGCCTCTGCTTATTTTGGCTGGTGCCGGGTCGGGCAAAACCAAAACCTTGACTCACCGGATCGCCTATCTTGTTGGCAGCAAGATAGCCACGCCCTATAACATTCTTGCGGTCACCTTCACGAATAAAGCGGCTAATGAAATCAGACAAAGAGTTGCCCGTCTTCTTGGTCAAGATCACCATAGCCGAAGTTTTATGCCATATATTGGCACCTTCCACTCCATCTGTGTCCGGATCTTGCGACAGGACGGTCAAAAAATAGGCATCCCGACAAATTTTGTTATATTCGATGAGTCAGACAGACTAAGTGCCGTTAAGCAATCATCTAAACAATTATTTATTGATGAGAAAACTTTTCCACCAAAAATTATAGCCAGCCTCATTAGCAGCGCTAAAAACGAAATGCTTACGCCAGCCGACTACAGTAAGTTTGCTGGGGACTCCCTACAGAAGACCATTTCCAAGGTGTTTCCTTTATATGAAAAAAATCTCCATGATGCCTCGGCACTAGACTTTGATGATCTCATTAATCGGACAGTTAGTATGCTCGAACAAAACCTAGAAATCAGACAAAAGTGGCAAAATCAATTTCGCTACATCATGATCGATGAGTACCAAGACACTAACTCAGCGCAGTACAAGCTGATTAGATTATTGACAAATATTCAAAAAAATGTTGCAGTCTGTGGAGACGATTGGCAATCGATCTATGGCTTCAGAGGGTCAGATTTTCGTAATATACTAAATTTTGAAAAAGACTACCCAGACTGCGCGGTTATTAAGCTAGAACAAAATTACCGCAGCACCAAGCATATTCTTAATGCTGCTCAGACCGTAATCGTCAAAAATACTCAGCGATCAGATAAAAAGCTTTGGACTGCTGAAGCCGATGGCCTGCCCGTGCAGGTTATCCAGTTGTCTAATGAACGAGCCGAAGGTGATTTTATCTTTCAAAAAATCAATAACTCAGTCAGCAGTGGCCAAAGAGCTTACCGGGACTTTGCAATTTTGTACCGTACTAATGCTCAGAGCCGGTCGCTGGAAGAGACCTTCATCCACTACGGGGTTCCCTATCGGATCGTCGGCGGACAACGATTTTATGATCGAAAAGAAGTAAAAGATGTCGTAGCCTACCTTAGACTTATATATCAGCCAAATGACCGGATAAGTTTTGAACGGGTTGTGAACGTGCCGACCAGGGGGATAGGTCAAAAATCACTAGAAAGATTTTATGAATGGGCAGAATCTAGCGGCTACTCTCTTTCTGAGGCGATGACAAAAATTGAAGAGTGTCAAACCCTTACTCCCAAAGCTAAAGCTGGGTTAAGTGAACTTTATGATCAACTAGAGAACATTAGAAGATTATCTGAAAACACTCCACCAGCTGGCATTATAGATTCGCTGTTACGTCGAATTAAATATTTAGATTTTCTTAACGACGGTACTGCCCAGGGAGAGTCAAGACAGGAAAACGTCAAAGAACTGTTGGGTGTAGCAAAGGCTTACCACGATGTTGGCCTTAGTGAATTCCTCGAGGAAGTTTCTTTGGTTAGTGATATCGATCAGGCTAACCTGGATGGCAATGCTGTAACTCTAATGACACTGCACGCCGCTAAAGGCCTGGAATTCCCGGTAGTGTTTTTAAGCGGCATGGAGGAGTCGATCTTCCCTCACTCAAGAGCTTTTTATGATCAATCTGAGATGGAAGAGGAAAGGCGACTGTGCTACGTAGGTATGACACGTGCTCGCGAGGAACTATATATGTTACATGCTACCAGCCGGTTGCTCTACGGTGGGTTGCAGCATAACCCGCCCAGCCGGTTCCTGTCGGAAATTACTGATCGCGATGTCGGTATCAATGACTCAGGCACTTCGCAGCCATATGGTCTTGAGACATTTTCGCAGGTATCTGATAGCTTTTCAGAATCGCAGCTATATAACGACGAACCACAGTACAATGTTGAACTTAACGAAGGTGACACCGTCAGACATCAAATTTTTGGGGTTGGCAAGGTAGTGGAAATGGACGGTGACACGGCAGTGGTTTATTTCAAGGGCAAAGGCAGTAAGAAACTAAATATTACTTTTGCTCCTTTGGAGCGATTATGAGACGCTCGCAACTTGGTTTGGGCGTAGTTGCTTACTGGATGGTGCGGCCTTTGCTCTTTTTATACCTAAATGAATCTCACCGAACCAGAGTTATCGTAGTCCACGATCAAAAAATAGCTGTTGTCAGAGCCTGGCTGGGTGACGGTAAATGGTCTTTGCCAGGCGGCGGTATTCATAAAGGCGAACTACCGGAAGTTAGTGCCGCTAGGGAACTAAAGGAAGAAACAAAACTTAATTTATCGCCTGGTGACCTTAAGTTTTTATCTGTAGAGAAAATTACTTCTCATGGGATTACCACCAGCATTCATTATTTTTTCTATATTTCGCCAACACTGGAAACGCTAAAAGCGGGACGGCCTGAAATAACTTCTGCTGATTGGCTAAACATCGAAAAACTAGATAACAAAGTTGCTGGCATCGATGTTCTTACTGGCCTACGGACCTGGAAAGAAAGTGGTCATTTTGGTACAATAAAACCTGTCTCGGAATCTGATAATTAGACTGTAATGATTTTGGTATTTGATCGTTTTTAATATGCAGAAAAAACTTAGACAGTTTCATAAGCTTTATAAAGCTGAGCGTGAAGCTAAAGCAGCAGCTATCAAAGGTTTAAAGGTGCACCCAATAGTGTTACCGATAATTACGTTTTTGTCGCTAGCTGTCTTAAGCACGGCTGTTTTCCTGTTGCTGAATGGCGGCAGCCCAGCCTTCAAGCCGATTAGTTCATATATAGTTATCATTTCCAATAACGGCCACCAGGAACTTGTACCGACGCGAGAACCGACCATCGGTGCTCTTTTGGCCAAGATCAATCTAAAACTTAATCCGGGAGATGTTGTCGAACCAAGTGCTAGTACGCCTATAACTCAGGACGAGCTTAGAGTTAATATTTATCGGGCGGTGCCGGTAGAAATTATTGATGGCAGTCAAATTACCTATACATTTAGCGCCGCATCAACACCACGAAGTATCGCCCAACAGGCCGGTATAACGGTCTACCCTCAAGATTACATATCATCTCGGCCGGTTGCTAACTTTGCGGTTGCTAACAGTGTCGATAATCAGGTAATCATCGACCCGGCTACACCGGTCTATTTAAATCTCTACGGCACACCGACTAACTTAAGGACTCATGCTACAACAATTGGTCAATTGCTTAGCCAAGAAGATATTAAACTTGGCACCGGCGATAGCGTGCAGCCAGGCATCAGCACCCCTATAACTCCGGATCTTCAGATTTTTCTCATACATCAAGGCACTAAGATCGAAAATGTCCAACAGACCATAGCCACCCCTATTACTACCATCCAAGACGACAGTTTAAGCTTTGGCACGAGTGCTGTTAGACAACAGGGAAGCTCTGGTCAGGAAGTCCTCACATACCAACTTAACTATGTTAATGGTGTAGAAGTTAGCCAAAGTCTAATTCAAACAGTTGTTACACAGCCTCCGGTCCCGGAAATAGTGGCGGAGGGTCAAGCTGTTCAAATCCCAGCTGACAAGGAAGCCGTAATGGCTGAAGCTGGCATAAGTAGCTCGGACTATGCTTACGTGAACTACATAGTTAGTAATGAATCGGGATGGTGCCCGACTAAAGTTCAGGGAGATATAGGGTACTGCCCGGGTTATGCGCCTTCTGCGTACATATTAAGCGAAGAAATCGGGTACGGCTTAGGGCAAGCAACGCCCGGCGAAAAGATGGCATCTTTTGGATCAGACTGGGAGACTAATCCTGTTACACAGCTAAAGTGGGCAACGTACTACGCTAACAGCCGATACGGAAGCTGGGAGGCGGCTTATGATCATTGGCAAGCCTACGGTAACTGGTAACTTGATGGAAAATAAAAAAACTCTTGGGCAGCATTGGCTAACCGACGACGCGACCATAGAAGATATAGTCAAACTTGCCGAGTTAAATAAGATAGACAACGTGCTAGAGATTGGGTCCGGACTGGGCAATATGACCGCCAAGCTTGTCAAGCAGTCTAAGACAGTAATCGCTGTTGAACTAGACAAAGACTTAGCGGACAAGCTGCGCGACAATCAGCTGGCCCCAAACCTCACGATTCATAATCAAGACATACTAAAATTTAACTTAAGCGATTTGCCTCCATCTTATAAGGTAGTCGCCAATATACCCTATTATCTAACGAGTAATCTGCTGAGGTTGTTGTGTGAGGCCGAAAACCACTTCTCTAAAGCGGTTATTTTGGTTCAAAAAGAGGTCGCTGAGAGAGTCGCTGCTCCGCCCGGCAAGATGTCATTACTAAGCGTCAGCGTTCAGTTTTATTGTAAAGCGAGACTTGGACCGGTTGTGCTCGCTAAAGCCTTCAATCCTCCACCCAAAGTTGACTCCCAAGTTATTATTCTTGACTATCATTCTCAGCCAATATTCCCGGACGTTGATCCGAGTGCCTTTTTTAGGACAGTTAAAGCTGGATTTAGCCAGCGACGCAAGACACTCCTAAACAGTCTTAGCGCTGGTCTAAGAATAGACAAACGGGATCTAGGTGAAGTCTTAGAGAAGTTACAGATCCCAATCTCTGCTCGACCCCAAACCTTGAGTCTGGATAACTGGTATAAAATCTATCAAAAAGTTAACCCCGCTGAATAAACATAAACAAAATAACGAAATAACGTATAGAACTCAGGAGCTTTGCAACATTTGGTGGGGTGTCCTGTACTGCAGACTTAAGTGTACTCTTTTAGTGTTGTAGAACTCTAGGTAGCTGTTTAATTTAGCTTGCAAATGTTGGTTGGTAACTCTGAAGTCTAGGT
>DATKHB010000001.1:0-59183 GCA_035510455.1 Saccharimonadales bacterium (SeqCode) | reverse complement strand
CAGCTAATTAACCAGTGGTTAATTAAGTACCACAACTACCGTCCTCACCAGGCACTCAATTACTTGACTCCCAATGAATACAAGACCAGAATTACAAGTTAAGAAGCGTCCTCGATGTATTGGACCAGGACAAGTGCTTGCATTCAGTGGCGAGTGCTGTTTAATAATAAGTTATGGCTGGATCTGAGCTTAGTAATCATTCTCCAGAACAAAATAACACCACATCGGACGAGTATCTCCCGCGTGGTCTTCTTTATAGGACTATGGTGTACACGCTCGTTATGGAGTATTTTGCAGCTGCATTCAGTAATGAGGTTGCCGCAATAGGCGGAGTGGTGATCGCAGCTACCGGGTTTACCCTAGCGACTATTGATATGGCAATAGATGCCCGTCGTAATCATCATTAGGGCTAAACGACCGGTGATATCTATAAGACCTCAAACTATAGACACTTGAGCGGACCAAATATTTAAGCCTACCGCTAGCTAGCTTACTATTCTTAGGTCGGGCTTTTCGCGGCGACCATCACCGGACCCATAATCTAATAAACAGCTAAAGGCCTCGTCTGGATCATCAACGCTCAGAGCGAAGCATAACTCTCTGCTATTAATAACCTCATCCAGGAAAACATCTCGGCCTAGGACAATACCGATAGTGAGTAGTCTTGCATCGATGCCCTCTCCCCATAGTTTTTTGGCAACAGCTCTGACTTCGCCTAAATATGGACTTTCGCCTTCTATTACTTCTGGTACCCACGGACTTTGCTGTGCCTGAGGCGTCTCGTGATTCATAGGAGACACTATAAAATATTCAGTTAAATATATCAATTTTGTGGGACATCTGAGGCTGGGACCAAAGGTTTTTCTTGTTTGCTGGTCGTTACCTTTAATCTCTTGCCGACATGAAAAATGACAATAAAGATGAATAATATTCCTAGAAATACCAGGAAGACGCCACGGTCAATTATGCTGGCCGCTAATATAACCGAGGTTGATATATGGTGCAGCCGTCTAGACAGCAGCAAAAACGATTCTCTAAAGCCAATTGCTCCTGGAGTTAGTGATACAAATAAGGCGAAATTGGCAGCCCCGCTATAAATAAGAGCGTGCTTGAAGCTGACACCATTATTAACGGTCTTAAGCTCAATATAGTAGATAATACTGATTAGGATTAGCTGAAGTAGCGTGAAAATAAATAGACCGGTTAGCGCTGATGCGCTGATACGTAACTTAGAATCTTGGTTAGGGGCTTTGTCGCGTTTCTTGTACCAGGAAATCCCTACCCCGAAGACCACCATGATGCCGATAACTAGGATAATCGTCTGCCACAATTTTAATCCTCCCATACCCAAAAAAACTGCGCTAATCAGCGCAAACATTCCGTAGTATATAAGCGATGCTAGAGTGTAATCACGGATCCTTACCCCGTGTTTGGATTTTAGGTAAACCGCCCTAAACCCGGGCCCGCTTTGAAGCGGTCCGAAGAAATTAACCAGTGTTGAGTAATTCATCAGCAAGAAATTTTCCAGTAACGATATATTTTTATCGCACAATTTAAGCGTGAAGTGCGACACGGCAACTAAGACTAGCTGCACCAGGGCGTATAAGCCAAGTAGATACAGCAGCGTATATATAGAAATATGTTTGAGCGAGTGCAGGTACTGGGGATGCTTAACAAAGAAATAAGTAAAGCCGCCAACTGTCAGGAGCATGACTCCGCCGATCAAGCCTTTTTGAAACGATTTGTTGCCCCAAAGTTTTTTTAGATTACCTAGGTTATTCATGGTTTTATATCACTTTGTTCGATATCTTTTTTAAGCGCCAGTTGTTTTTGCCACTCCATCCAGGTAAGCACTACTACAAAGGTGTCAAATACCGTTAGAAAACTCATCCCAAAAGTTAAGTGCCGAGTCAGGCTGTATATCTGATAAATGATAAAAATGATTACTACGGCAATAAAGGCCGGATAGGCCCATAGCTTGTTGTAAAGCAGGGCTATCACCAGCCCGACTTTTATTAGTCCGTGAGCCAAAAGATAAATGGCGCCGAACGTAGTAGCTAGTGATAAGCTATGCACGCCGTGAATAATGTGACTCGAAATTGAAGCGTGGCTTTTAATAAGCGGCCAGCGAGCGATGTCGTGAGCCCAGCTATTTAGGGACGTCGGGCTTATGAGTAGAAGCGCTATACCGCCAATAACCTCGAGCAGCGAGTCTAGGCCTTTTAGGATAATACTAACTCGAAAAACTTCGTCGAACCTAGTATTCATATTATCTACTCTATCACGCTCACACTTATGACATGCTGAACTTGAAGTAACCAAAAACCCCTCCTCTGGTCTTAACCAAAGGAGGGGTTTAATTCTTTTTAGCGTTTTCTTATGAATCTAAGCTATGTCTAGCTTGTACGGCTCGGGCAACCTGCAGTGTCCCGACGATCATCGCATAACCTCCAAGTAGCCAAACGAAGTCAACTCCGCCTGATACTTTCTGGAAGAACATAATGATGCCGACGGCTACTCCAAGAAGGCCTCCAAAAACCATTAAAGCCATCCGGCTAGCCTTTTCGTTATCTAAGAAGGCCCTAACTAGCTCGATTAATCCGCGGGCTAGTATTACGAAGCCGATTAGCACTATAAGTGCCTTGAATGACACTGTTGGATGACGGAGCAAGTAGACGCCTACCCCTAGTTCAAATACGCCCAGAAGAGCGCTTAAAAACCAACTCTTGCCTGACTCAATATCAAGTACTCCATCTAAGACGGTCACTACTCCGCTAACTAGTACAAATGCTCCGAAGAGATAAATTAGTACTAACAGGGTTAAGCCTGGCCAAAATACCGCTGCGATACCAAATACTAACGTTATGAAACCGCGCATTAACCATGCCCCCCAAAGATCTTTGGTGACAGCTGTTGTGCTCATGTCACTTGCTCCTTTAAATTGTTTAATAAGTTTATAATGATCGGATTAAACATAGTTGTCAATATTTTTCCACAGCTGTAAACTTTCTAGTATAAGTGACATTTATCACAATGAAGCTACATAAAGCGCAAACTAAAAAGAGACCCTGGGCCAGAGTCTCTTTTTAAATGTTTTATTTTTAGTATTTTTATTCGCTAGGGCTTCGAACTGCTAGGCTGTACATAATAAGTACGGCCACCGCTACAGAAAGCACCGACCACAGCGGGTAAACTGGCAAAAATATTAGATTTGCTAGTACCGCTAGTCCGGCAAAGAAAGAACCTATCGTCTTTGCCATTGTGCTGCCGTGCAGCGCTGAGAACCCGGCGATTAATAGTAAAGCGCCGACTACTAAGTCAATCCAACCCCATGTAGTAAAAAAGTTGTTTGACACTAATTTATCGGTGAATACAAAAAAGAGCTTCTTTTGTCCAAGCTCTGAAACACCGAGAACCCCTTGCGCGATTCCCAGGACTGCCATCAGCAATCCTCCAAAATATCCCCACCCAGCCCATCCACTATTGTTAGTATTGACTGGCATATAAACCCTCCTTAGTTTATGACTACACAATACGCTTGACAATAATTCATGTCAATGGTCTGGAGGGCTTAAACCATCCACTTATCCACAAGTTTTTAGTGTACCGTTCGTCAGTTAAAAAATGCCGGCCGCTATACCGATCGCTGCTTGTAAAAACATCATTTTTTTCTTTGGTCAGTTAGTGCCACACGGATACGGGCTGTATCCCATTTTCATGGGTATATTTATTTTGCATGTCGCGTTGGGGGCGGAGGCTGTTTTTATTAATAACTTATCAATATCGGCAACTTTTAGTCAGAGATATCGTAAGTTTTAAGCTTTTTCTTAGTGGCTTCTGAGCTTGTTTGCTGGAGTTTTAGTAGCTGGGCGTAAATACCGCCGCTTTCGGCTAGTTCGCTTGGCGTACCGACTTCTTGAACCTTGCCGCCGCTGATAGTTATTATCGTATCAACGTTTTTAATAGTGCTTAGTCGATGAGCGATGATAAGCGTGGTTCTATTTTTCATCAATCTTTCCAGCGCTTCATGCACAAGGTGCTCGCTTTTGCTGTCTAAACTACTGGTTGCTTCGTCTAAAATTAATATCGGAGCGTTTTTAAGCAGTGCTCTAGCGATGGCGATACGCTGCTTTTGGCCGCCGCTTAGCTTCAGGCCGCGTTCGCCAATCTCGGTATCGTAACCCTTTTCGAATTTTGAAATAAATTCATCGGCGTTTGCTGCTCTTGCGGCTGCAACGACGTCGTCCTCTTTAGCATCGATATTAGAATAGGCGATATTTTCTCTGACGGTTCCAGAGAAAAGTGCTGGTTCCTGAAAAACAACTCCGATTCCTAGCCGCAATGACTTTTGGCTGACTTTAGCTATATTTTGCCCGTCAATGGTAATTTGCCCGCTGCCTGGTTCATATAGTCGCATCAGTAGATTAGTAATAGTCGTCTTACCTTCTCCGCTTTCTCCCACCAGCGCCGTCTTTGTATCGGGTTTTAACGTAAAGCTGAGTTTATTTAGGACATTTTGATCATCATAGGCGAAATCGACGTCATTAAAGATAACCTCGCCTTTTTTGACCTCCAATGTTTTAGCATCCACAGAATCGGTAATTTCCGGTTCAATATCCATAACTTCAAAGTAGTCCTTGCTGTTAGAAATCGCTCGTTGAGTTTGATCGACCAGGAAGCTAATGCTGAATATCGGGATCCTGATAAGAGCGGCGTATTGGATTAATAGCACCATCGTTCCAATGTTGTAGACTCCTCTGGCGGCTTCGATAAAGATAAACATAAATACAGCAAAAAATATTATTGCTAGTACGAATCGCCTAAAATTGTCCTGTTTATGCCAATATTTGCTCTGAGGTCTGGTGATTTTGATAACCTTTTTGTAATAATTACCGAAAAACAATAGTTCGGAAGTCTCTTGAATGAAGCTTTTAACGACTTTGATTTGCCCAATAGTTTCAGTAAATCGTCCAATAGCGATGTCAGTGTTTTTGTTAATCCTCGCCTGGTATTTTTGCCATTTAACGCTGGTTTTGCCGGTCAGCCAGAAAAATACTGGGTAAATTGCTAGTAGCATTAAAGCCACTGGCCAAGAGTAATAAGCGACAATCAAAAGAGTAAAGATGGTGCTAAAAAGAAACTGTAGGAAGTTATTGCTGAGCGTTTGGAGAAAGTCGCCGATCTGGGTAATACCACGGTTCATGCGGTTAATAATTTTACCGGTAAGCTCAGTATCAAAGTAACTTTGGGAGAGTTTAAGTAAGTGCTGATAATATTTTTCGCTAAGTATCAGGGTTAATTTGGCTGACATCATATCGCCTAAGTAGCCGCCGAGGTTACTGAAGATTGTTGTACCGATATCAGTAAGAAATATTAAGAAGGCATAGAATGCTATTAAAGCTATATCCGGATGTTTATGCAGGGCATCGGTGCCGGTTATTAGATCAATCGCCGCCTTGGTGATTATCGGAACGATCTGGCTCATAGCGGCCAGCAGTATAGTGAACCCGGAAATTGCCAAATAATAACGCCACAAACTACCAGTAAACCGGATAATCCGCCAAATATGTCTCATTAATCATTAACTATAACCGAATTTTGTTAGCCTATAAACTTATTTAGATCTTAAGACTATAATTTAGTTTGATGGCACACATACACACTAAACCCGGACAATACGATCACACCGTTAGCGCCTATATCGTTAGGCTGGACGGTGATGAACCAAAATTAATGTTACATCTTCATAAAAAACTGGATAAGTTGTTGCAATTTGGCGGCCATATCGAACTCGATGAAACGCCCTGGAATGCTATAGTTCATGAGCTTAGGGAGGAGGCCGGCTACGATATTAGGCAACTCCAAATTCTCCAACCACTAGTTAGGATAACCAATCTTACCGCCGGAATACTCCATCCCTACCCGGTAACTCAAATTAGCCATAGTTTTAGCGAGATTCATAGCCACACGGACACCGCTTACGGCTTTGTGACCAACCAAACCCCTAAATTCCCGGTAAATAAAGACGAGTCTCAGGATATTCGGTTGCTTAACAGCGAAGAACTAGCAAAACTGCCAAACAACATGATCCCTGCTAATGTTCGGGAAACTGGCTTATTTGTGATCGATGTGTGCTTAAGCAAATGGGAAAAAGTTCCGACGATTTTTGCCTAGAGTTGGCTACATTGTTTACAAAAGCCCTGGATTTCAACCTGATGCTCGCTAGGTTTAAAATCATTCAGCTTAGATACTTGCTCGATGAAATTTTCTAGATCGTGGGCATTAATACTAATGATTTTGTGACACTTAACACATGTTAAATGATGATGATGGTCATTAAATTTATCTGTTAATTCAATTTTGTACTTCCATCCGGTGTTAAGTCTTTGCACAATGCCAATTTTTTCAAAAGCGGCTACTGTGCGATAAACACTGACCTTGTCTAGTTTTTCACCGGCATATTTAATAAGTTCGTTCATCGAGATCGGTTCTGCCCCTGTTAGCAAGTCGAAAATAAGTAGACGCTGCCTAGTTATACTAAAACCATTTCTCTTAAGAAGATCCTCAAACTTTTCTACACTTGTAGTCATGTTGCAAATATTATATTAATTGCAACTAATTTGCAAATATTAATTGTCTAGATATATGATACTTGATATGAAAGACGTCTCCAGTAAAAGAAAAGTCGTTATAGCGAGTGCATTTATTCTTATTGTTTTGGTAGTTGTTGGCATATTTGCGTCCCATCCGAAAAAAGCTACCAGTGACACTACTTTGCAGGTTGTTGCGGGGGAGAATTCTTGGGGTAGCCTGGTATCCCAAATAGGCGGCTCAAAGGTTCATGTTACGAGCGTTGTTTCTGATCCTAATGCCGATCCTCACGAATATGAATCCAATGCTACCGATGCTCGGGATGTTGCTACGGCCAACTACGTCATCCTAAACGGTGCCGGTTACGACACTTGGGGCAATAAATTGATTAGCGCCAGCCCAAATAGTAACCGCAGAGTCCTGATCGTAGCCAATCTACTGGGCAAAAAAGAAGGCGATAACCCCCATTTTTGGTATAACCCTAGCTACGTAAATAAGGTCATTGCTCAAATGGAGAAAACTTTAATAAGTTTGGAACCAAGTAACGCTAGTTATTTCAAGCAGCAATATAAGAATCTCCAAGGTTCACTGTCGGGCTATCAAAACCGGATAGCTAGTATTAAAAAACAATTTGGCGGCGTAAAAGTGGCGGCTACCGAAGATATCTTCGCGTATCTAGCCAACGCCGCCGGACTAAATCTAGTCTCACCGTTAGCTTTTACCGAGGCTGTGGCTGAGGGCAATGATCCGCCGGCCAGTAGCGTGGTCCAATTTCAGCAGCAGCTTCAGAGCGGCCAAGTTAAAGCGTTGGTTTATAACGAACAGACAGTTACCCCGCTAACAACTAGTATGAAGGTTATTGCTGCCGAACAGAACATTCCGGTAGTCGGCGTCACCGAAACCATCCAACCACCCGATACAACCTTCCAAGATTGGATGAATTCCGAGTTAATAAATTTGGAAAATGCCTTAAATGCCAACGCCCTTGGACAATAAAGTGGACAATGAGTCGTCTGATATCCTTCTGGCTACTAACCTGACCGCTGGTTATCAATCAAAAAGCGTTTGGAAAGACGCTAATTTTAGTGTTAAAAAAGGTGAATTTATAGGCCTACTCGGGCCTAATGGTGCTGGCAAGACCACTCTTTTTAGGATACTGCTCGGTCTATCTAAGCCAACTGCCGGTAAGCTTTTAATATTTGGTAAGCCTGCTGAGCGAGGAAATTTCCGAATTGGCTACGTTCCCCAGCGCCGAATCGTCGATGCTGACTCGAAGATTCAGGCAATCGAGTACGTCAAGCTGGGTATCTCTGGTAACAAATGGGGCATGAATTTATCTGCCAAGCGTGCTAGAAATGAGTCTAAAGAAGCTCTGCAGGCTCTAAAAATAGTCGACGGTCAAGAATTAGCCGAGCGACCCTTAAATGAATTGTCTGGCGGTGAGCTGCAAAGAGTATTTTTAGCGCAAGCTCTAGTCTCTAAGCCTGATCTACTACTTCTTGATGAACCGCTAGCCAACCTAGACATTAAAAGAGAGATCCAACTTATAACTCTAGTGAAGCAAGTGGTTAAAAGGCAAAATATCGCCGTAATTCTTATCGCCCACGACATCAATCCTCTCCTGCCAGTGGTTGACAGGATAATATATATTGCCAACGGTAAGCTGGCGAGCGGCAAGCCTAATCAGATAATTACCACCAAGGCGCTGTCGGCTCTTTATAACGCTCCCGTAGAAGTACTCCGTGACTCCAGGGGGAGATTGGCGGTGCTGGGCATCGATGAGGCTATGCACCATGATGATTAATCATATTTTTGGCCTATATAGTAGTGGTTTCAGCTTTAACCTTTGGACGGATCTTCAGTCAATGTGGCAATACGATTTTATGAGGCATGCCTTTGAAGCCGGGACGATCGTAGCTATTGTCGCTGGGATTGTGGGTTATTTTGTGGTTATGCGACGACTGTCTTTTGCGGCCCACGCACTGTCGCACGTTGGGTTTGCTGGCGCAGCCGGTGCGGTACTACTAGGCTTAAATCCAATAATTGGACTGCTGGCATTCACTTCCGGTGGTGGACTGGCTATGGCAGCCTTGGGCCGTAAAGCATCATCACGGGATGTTCAAATAGGAACGGTGCTAGCGTTTATGTTAGGACTAGGAGTACTTTTTATAAATCTATATAAGGGTTATGCCACCGAAGCCTATTCCCTGCTATTTGGAGAGATACTCGGGATTAGCAGTATTGACGTCGTTATAACTTTGATAGCTGGGATTCTTATTTTGATCGCCGTGGGGTTAATATATAGGCGGCTGTTATTTATCTCTTTGGACGAGGATGTGGCTGAAGCTAAAGGAATATCCATGCTGGGTATGGGGATTGTCTTCATGCTCTTAATCGCTGTCGCCACTTCGATAGCTGTACAGGTAGTCGGGGTGCTGCTGATATTTGCTTTAATGGTCACCCCAGCAGCCGTCGCTCAGCTACTAGCTCGTCGGCCAGCCCAAGGTATATTAATCTCGGTACTTGTAGCTCTACTTGCTACTTGGATAGGATTGTTTATTTCCTTCTATCTACCCTACCCGGTCAGCTTCTTTATAACCAGCCTGGTATTTGGGCTATATGTTGCAATAAAAGTCACTAGATCGGTTCGAAATCGCCGATTAGCTGCTAATACATAATCTCAGCAGTAACCTTAATCTATAAAGCGTCCTCAATAATAAACGGAACCAGTTTGCTGTTACGGCTGAATGCTCGCATGTGCTCATTACCCCTTTGTAAAAAAGGTTCATACGCAAACATAGCAGCAGTTATCACAGCCATGTAATCCCTGATAATCTCTACCGGCTGATAGTCTGCATCGGTTTGGGGTATTCGTGCTTCGTGTATCGATGCGTACTGCCTGTTAGGATCGTTTCGGTTTCGAGTCTCAACTAGTCCCAGGTTTTCTAATCGACTCATGTGGTTATGGGCTGCGCTCTGGCCTAGTCCCAAATCAGCATAGCGGCCGTATAGCTTAGGGATGGGTTGCCAATCCTGACTGGCCTCCAAAGACAAGGCGGACAAGACGATTAGCCGAGCCTGGTGAGAGTCGGTTGTTGTTTGACCATTGTGGAATTCTCTAACTGGCATAAAGGTTCCGATAAGAGCTCGAGTCGGTATGCCTGATCGTTGCGCCATTAACGTTAGATGACCGCCTGCCCCAGATGCCAACTTTCCTGCAGGTGTTTTCCTGTGCGTTTTGCTGTGCTTTTTACCTGGAGTACTGTCTCTTTCTACGAAGTCATCGGGCATTTGGGCTAAGGCACTCACGACATGGGAAGTGGTTATCCTGGCTGGTATATTACCCTTTGCACGCTCGGCCATTTCTTTAAATACTACTTCCGGTGGAACGAATTCTGTCTCCGGTAATATCTCTAGAAGTAGACGACCGAGGCCTATGTTGTTGACTCTTAATACTTTCAAAGCGAAATCAAGATCTGGCTCAACGGTTATGCTAACCTTTTCAGTTGTACTCATTTATGTTGTAGTATACGTTATTAAAGTTGGTTACTCAACTCTTGGACTATATTCGAAATCTTATCTGAAAAAACAGCTCGTATCTTAGATAGCTTCTCTAAGGGACAAATCTTCAGCGATTTCTAGCAAACCACCGACGATCTTTACTCGTGGAGGGACACTGCCCTCTTGGGATGCCAGCCGTCTTTCAGTCGGCCGGTGGAGTAAATAGCCGGGACAATTAGCCGGTAAGCCTTCAAAGCTTGATGCCTTGTCGTCGCCAAGCATCACTCTTAGTATGGTCTCGCCGATAACCGGAGGAGCATATAGGCCACTAGCGGTTTGCCAGCTCCCGATAATAGTTCCTTTATCTCTTCTATCGGTAATGATGTACGGCCGTTCGTATAAATTAGCAGCTCGTAACTTAGCTGCTTGCCAACCAAGATCTCCCATAGTAAGTATAAGTTGAACCATCGAAGCATCCTCGTCCAAGTAATCTAGGAAGGGTTCTGTATCTTCGTAGGTGATCGGGTCATCTCGGCAATGCTCGATGAAGCGGGCTTCGATAGCACCCAGTAGATCTGCGCTGCCAAAACTACTAATATGTTTCCATACGTCGAAAGAATCTCCACTACCTTCGACTAGATGCCTGGCTGCCTGGAGTCCATCATCGTCAAGACCTTCGGCGATATAGACCGCGCCTAAGCGGTCCATAGCTTTATCGGTGTCGATTAAGAATCGATCTAGGTCGGCAGCAAATAGTTCTGAAGGAGTGGTGGCCATAATTTTAGTTACATTATAAATTGCCAATAGATTGCCATTACGGCTTTGGCGATGGCCTTGTGATCGTGACGGATAAGGGATCTTTTGAGTCGGTCATTAGGATCTCGCTCTACAGCCACGGTTGACAGCAAGCTGGCGCCGATCGCCCGGTAATGTCTCTGCTCAAGCGACTCTACGTCAAACGCTACCGGGTATTGTTTCTCTACGAAGTAACGTTCGAGCACCTCTGGTGACGGCGATTGAGTATTGTAAACTACATAATCAAGCGCTGGTGCACCGATTATCCGTTCAATTTCATCGGTATAGCCCTCAACGTCAAGCTCGGAGGTATGGAACTCTTTATTCACAAGGTTACACAAGTAGATCTTTTTGGCTTTTGATTCCATGATGGCGCCACGCATACCATTGACTGCCAGCGCCGGACCGATTGATGTATATAAATCTCCTGGAGCGATGACCAACATGTCGGCATCTCTGATGGCTTCGGCAGCATCGGAGTCGAGTTCTGTTGGCAGGTCAAAGCCGACAGTTGCTCCTTTTAGGCTGGGTATTTCGGCATCTTCGATGTTGTGTTCGCCGGTGATTGTTTGTCCATCTACGGTAGTAATAACCAAACGGCGATCCTCGACCGTTACAGGTATCACTTTGCCTTTAATGTTTAGCATTTTGCTAACAGTCGCGATCGCTTCTTTGATTTCACCACCAGTAAGAGTTTCGATGCCGCTTATTAGTAAATTGCCAAGATTATGCCCGCCCAAAGACGTATCTTTTTCGTTCTTGGGAAAACGGAAGTTCAGTACGTCGCGCCATATGTCAGACTCTTCGCTCAGCGCTACCATGCATTGACGCAGGTCACCAGGTGGCAATACGCCTAATGAGTCACGTAGTTCCCCGGTCGAGCCGCCATCGTCGACCATGTTTACGATAGCCGTTATCTCCGAATGGTTTTTTAAGCTGCTTAGTACGCTAAATGATCCAGTACCACCACCAATAACGGCGATGTTTGGATTATTAGATGTCATTGGATCAGATTCTGCCATAGCTTAGAAGCCTCACGCTACCTTATTTCTATATAATAATAGCATAAAACGTTAGAAAATACAAGCATTATCGATTCGCGACTATCCCTTGACAGCACGGACACTAAGGAGTAGTATAAGAGTATGAAAACCTACTCTTTCCAACAATTTCTAAAGGAATACCCTAATGATAATGTTTGTCTAGATAAGATATTCAATAACTACTGCGGCGAGCTAAAAGCTTGCCCTGGTTGTGGTGTTATTGGATCTAAGTTCTACAGACTAAAAGGACGCAAAGCATATAGCTGTGAGTTCTGCAGATACCAAATACATCCATTATCTGGGACTATCTTTCATAAGTCAGATACCCCGCTAACCAAGTGGCTCTTTGCTATCTATCTATTCTCAGTATCTAAGAATGGTGTATCGGCCTTAGAGCTACAAAGACATCTTCAAGTTACGTATAAGACTGCTTGGCGAATAGGTAAAAAGATCAGAGAGCTGATGGCCCAAAATGAAGATAAGCTATCTAGGATTATTGAAATAGATGAAACCTATATTGGTGGCTTAGAACATAGGAATAAAGTAAATACTGGATTTAGTAACAAAACTTCTGTTATTGGCATGACTGAACGTAAAGGTAGGGCTAAAGCTAAAGTAGACTATGCTGACTCAACTTCTACTAAGTTCTTCTTAGAGCAATACGCCAGTTCTGGCTCAGAAATATATACTGACGAGAGTCCTATATATACCCATGTTAAGAAAAACTTTGAACATAAGGCTGTTAACCACAGCTTAAAGCGATATGTAGCCGGTAATGTCCATACTAATTCAATAGAAGGATTTTGGGGTCAACTTAAACGTTCGATCGACGGGACTTACCACGCTGTTTCTTCGAAACACCTACAATCTTATCTCGACCAGTTTGTCTTTCTTTATAACCATCGGGATGAGCAAGTTTACCCGATTCTTTTTGAGAGGGCTTCGAAGCGAGTTTGAGTAATAGGTCGAATTTTTTGTTGGGCATATCCGATTATATTTTGTTAATTATTGTACTTCATGCTTTCAAAAATTAACTTCGCAGTACTAAAATCAGTACTGCTTTCTGTTTCAGCCAGTGTCTGTCCTTGTGGTGGTTCAGATGTAGCTATAACTGGGTTAAAGTTGAATAAGTTAAGGGGGCTATTTGATCCAGCTATATTTTTTGACTCTGGACGTATCAAGTAGTTATCTCCAGTGGTTGAATTATTTGTATTTTGAGTCGTTATTGCTACTGAGGTAATAACGCCGTTAGAAGCAGATTCAAAACCTAAGTAATAGTTATTCCCCAGAACTCTAATGGGTAAGAAACTCGAATAAGTTGCATCTCCAATACCCGACGCACATTCAACGCCCGTTTCAAGTGATACGGAGTTTCCACCAGGAGCCGTTAGCGTAACATCGTCAGTACCATTATTAAGTGTGCAGCTTACAGGTGATAGCTCCTGGTTTGCTTCTGCCATAGTCTGAGAATTGTCTTTAAGTGTCCAATTTGAAGGGTAGTTAAAACTAATCTTCTCGTACTGCAAAGTATAGCTCTTCCATTCTGCATAAGGATTAGTTGTTAATTTGCTAGGAGTTGTCGCAGAACTAGACCTAGAGGTAGTCACCGTAGTCACACTAGTAGTCTTGTGATGATTCTTATAAACCATCCAGCCAACCACGCCAATTAAAGCAACAATAACTATTACTAGTACAACTTCTACTGCACTAAAGCCTTTTTCATTTTTCTGTAACTTGCCCATCTTAGATTATTTCCTTGTTAATTTATCTTATATATCAGTATTAGTTAACTGTAGTAAAAAAGCAATCACATACATGTCTATAACTTATTTATCGTATTTATGGCTTGCTCTATATATTTATATATAGTAAAGGAAGAATAATTAGATATCTTTTTATCTGTTAGTTAGTCGAGTTTTAGTTGTTTACGTAAATAACTAAACACCAAAACCGCTTACGTGTTACGAAGGTATAGTCGCGAATCGATTTATGTGGATTTTGTATCTAACGGCGGTCTTCTATAACAAATTCTGAGCCGATCCCGATCCCATTGCCACTATCTGATAAAGTTATAAATACCCCATATGTGTCGTTTAGCTTCTTAGCGGTTCGATACATTAGGCCTTCAGCTTCTTTTAGCTTGGAGGGACTTGGTCTCTCTTGCGCCAAAGGTGTGGTATTGAGATTATAGCCAGCGTGCCATAGGCTTTCAGCGGTCACTGGTCTCCCAATATTTAGGAGTAAATGATTTAGGAGTTCAATCTCATCGCTACGAACCATTTTATCGATACCATTAACGGTGACCATGTTTCTTGGCTTAAATATCATAGGTACTGCCGTAAGTCCTTTGGCTTTGATTTGCCTGAGGCGCTCTTTGTTAAGTGCCTCTAGGTTAGAGATACTTAATATATGACCGCGTAAATTAGCTAGACTAAGTTCCTGAACAGGGATTGGTTTTACATGGCGCGTACTGGGCTCTGGGGTTTCTGCGGGAGCTGTGGTAGGCTCAACCGGTAGACCTTTGTATTTAGCGTAGGCTGCTCTCGCCTCTTTTGTTAGCGTGTAAGTCTTATCATAGAGTTTTGGTCTTTCGATTATGTCGTAACGGGAAAGATACATCTTCAAAGTGCGAGTGATTCTAGCAAGTCCGCGATCCGCAGGCCCCTCCCGCTTAGTCAAACTTCTTGTCAGAGTAGCCAATGAGAGCGGGCCGGCTCGGTCAAGTATATCGATTATAGCGAGATCTTCTTCGTCAAGTAGGACAGTATTTCCATGAATTTCTAGACCAACTTTGCTAGCTATGGCCTCAGCAGCCTGAGCATTGAGTTGATAGAAGGGCACATTATCATCCCAGCTTTCAGTCAATAATCCCATTTTGTACAGCACAAAGAGGTCGTCTGCTACCTGATCAACAAGACTTTGTGGAACTTGTTCTTTATCCTGATACGACTGAGTTACTTCGAGCGGACCAAGCGCTTGACTGGCGTGGTATATCTGTGATATTAACGCATGCTCCCATGCAGTTAGCAGGAAAACTTTACCGTCTATAACCAAGGAATCTCGATTTAAAGTTATGGCTGGAGTTTCGTCAGTCTCTTTCGGATCGCTTTCGCCCGAGGCTGCTGTTAGTGTTGCTTCAACGCTTTCGGCCTGACTTGCCAAAACGGCTGGCTGCTCCGAACCGGTGACTCCTGTTAGATCTTCTTCGGGCTTTTGGCGGGCATCTATTATCACGACGTCCGACGCTAAGGCGTGATCGAATCTTTTGGGATTCACTTCCACGGTTGTAATTATGCTTTTGCCGGACGAGTCGCATAGTATTGTTCCGAAAATGCGCATCGTATTCGATGCGCTAGCGGTTGAGTAGACGCGGGTGATATCTTGGGGAGTTAAATATTCGCCGCGCCTATCGAGCAGGAGATTTACTAATCTAATACGGCTTTCAGGTGTTTTTGTATGGGCATCCCAGACACTGACTCTGTGGCCTTCGATATCGATGGTGCGATCGTCAATTATCACGACCCGACGGACTTCCCCCCCGTGCTTATATATAGCCGCGGCATTAGCTTTTTCATTTTTGTCAGGGTCAATTTTAATCGATAAGTCACTAGCTTTTTTTATCGATTCAAGACGTATTCTCCTATGTTCGGTGCGTCCCAGGTTCTTGACACGCGGTTTGACGGCGGTAGTGGTGCGCCCGGCCGGCGGTTCAATGGGTGCTACTGGTTCGCTTTTAGTATCTGCCGGCTCAGGATCTTCGGGAGTTGGGTCTACGGCGGCATCAGATTCCCCAAGCGGTTGTTCTGCCTGGTCATTCTCAAGTGATGGAGAATCAGAACCATCTTCTTCGGCTGGTTCACCCAGAAACAACGGTGTAGGGCCGGTTTCGACAGAATCTGGTGCTACGCTAAACGGCGCTGATTCAAGTCGACGGCTAGCCGCGATTAAATGCATAGCGGCTACTCCCAAACCGGCCACTACCTCGCTTGTTAGAAGAGGATCGCTATCTCTATTAGGGTCAGTAAGACGATTTATTGTAGCTAATACTTCTCGTGCTTGTTGATCAAGATTATCAGCCTCGTCTTTTAGAATCGTTATAATTTCACCAATTGCCATCGAACCATCTCTTATTTATTCATCAAGACTAAACCTAAACGCTCCGCATCGCAAGCACTAGTAATTTCAAGATAAACCATCAGCGTAATAGCTGCTTTAAGTCTTACTTGCTTTCTTTTTGCATGAACTGTTTGACACTAGCTACGGTATCCATAAACTGCGCCGGGAAGATGATCGTGCTATTTTTGTCTGAGGAAATCTCGCTTAGGACCTGTAAGTTTCTAAGTTGCAAGGCTATTGGGTGTTTGGATATTATATCGGCGGCCTTTCCAAGAGCGGCAGCGCTAAGCTGTTCACCTTCGGCGGCAATTATCTTAGCTCTTTTTTCACGTTCGGCTTGAGCGGCAGCCGACATGGCACTTTGCATGCTGACGGGCAGTTGAATATCTTTAAGCTCTACCATGCTAACGTAAACTCCCCACTTCTCGGTGGTCTTATCTAGGATCGCCTTGATCGCTTCATTGATCTTGACCGTTTGGCTGAGTACATCATCAAGCATGTTTTGGCCGACGATGTTTCGAACAGTCGTTTGGGCTATCTGATAAATCGCCGATTCGACATTAGCGATCGCTACGACTGATTTAATGGCATCCTGCACCTGATAATAAGCAACGGCCGCCACATCAATCGAAACGTTGTCTTTGGTGATAACTTTTTGTGAATCTACCGGTAGTGTGACTATTCTAAGATCTACTTTACGCAAATGATCGATAATCGGGATAAGCGCGCAAAGGCCCGGCTCCTTGACTCCCTCACGGATTTTACCCAACCTAAAGATTACGCCTTTTTCGTACTGCTTAATAATTTTTAGGCTATTCGCCAGATATATTATTACGACGACAACGACCAACCAAGTAATACCCATAAATACTCCTTACACATATATCATCCACTTAAAATTACTGATAGGCAATAGCAATCCTTGGAGCTAAACAAGCTGATAACGGGTAATGTAGTGGGGTCGGCACCGGTTGCGCCCTACTTGTGCTAACTTTTGGGTGGTTTTAAACTATATATATGAGTGAGCGGTCAGTTTTATATATCCACGGGCTAAATAAAGGGGCTGATACCCCGCAACCTTTCGAGGCTAAGGAGCTAGCGGCCTTTGAGGTTGCGGGCATAAACGCCAAATATGCATTCGTAAACTGGGCAAGACAACCTTTTGAAGAGGCTATTGATGGTATTACGGCAGAAGCTCGTAAACTGGCTCAAATAGGCAATCTTTCAGTTGTCGGCTTTAGTGCTGGCGGCAGTATGGCGATGAATGTTTATGATCGTCTGAGAGATCTTGGTAATGTCACTGCCACTAGTATAGCCGGTAGGTTGTCGGCCGGCAGTTTCTTCTCTTTCAGCCCGCGGGACTTAAAAAGAGCCACCCATTATAACGGTAAGTTGTGGTACGTAAGTTGTTACGACTCAATTCGACATTTTGAAGATGAAGTGGAGCCGACTCTTACAGCTTATGACAGGGCCAAACTCAGGGTAATTAAGCCAAGGCTCGATTTTGTGGTACCTCTATCAACGATGGTCATTGAAGGAGTCGATACTGTCACCATACCGGCTCATACGCATCACCGAGCTGGTATACGCGGCTTAACGTGGGTACGAAATCAATTGGCACAACAACCAGCTAGCTAAAACGAGCGCATCAAGGCTCTTTATAGGGTAAATATTCCCCAAAGCGTTTATTCTTAGTTGTAGATCTTTACAATTAGTTTTGTGATACTATAATTACATAGAATCAACCAATGGGGGAATTATGCTCGGACATTTTGCATTTCTGGATCTAGACACGCCGGATCTTATCATAATACTAGCGATAGTATTATTACTTTTTGGGGGCAGAAAGTTGCCTCAGCTTTCAAAGAGCTTGGCTGATTCCGTCCGTGAGCTTAGAAAAGGCTTCGGCGGCGATAATGTGGAAGAAGATGAAAAAAATACAAAGAAGAAAGCACCACCAGAAAAAGATTCTGACTCCAAGTAAGTCGGACGCTACCTTACCGTTTATAGAGCACTTGTACGAACTACGCAAGCGCTTGGTCTATATAGTCGCCTCGATAATAATTTTCTCAACCTTGGCGTACTTTGTTCAGCAGTACCTGGTTAGCTTCTTGCTCCGTCCCTCCAAGGGGCAGCAATTTATATATACCTCGCCCGGCGGTGGCATAGGCTTTTTATTTAGCGTTTGCACGTACGTTGGGATCGCGGCCAGCATCCCGGTTATTATTTACCAGCTGCTAGGCTTTTTGGAGCCACTTATGTCCGATCATATAAGACGTCGAATTATTAAATATAGCTTCGTATCGGCACTACTTGCGGCTGTGGGATTTTGTTTTGGATATTTTATAGGACTGCCGATTGCCCTACATTTTTTGCGGCATCAATTTACCAACCACCAGATCCGCCCGCTGTTTACCATCCAAGAATACATGTCATTTCTAATGGTCTACTTGCTGGGCTCGTCGCTGCTATGCCAATTGCCGCTGTTTTTGATGTTTGCCAATCATATTCGTCCTTTGCCGCCGCGTAAATTGTTCAATGCCCAAAGATACGTTATCGTCGGAGCTTTCGTGATCGCCATGATTATGGCACCAACCACCAATATATTTGATCAGTTAGTGATTGCCGGTCCAATCATACTAGTTTATAACCTAAGTATTATCTTGATTTGGCGGGCTAATCGTCAAAATCGCCGGCCAAGTCATGTCGTACAACTGCTAGAAAAGGACCGTGAGATCCAAGCCGCTCGTCTTAACCGACCCACTCTCATGCCAGTACCCTTGCAAGAAGCTGCAGATACCGTTCAACCGGTAACTAAAGTATCGAACCCACAGTTTAATCCTAAGCGCCAGCGCTTCATGGATGTACGACGCCTCACCACTACCGTCTAAACGTTTAGTCTCCTAGCCTGCTCTTTCCAAAGCGTCAATCCATAAAGCTTATGTATATAAGATAATTTACAGTTAGTAAATTATAGTTTACTATATCCAGACTTATGTCTGGGTTTTTTAGAAAGCTGCCACGTCTATTAACTGGGTCGGTGTTAGTATTTTTGTTATTATTTTTGAACAGTAACACTGCATTGGCCCAAGCCCAGACGTCTGGGACAATCGTGGTGACCGCAGTTATTGCCCCAGTCCGCTACGTTCTAATTGATAATAAGGGCAATATAAAAGAGATACTAAGTAACACTAAAGAAAATATAACACCAAAAGTCTACATAAACAGTCTTAGCTCCTCGCAGGCTACTTTAACGATACAGGTTTATCAAAGGTACGAGGCCATTATTGACAAAGTAAATACTAAACGCACTGGGATTATCTATCAAAACAAAAACAAAAATAGCATAAGAACCGCGCAGCGATTAATAAACTTTATTCGAGACGAAAGCGTTCTCTTAGTTAAGTAAGAGTTAATGCAGCTTGGTAGCTGATTACTCTTTCTAAGTTCCAGCACCTGTTAATGGTAGAAAATTGGTTCCTCCAGAGAAGAACCAACCAGTGTTGTCACTGATGTTAATTGAGTTAGCTCCAGCATACCAGCCAGCACCTGTAGCTTTTGAATCCTGAATAGACAGGTAGTTACATGATTGTTGGGTAGAAGACGAAAGGGTGGCCTGTGTCCCGATAGTAGAGGACACTAGTGACACTCTGCCGTCACCAACTTGGGCTAAAGCACCGTTAATAGTAACGGTGGCGGCATTAGATGAGCTTTCAGTAAAGCTATTAGCTCCAAAGGGCTTGGTAGCAAAGTTGGCATCTAGCTCTAGTGTTCCGGCAATGCCGTTGTAGACCTGAGCACGATAAACATTTCCAATCATGTTGAAAGATGCGCCAGCGTCACGAGAGCCTATTTCTAGCTCGGTACTGATAGTCGCTATAGAGGCAATCGCTATCGTTGTCGTGCTGCCTAATTGAACCCAACTGGGAGTGCCCGCCCCCGCAGAGGTATAGAACGTTACGACGCCGGTGCTCTGCTTCCAGGTGGCTCGCACCCAGTTAATTGACCCGTTAGCAAAGCCAGTTCCAACTGTCGATGTTCCTATATTCTGGGTGAGGCCGTCGTTGCTAAGCATTAAGTCGAGCTTGTTTGTACCCCCTACGATTTCAAACCTGTACTGTCGGTGAGAGGTGTCACTTTCAGCCACCACCAAACATTGTTGCGTAGCAACTGTCCAGGTGGTCATAGCCACCAAGGCGCAGATGTCAATATCGCCAGTTATTTGCAGCGCAGATGTCATAGGCGTTGTTATCCAGTTACCAACTACACCTGGTAGTGCTAAATAGCCATTATTGACGCCGTTAACATTGAAATCAGTGAATGTGTTAGTTGTAGAAGCTGGCATAGTTAGGATAGAGTCAGATGGAACGCTCAAAGTTTTAAAGGTGTTGGCGCCAGTAATGGCAAATGAGGAAGCAGGACCGCTGGCAACGGTGAGGTTGTTATAGGTCTGACCCGCACCTTCAAAAGTTCTAGCGGTAGTTGAGACTGAATTGACTTCAATAGTAGAAGTATCAGCAGTTACGGTGGAAGCTGCGGCGTTCCAAAAAGGCCCAGTTCCATGAAAAAAGAGCGTCGAGGCTCCCATAATTAGAGAAGTACCAGCATCAATAATAATCGAATTAGAATACATCGAATATCCATTAGTATTAAGTGTCCCATTGGCCAGAGTGTAGATATTGTTAGTCAAGCTGTTAGAAGCGAAATTACTCTGTAGAGTCCATGTCCCACCAGGGCCGTTAAAGACTACGCTCGAAGCCGTGCCACTGTTTGCAACGTAGTTAGTAATGTTGACACTACTTCTAGCAGAGAAGGTTTCAGTCCCACCGCTAGCCCCCCAGCTTTCGTTACCAGTAAAGTTTAGATAACCGTAAATCGTGCCAGTTATGGTGAAGTTAATAGTATGAGTATTACCAGTAGTATCGAAGTTAAAACCAATTCTAGGGCTTCCAGCATTGGTAATGGTTACGGTACCGGTCACTGAGTGAGAGTCAAACTGGATAGTGTCTTGAGGCAATGGAACACGACCACTGCTAGCTGTTCCTCCGGATGAATTAGCCCAGTTAGCAAGAGCAGCCCAAGTAGTAGACGCTCCCCCCACCCAATAGTTTGTTTGAGCTGTTGTGAAGGTTATGTTGCTGTTCCCCAGGCAGTTACCGCAACCTCCCGTAATAGCTGAAGCATTATATGCTGTTCCAAGCGCTATGTCTTGGAAATCTACATTGCTCCAAGTCATTGTTGCGCCAGTATTGGTTATGGTTATAGGTGTCCCAAGAACGCTAGACTGCACGAGTAATCTGTTAGTGATCGAGTTACCAGCCAGCGTCAGAGTACCGGTAACAGTTTTAGCCCCATTAATACTAAAAGAATCTGTGGTAACAGCCGTACTCGTTCGATTTAGCGTGCCAAAAGACGCCGATGCTCCGACTACTGTAGCCACCCCAGAACCTGTTAAGTTAACAGTGCCATAAGTTATACTTGGGCCTCCTGAAAAAGTAACGGCCGCACCATTACAAGTAATGGTTGAACTGGCTGCTGAAAGAGTCATATTGGCAACTGTAGCCATATTCCAAGCAGTCCCAGTGCCTGTTACGGTTACCGTTGAAGCACCTAGAGTCAAAGCCCGGGTGTTAGAGTTGCTAGACGAGAAAAGACCGATCGTCACGGATAGTCCGTTGGTATTGAATTTTCCTTGAGTAAGCGTTGTGGCGGCTGTCGCTCCTTGGGAGTAACCAGATGTAGTTAGTTCTGTAGCAGTAGTCGTTCCATTGTCTATCGTCAGGTTACCGAGCGTTGCGCCGTTAAAATTATAGGTATTAGTAGCAGCCGAAGTATCGACAATAGAAATAGCTGAAGTAGTAGCGTTGCTAATCGTATAAGTTCCAGCAAAAACCAAGGCTATATTAGAAACTGGAGCCGTGGCTCCGCCAATATTTAGAGTCACCGCAGCGCTATGGGTTACAGTATTAGTGAACCCAGTCATCACGATTGAGCGTATAGTATTGGTACTAGCGTCGATTGTTAAATTACCCGGAGAACTGCTATTTAAAATGACGTCGTCACCGGCAGCTGGAACGGCTGCGCCACTGGATCCGCCCGACGAAGTTGACCACGAAGAAGTTGATGACCAGTTGGTACCGTTGCCAACAAAGTACTTAGAAGCCATTTAAGCTCCAATATAGCCGCTAACGGTTACGGACACAGTTGTCGAGCTCCCGCTACAGGCAAAATAAACGGCTGTTGCTGCAGTGCATGCTGCTCCGCAAGACATAACAATGAGCCCGACTTCGACCACGCCGGTTATAAATCCTGGTTCGGTCTACAATAGTTCGTTCCAGGTAATAGATCAAGGAAACACCACTTACAATTTTCAGATTTATAGTTCACCGTATCATGTTACCGGGGAGGATTATGCGCCGGATTTTACGCCTATAGCTAACGCTCCAAACCCGGCCGGTTGGTTCAAGTTTTCAATTGGTTCATCTAGTATTAGTCCTACCCAATCGATGAAGGTCGACTATTCGATAACCGTTCCAAAAACTACTCTACCAGGTGCCTATTTCGCTGTGGCCTTTGCTCAGACTCAGTACCCGAAAATCCCAAATACTATTACCCTCAACGAACGGGTTGGTGAAATATTCTACATACAAGTTGCCGGTCCAGTTACGCAAGGCGGCAAGTTGCTAACTTGGCAATCAAACCCTTTCCAGGAGCCGCCACTGACCTCGACTATTAGGATAGAAGATAGCGGGGGGCTCAACTTCCCAGCAACCATTCAAGTTAGCGTTAAGGATGTGTTTGGACAGTCTAAGTACAGTCTAAGTACAGTTAAAGAAGTCTTGCCGCAGACAATTCGGCGAATAACTATCCCATGGGATAAGTCGCCAAGCATTGGGATATTCAAAGTTTCCGGCACCATTAATTTTTTAGGGCATGAACATAAATTACCCACTAAATGGGTGCTGGTTATGTCCCACACGGTAAGAATGTATCTACTAATAGTAGTAGTCGTGCTGGTTCTACTGATCATTATGCGCTTTATTTACCGAACTACCCGTAGGTCTAAAAAACCAAAGTCCAAAAAGAAATAAATAGCATGAAGAGACCAAGCCTTATAGGATTGCTGCTGGTAATAATAGGTCTAATTTTTATATCTATTAACCCGTTAGCGGCCGCCTACTCGAGCGGTCTCTATGGCAGCGGCGCTTACGGTTCATGTGTTTACGGGGGGACTTGCAGTATTACAATTGGTAGCTCAGGGGCTATCTCTTTAAATGTTACGCCAACAACTAGCGGCCAGTGTACGATAGAGAGCGACGTCGTTTCGGTACTAACTGATGATGCCAATGGCTACACTCTGACGTTGAATGATAGCAACACCAATGCATCTCTTAAAAACGGCAGTGCGTCTATCAGCACAACCAGCGGTACGCTGGCTAGCCCAGTGGCGCTTACCGCCGACACTTGGGGCTACCGAGTAGATTCGCTTGGTAGTTTTGGTAGTGGACCGACAACTAGCCAAAGTAACACGTCGATTAGTAGTATCAGTAGCATAACTTTCGCTGCCGTGCAGCCCAGTGGCGGGTCTCCAGATACTATTGCTGATACTTCAACGGCTGCCGATCCGGCTCAAGACACATCGGCCTGGTACGGAGTATGTGCTGACACTAGCGTCAGTAGCGGGTCTTACTCTACTCAGGTAACCTATACTGCCATTGCGAACTGATTCTAAAGCCCGATAATCTGTCGTATAAGTTTTAAAAGTGGCTGTTGACAAATTACTGCTTAATGACATAAGCTTTGTAGTGAAATAAAAGATTAAAATACCGAAAAATCAATGTCAAAATTCGATGAGTTATTAAACAAAGACGTCACCCGAAAAGAGTTTTTAACCACGGTTACAATTGCTGTCACTTCGCTATTCGGGCTATCTACTATTATGGGTGTTCTTACCAAAAATCATCCGAGTGAAGACGAAGGGCCCGGTTATGGCAGTCAAAACTACGGACGCTGACTAAAAGCTGCAGATAATAATTAAACTCTCTCTTTAAGAGGCTCGTGGAAGCGGTTGGAGCATACCAAACCTATTACCTTCAGTGTCAAAGGCATAGCAAAAATCACCAACACCTGGTATGGTTTGTCTCTCACCGTCAATCTTGCCACCAGAAGCTTTAACTTTTTCCATCATCTCATCAAGGTTGTCGACAGAGATGGTGTTAATTATCGGTTGCGGGCTGTAGCTACGGGGCATAATAGCACCGTCTATACCCATTCCGTCTTTTCCAGTAGTTGCCAACCAATATTCTGCGCCGGGCATGCCAGCATCCTTAATTTCCCAACCAAAAATTCCATAAAACTTTTTTGCCCGTTCTAAATCGTCGGCTGTAATTTCAAAGTGAACTACCCGTCCCATATTCTTACTCCTTAGATTAACTAAATATATTTTTTATTATACTCGTCTAAGAGCGATAAAGAATGTCTTAATTAAGCTACTACTAAAATTCTTCTACAGGTTTTATCCAGGGCAATAAATAACCGTTTGCTAACGCATGATCCCAATCATCGACGAATCTCTGAGCATGATACTCGCCCTCTACTGGACTAACGGGCCGTAGTCCCCTGTCGTCCCCGTAATCTATCAAATAGCTATCCAGAGCCCTTTTATATACTAATTTAAAGCGAGTTTGGCTATCCTGACGATACTCAGCGGAATATTCGTCCGGGATATCCGCTCCTTCATTTCTACGTGTTTGTAAAAGTATTTTGTTGACGGGGGGATCCCTGTCGGGGTCTTCTAGCTCGTATGGACCACTAGAAAGAACCTGTCCGGCTTCGGGGAACTCTTCTCTAAAAGTTTGAGCGTCAACAAGAAACATATAGCTTCTTGTCGGTGTAACTGTCTCTCTGTCCTCTCCTAATAGTCTAGTCATGTCTAATCCTTGAATCGTAAAAATATCTTATCAATTAATTAACAGCGATCTCTATAATACTACTCACTAATGGATCGGTCTATACATTATCCGGTTATTAACATCGGGTGCGTCCAAAAAGTTGCGATCAGGTATGAAACCGACGTTTCGAAAAAATCCCATCAAATACTCCGGGCACTCTAAATTGGCGCTTTTAACACCGGGTCTGCTCTCTAGGTTCTTTACTATATGAAGCATAAGAGAATCTCCAATGCCCTTTTTTCGGTGTTTGCCTAGCACGGCCACTTTCTCAATGATTGCAGAAGCCCCATGGCCCAAACTTTCGTATGGGATCCTGACTCTTGCCTCAGCTACGGCCTCAGTACCTAAAAAAGCCACAAAGTGTTCTGACGAGCTATCTAGGCCATCAAATTCTATCTCAGCAGCTACGCCTTGCTCTTTGACAAAAACTTCATTTCTTATTATCAAAGGATCACCGGTAACGTTGTCACCTGTGAAATGTAATATACTAAGATCGCTCATGTCAAAATAATACCATATTTATATATATTTGTAAATGTTTGGTGAACTTATATGGCTTTTTTAGCGAGCCAGTTCTTAAATAAACTTAATGATGTCTACTCGCTATAATAAATTCAGGGCTATCCTTTAGTTTTCCAAACTTCCTAGATTAAGGATTCTTGATAGTCAATTACCAAAAAATTATCCACAATTTTTATAGAATCTTTTCGACGAAATATTTTATTCTGGCAATAAATAAGATGTAAAAAAATCTAATTTTACATCTTTTACAACATTGTAAAAATCATCTATCCTTATCTGTAAAAATTTATTTTTTTTGGTAATAGTAACTCGAAACGATGTAAATAAAATCCGTATCAAGTGCTGTTCATGAATATTAAAATGAGTAACTTTTTTGTTTTTGTATTTTGAGTAAATAAAATCGTATTGACAACGGTGCAAGGTTGTATAAGATGTCTGAAGTAGGCTTTTAAATTTGAGCGAGAAGGAGGTGTGTGTTGCTAAGACAGCAATCTGTAAACAGCGGTCGCGTCAGTCCTCTTTTGGCGTTGGGGGCAATAGAGGGAAACTCTATGCACACAAATTACCACCGAATCCTAAGCTTAACTAATAAAAGAATGGTTCCTAGATTTTTACTCGTAACAGCGGCGGTAATTCTAATTGCAGTCGTATTATTATTTGGTTCTAGCTCAACCAATAAGTCTGGGTCAAGCCCTGGAGCCAACCTAAAGCTTACCAACCAGCAATCACAGTCTGGCGATTCTGCTGCTTCTTCTGCCGTTTCTGGATCGGCGGATTCTACAAGTACCGGTAATTCCGCAAGCTCGACTTCGAATTCTACCAATATTAACGTTAACGGGCAGTCAATTGACGTGCCTGAAAACGGTTCCTATTCCCAGACCATAAACGATCAGTCGGGGCAAACCGATATAAATGTTCAGTCATCCCACAGTTCAAATGTCACCGGCTCGTCGTCGAGCGATAATTCATCCACAAACGTTAACGTTAATTCACATTCTGATTAGGAGGAGGAACATAAGTACAGTAAGATTACCATTCGACTCGATCAGATAAATTATCTGACGGAGTCGGGTGATAACCCGAGCAATTAATTAATAAATTTCAATAAAAGGAGGATTAATGGTAACACTAAAAATCGCAAGAATTGTCGTATCGACAGCCACATCAGCTGGGCTCGTATTCGGCTTTTCTGGTATAGCTGGCGCAAGCCCACACTACTACAATCACGGTAGCGGTAACGGCGGGACCAAGACTATCACAAACACCACCGTTACAAACGAAAACGAGGTGAATGTGATGAACAACAACCCACAAAACGCCGTAACTGGCGATGCTACGGTTGTTGGCACTAGCAACAGCGGCCATGGGCACGACCATGACAGCGACTTTAGCGGTAGCAGCAGCAATAGCGGTTCAGCTATGAGCGGCAACGCTACTAACAACTCAACATTTAGTGCTAGCGTGGGTTTATCTAACTCGAGCAGCAGTGATCCTAGCGGTTCTGGATCCTCAAGTGGCCTAACCGTTACCAACACTACTGTTAGCAACACTAACGATGTAAATGTAACCAACAACAATCGCCAAAGTGCATCTAGCGGCGACGCTACTGTAACTGGAAGCAACAACAGTGGTTCTGCTACATCAGGTGACGCAACTAACAACAGCACATCAACTGTAGTTGTTACGGAATCTAACTAACCAAGCCTTAAGTAGTTAGTCTTTACTTAAAGCCCGAAGAGTTAGGTGCGGGAAGAGTTGAGCGATCGACTCTTCCCTGCCCAGGATAATCTTTAAGGGACAACTTTGGGGGGTTCCTATTAATATGAAGATCACTAAATATAACTTAATCATCATACTTACCGTTGGAGGATTGTTTTTTGCTGCATTAATGCATCCTAATAAGGCATTAGCACTAAGCGATAGTTCTTCAGGCTCGTCTGGTGGGTCTTCAACATCAACAACTGACCCTACCACCGATACCTCAGCTGACACCACTGACCCCACCACCGATACCACTGACCCAACGACGACTGATTCAACGGACTCGACTACTCCGACAACTGATACTGCCGATACTACCTTGTCTGACCCTACCACCGATCCTAGCTCAGTCGACAGTGCCACTACCACTACGCCGCAGTGCCCAACAACTGATCCTACATCAAATACTTCAGACCCTACCACCGATCCTAGCTCAGTCGACAGTGCCACTACCACTAATAATACAGACGTCAATAACTGTGTAGCTGCTGATTCACAGTCGGGTGATGCCGGTGTGTCCGATAGCTCTGTTGGCGGCAATGCTACTACCGGCGATTCTTCAGACACTGCGAATCTTATTAATGCTGTTACCTCATCAGGTGGAGCCAACGCTCAAACCTTTACTGATAATATAGACGGTGATGTTAACGGCAATGTTGAACTAGACCCTACGGACTTTATTACTCCAGGTGATGTATCAGCCGACCCTGCGTATGTTGATGTAAACGCCAATAACAATGCTGACATCAATAATTATATTGATTTAAACGCTAACAGTGGAAATGCCAATGTAGAGAATAACTTTGCCGGCGGCAATGCTACTACCGGCGACGCTACCACCGAAGCCAATATAGTTAATTTAATAGACTCGTTAATTTCCGACAATCAGTCGTTTCTAGGAATCATAAATATTAACGGAAACCTCGACGGCAACATCCTTATACCCGAACAGCTAGTTGATGAACTTTTAGATGACCCGAGCTTGGCGAGCTCGTTAACTGCCGGGGCGTCGACCATTGATCAGGTCAACAGCACCGCTGTAAATAATCAAATCACTTTAGCAGCTCAGTCTGGTACGGCTACTGTTTCGAACAATGGTGTTGGCGGCGATGCTACCACTGGCGACGCTACTACTAATCTCAATGTTGATAATCTAATCGGCAGTCAAATTGTTGGCGGTAACGCACTCTTGGTGCTAGTTAATGTACTAGGAACATGGGAGGGATTGATACTAAACGAAGCACCAGGCAGCACTTCAGCACTGTTAGGCGGCCAGATTACAAGCTATGCCGCCCTAGCTCCAAACACTACCATTACCAACACCAACACCAACACTAACGAAATTAATAACATTATTAATTTAAGCTCAACTAGCGGTAACGCTACGGTTTCTTATAACCGATTTGGCGGCAACGCCACAACTGGTAATGCCACGGCGAGCGTTAACCTAGTTAATATTGTTAACAGCAATATTGATTTATCTGGCTGGCTAGGCATTTTGATAATTAACGTGTTCGGTACATGGGATGGTAGTTTAGGTTTTCAGATGCCACCTGCTACCGTTACAGCCACCACAACCGGAAGCTCCGACGTATCATCCGATCCATCATCCCACCCTAAAGTTAAAATCTTTTACGGCTTTTATACTCCTGAGCAATCAGCTCCGATAAGCCTAGCGCTTGTATCAACAATTATTCCAAAGACTACTTCTCTAAAACAGTTTATGCCTGCTTCAGACAAAACCGTTGCCGACACCATTAAAGATACATCGTTTAACTACGAGCTGATAATCGGTCTTTCAATACTTCTTTCGTTAGTTACCTTTTATCTGACGAGACGTGCTGAGCGCAACCAACAACAATAAACTGGTACGATACACTAAGCTTCTTGATAAGTGGAAGAAGTCATCAATATCTTTGGTGTTCCGGCCGGAAGTGGCATTTCGCCATGTCTCTCGGTTGGCCCAAACCAGGCAATTTGACCCATCCTAGCCTGGCTGAAGGCGCTTCTGCCGAGTCGTTTTAGTAGAGACTCCATCTGTGGTATCTCTGGTGGCAGATCACATAGATCTTCTTCGTGTACGATATCGCTCAGGAACAGCGTCGATGCGTTAGTCTCGCTGTCAGCAATGGCTAGGCTCAACCGTGTTCTTATGCCACTGTCACAGTGAGGATATGTCAGAATTCCGCCATCTGTGGTTATGCCTGCGTAAGCTTGGGTAACAAATTCGTCTCCTAGGTGGCTCTCTGACAATCTCACAAACCATTTGCTGAGCTCAGCCAAAAATGGTGATAGCACAAATGGCTTGATACGTGAATTTGGGTTGTTGCTATTCAGGGCGCTTAGATCGGTGTTGCCGTTTCGGTCGCGCATTAATCCAATATTGTTCTGATTGTTTATTGGCTCTAGTGACCCACTGTTCGCCAATCGGCGCAATTCTTCCCTAACCGTGGGCGTAAATGGAAACTCGCTACTGGCGATCATATATTGAACCTAATCTTATTATTTAAAGCTGGGCTTCGACTTCGGCTACTGCTTGGTGCATTGTCTCAACAGCCACGCCGCTGGACTTAATAGCCGATAGTTCGGCGCTTAACTGTGTTGGAGTGACATTGTAGATGCCACCGTCGATAGCTGAGTTAACGTCTGGGTCAACTGAGTGATAAACGATCACCAGCCAAGTGTTAGTGGCCTGAGCTTGTTTTACCCAGTCGGCGACCTGAGCGGTAGTTGTGGTGTTATAGATATTTTGAACTTTGATGTCATAGGCATCAAAGTTATCTTTACTGTTTAATCCGTCTTCTACTCCGCGGGCAGCTTGGTAGTAATTTTTTACCTGAGAAACTACGCTGCTGTCGTATAAGCCATAAGGATAGGCCATGTCATAGACCGGAGCTTTAATTAATGATTGTAGCTGAGTTTGAGATTCAAATAGTTCGTTGGTTACAGCACTGGAAGTCTCTTGGGTTAAATCCGAGTGGGTAACGGTATGTGAGGCGATCTCATTGCCGGCTAGGTACATATCTTGGATCTCGGCGTTAGTCATGTAACCCGTTTGGCCGATTAGATCGGTAATAACAAATTGAGTTGAAGTAAAACCGTATTTTTCTAGTAACGCTAAGCCTTCGGTGTATTCATTGACGTAGCCATCGTCAAAAGTAAGCGTTACTAGGGGTCTTTTGAATCCAACTGGGTTATATGCACTCATGCTGAAGTCGCTGGTAGATAATTGACCGACGTTCTCCAGCAGATGATAGATAGTTACGTTAGCCGTACCTTGAGGCACGACAAATTCGCTAGTAAAATTAGTCCAAGTGCTAGCCGGTCCAGGCAAACCGATGATCTGGTACTCGGTGGTGCCGTTGGTCATGTTAAAGACGGCATCAACTTCGGTATTAACGTTAGATTCGTAGTACTCAGAGAACTTGTACTGAGTGTCTGGGGCAATGTTTTGGGGAGTAAATGACCACTTGCCATCTCCGCTGGTGTAGCTTGTCATATTAACAGATAGCGCTCTGGAACCGTTGTAACCGCTGCCAGCTGGTAGATAACTAAATGTAGCGGTGTTTGTTCCCCAATTGTCGATACTCCAGTCCTGAGGGTTGGTAGGTGTGGTTGAGCTAGCCGTTAAATCGTTAGGGTTTGGTACTAAGTTACCGCCTAAGGGGTTAGGGTTACTGATCTCAACTGCGACTGGTGCTGAGTTAATATTGGCGCCGCTAACAGGTGTTACGGTCGCCCCGAAGTTATGGGCGCCATTAGTTGTCTGGTCGGTGTCCCAAGTTAAGCTGTACGGGCTAGTCGTTAGCGGGCTGCCGATGTGTTGGCCGTCAAGCGTAAATTGGACGCTTTTGACCGAGCTAGTATTAGTTGTGGTAGCGGTTAGCGTGGTGTTGCCGGTTAGAGTTGAATTTACGGCTGGACTCGACAAACTGACTGTTGGAGTTGGGGCAACCACTGCAGCAGCGGTTAGCGAGTAGTCGTCAGTCTGTAAGTAACCGACACTATTAATAAGGTGAAACATGGTCATCTGGGTGGCAGTTGAAGGAGTCGTGAAGGTGTCATTAACCTCGCTCCAATTAGTTGGACTAGCTGCCTGTTCGCCAAGGTCTACATAAGATAAAGCACCGGCGCTATTAGAGTACTGAATCATAACGTCAGTTGGGGCTGAGGATTTATAAAAATCTGTGTAAGTATAAGATTTACTAGCGCTAATATTAACTGGGTCGAAATACCACTTGGCATCGCCGCTAGTATAGCTGTTCATCTGGACTTCTACACCGTAATTGCCAGAATGGGCGGCAGCACTGTCATAGGAGAAAACTGCGCTATTGGTGCCCCAGTTGCCTTGTAGCCAGTCTAGTGGAGTACCGCTGGTTATTGAACTGGGTGTTTCGACTCCAGGGTTAGCGATTAAGTTACCGCCGGCTGGGGTAGCATTATCTATATTGACCGTAACCGGAGTTGAACTGGCCGTGGTCCCGCCATCAGAAGTTACGATAGCGCCAAACTCATGAGTCCCGTTAGTTGTCTGATCACTGTCCCAAGTTAAGTTATACGGGCTAGCAGTCACTGGACTGCCGATGTCATTACCGTCAAGCGTAAACTGAACACTGGCAACCGGGTTAGGGGTAATCGATGTCGGAGCACCGGTGGCTGTAGCGCTTAGCGATACGTTGCCGCTAAGATTTGAATTAGCAGTCGGACTGGTTAGTGTAACCGTAGGGACCGGCGTAGAAGCGGTCAACGAATAGTCATCGGTCTGTAAATAGCCAACGCTGTTAATAAGATGGAAAACGGTAAGCTGCGTATCGCCCGCTGGGACTACGAAGGTGTCGTTGACTTGACTCCAATTAGTTGGACTAGCCGCCTGTTCACCAAGATCTACGTAAGATAAGGTTCCAGCACTATTAGAGTACTGAATCATAACATCGGTTGCCACGGATGATTTATAAAAATCAGTGTAGTTATAAGTACTACCGGCAGTAACATTAACCGGAGTAAAGTACCATTTGGCATCACCGTTAGTATAGCTGTTCATCTGAACCTCTACACCGTAATTACCAGAATGGGCAGCCGCACTATCATAGGAGAAAACTGCGCTGTTAGCGCCCCAGTTCCCCTGCAGCCAGCCGCTGGGTAGATTAGCGTTAGTAGGGCTAGGTGTTTCAACTCCAGGGTTAGTTATTAGGTTTGTCGGAGTAGCTAGGGCTACGGTGATTGGCGTAAGTGATAGACTTCCCAGCATAGCTAGGCTGATTAATCCGAATAACAGTCTTTTCAAAAGCATAGTTATTAAACCTTCCTCAAAACCTCTAAAGTTGATAACTTTAATTAAAACTTTACCATATATTATAGTTAAGTGTCAAATATATTGACGTACAGTAGCATTATAAAATATACTTTACAAATAAACATAAATACTGTAGAGTATTATTTGAAACGAGTTAACGGGAGGGTTGAATCGACTTTTCGGCTATGTAGCTGATCGGCCACTCAGCCCTTTTTGTTTACTCATAATTAAAGAGGAGAGATATATGTATAACAGTATCGGAATAGGCGCAGGCTCTACTACAACAGGTGTTGCTGGGGTAACTTTACTACCAAACACTGGTGGCTTCCGCTTCATGTTCGTGTTTTCTGTTATCGCTCTGGCAATCGGTGTAAGTATCCTATTGGTTACTTCATTTGTTGCTATCAAGAAGCGTTCTCAGACTGCAAAGAAATAATTAGTTAGGTTTTAATAACCAAAACTAGAGAAATGTGCTCCAACTATGAAAATTACTAATATAAGGAAGCATGGTCTCAAAGCTATAGCTATTAGTGCAGTAGCGCTAATAGCTTTTAGTTTAGTGTTCATTGTCCCTACCCTTTATTTTCGCTATTCGCATCAGGGTACAGTTTCGGTAAAAAGCATACTGCCGCACACTAACTCTGTTACAAAGGCTGTTCCGGGCGCCCCTTTGATTGCTGGCTGGCCGGTTAATATTGCGATTCCCAGCGTGGATATTAATGTCGGGATTGTTAATGGTTATTACGACGTTAAAACAGCTACTTGGAACGTTGGGCTAAGCGTTGCCCAGTACGTGCCGCTTACTACTCCGCCTAATAACCTTTCCGGTGATACTTATATATATGGCCACTATCGCCCAGCAGTTTTTGCCTATCTCCATCACATTGTCCCAGGTAGCAAAGCCACCGTTACCACCGCTAACGGCTATTCCTTTACCTATAAATACATTAATACTTACGCCACCGCCCCTACTGATATCTCGGTACTGTCATCCTACGATGGTCCACCCGTCTTACTGGTACAGACTTGCTCGGGTAGTTTCTTCCAAAACAGACAGTTTTACGTCTTTGACTACCTAAGCTATCAAAAGCTGTCAGCTTAAGCGGCTTTGAATATGCCGACTACCGATACTAACTGATATAGAAAATAAAATAGCGCCAAAGAGCTTAGGATAATAATTCCGGCTCGTTTGAGGCTTTGGTGCCTGGTTATCTTTCGGGCCTTACGAATTAGGCGCTTCTTGGTAGATTTTTTCATTTATGCGGTGTCCTTTAAGGCTAAAGCGCTTAGCGCGTAGCGTCGGCCTTCTGTTTGCCAGCCTTTAGCTGTAGCTTTGAACTTACGCAGTATTACTACCTCGACAAAGGCCATTATAAAGATTGACAGCTCTAACCATCTTAGGAAGTAAAAGTATGGCAGTGAGGCCAAGGTACTGAGCCGTCGAATGGCTAAGGCTGAGAAGAAAGCTAAAATACTGATTACGAAGAAGTCCAGCAGCAAGATGATCGGCAGAACTATCCATTTACCGGTAGTTAGAATCACATAAGGCACCAAAAAACCCATTTGAAAGACGTAAAATGCCATTTCTAACATCTGGTAGCCAATACTAAAATCAATCGCTTGGGGTTTGCCGCCGATACGGTATTTGACTACTCCTTGGAAAAAGCCTCTTTGCCAACGAGCGGTCTGCTTGCAAAAGTCGGTGAGTGATTGAGGATCCTGTGTGTAGTTGACGGCTTCTGGGATAAACAGAATCTTACCCAGCTTTTTACGGTGCACCTGAAGCGTGATATCAAAATCTTCGGTTAGACTATCGACGCTAAACTCTAATTTGGATAGTATATCGGTTCGAAAACAAGTAATCGGGCCCGGGAAGACCGAGATCATATTGAACCAGGACTGGGCTCGACGAATAATATGCTGAGAATAGGTGTAGGTAAAGGAACGGTAGTGCGAGATCCAGTTACCCCTTAGGCTTTGGACAAAACCCACAGCCACGGCGTAGTCTTTGCCCTGTAGCTTCTTTCTATAGATTCTGAAGTAATCTTTACCAAAGACACTATCGGCGTCAGCTACGTGTAGCCAGAGGTAACGTGATTCGATATTGAACTTTTTGATTGCCTTTAGGACTGCACCGGCTTTACCGCTACGGTGGACGTTTAGAACGTGGTCTTTGCCCAGCATTTTAGTGGCTATACCCCGTGACTGATCAGATGAGGCATCATTGACAAAGTAAATATCGGCTATGTTTTGGCCGGCTGCCACTGCTGAGTGGATCGTAGCTTCGATTATTAATTCTTCATTATGGCCAGGTAGCAATAGGGCTAATTTCCTCTTGTAAACTCTCTCAGGGCTTACAATAACGGTTTTTTTAGGGTAAACGACCCGTTTAACCGACGGCTTTTTAGCAAGTCGCTTTAAAGAACCTACCCTTGTTTTGGCGCTAGTCTTAGCCATTAATTAACACCTTAAATTAATAAACCAATTATAGCACTGATTAGCTAAATAAGCAATAGTATTACGATATACTAATCCTTTTTAAGCTTCAAAAAATCAGCTAGTTCGCTTCTTTGCGAAGCTTGGCGTTAAGGTAGTTGACCGTATCTTAGACAGAGGGTCACGATACGTGAATCCGTCTTGGACTAATGGGTTAGTTTTTCCGTGAATCCTTGATGCTATTCCAGCAAGAGCCAGACGGCGCGCCTCCCTGCGGACACCTCTGTCCCCGGATTTACATGACTGTGCCAAAATAATAGCGCCATCGACGTCGATTGCTGCCTCACCGTCTATACTGTGTTGACCTTCGAAGTAGAGCGCTACTCCAACTTCGCCGAAACTATTTAAGTTAGCCGGGCTGGCCGTACATGATCTTTCGCAAAGTCGACACACCAACACGCCAATCCCTGGCTCCATGCCTAGTTGAGTCTCTAGGGGATCAGTTTCTAGCAAGCAGTGTTGTTTTTGGAGAATGGACATATGTTTACCTATAGTATTTTAAATCTGTGATCTGAAATTTGGAATAGCTTTAATTGAATACAAGTATGCAATAAAAATAGGCAATTATATACTTGTTGATACCAGTTGACTCCTGTATAATGTAGGTATGAACGCAAATAACTTCTTAGATTTCTTTGATCACTTTCCTAACGAAGAAAAGTGCCGAGAATTCTTATTTGAAAAACGCTGGGGTAACGGCATAACTTGCCCGAAGTGTGGCACTGTTGGTATTAAAGCATACACCCTAGCAAGTGGACGTATGAAGTGTGCCGAGTGCAGACAGTTGTTTACGGTACTCGTCGGTAGTGTCTTTGAAGATAGTCCTATACCGCTTAAAAAGTGGTTCTTCGCTATTTATATCTGCACTAGCATGAAAAAAGGTATCTCATCTATCCAGCTTGGTAAATATCTAGGAGTAACGCAAAAGACAGCTTGGTTTATGCTGCAACGTATACGTTATGTCTTTGAAACGGGCAGTTATGAAAAGTTTACGGGTCAAGTAGAGGTTGATGAAACATATATCGGTGGCAAGGAGAGCAATAAGCACGCTAACAAGCGTACCAAAGCTATTACTGGCAAAGGCTCACAAGGATTTGCTAGCAAGAACACTAAAACACCAGTTGTCGGTATTGTAGAGCGTCAGGGAGATATGCGCGCAGTTGTCACCAATGATACTGGCAGTAAAACCTTAATGGGTCTTATCTCTCACCATGTTGATCTGAGTGCTACTGTCTACACCGATGAGCACATGCCCTATAGAACATTGCCAAAGCTGGGCTACAAACATGAGAGTGTTAATCATGGCGTGAAAGAGTTTGTGAATGGTATGGCAAGCACCAATACAGCTGAGGGCTTTTGGAGTCATCTAAAGCGTGGTATTGATGGCATCTACCACCACGTCAGCTCTAAACACTTACAGTTCTACTGTGATGAGTATAGCTATAGATGGAATACTAGGGAGATGACTGATGCTGAACGCTTTGAGGACTGGTTTAAGGGCATTAACGGCAAACATCTACTGTACAAGCAACTCATTGGTAAGCGTTATAGGTTAAATCGCAATGTTTAGTCTGCTCAAACCTAGAACTAACTCAATCGATCTACTCGATTCAAGGCTATTAGACGAGAGTACCTTTTACGACGCTTTCATAAAAGACCTCAAGCATTGCCGCAGTGAGGTGATAATAGAGAGTCCTTTTATTACCAATAGGCGAGTATCTCAAATATTTGGCATACTGGAGAAACTTAAAGAGCGAAAAGTACGAGTCGCTATCAATACCCGTGACCCAGAAGAACACGACAGTGATTATATGCGTGAAGAAGCAAGAGAAGCCCCGTCTACATTGCAACACATCGGAGTACACGTCATGTTTACCGAGAGCCATCACAGGAAACTGGCAGTAATCGATAGAAATATTGTCTACGAGGGAAGCCTGAACATCCTTTCCCAGAACAATAGCCGTGAAGTTATGCGTAGGATTGAGTCAGTACAACTAGCTTGGCAGATGATTAGATTTGTGAAGATAGATAGATTTTTACGGTGATTTAGCTTCCTAACTACTAGTGCTTGCATTTATGGCTGTTAGTAATATAGTGGCAGCATAAGATGAATTATTCTACAAACATTGGCTATGTCTTTCTGGTGGCATTTTTGGCATTTTTGGGAACTTTTCTGGCTACACTTATCGTAAATGATATTAGAGATAGACGATCAACCGAGCAACAGCGAAAAAACTTTTCTGTATTCGTTAGACTCGAACTTGAAGCAGTAAAAGGAATACTGGATAAGCTTAAAACCACCTACTCTAATAATAACTATTTCGAGTACCGATTGCTTGATGTTTTGGACAAGAAGCTTAAGACTTTGGAAGAATCAAGAAAAGAGTCTGTGGTAATTGGCGATATTGACCTACAAGAGGACTACCTTAGCCTCTTAACAGACCTATCGTTATTTGCAAGCGATGTAAGAGGCATACAGGCACTTAAGGAGCAGAGGGAAAAGGAATTAAAAGATAAGACTAATCAGACTAGTGAGGATGAGCTTAAAAAATCCCTGGATTGGGTCAAGGATAAATCTACTGAAAAGCTGTCTGAATTTGTTGACCTGAAAAGACAGATTGACGGGTTGATCAAGTCGCTACCTAGCAGAGACTGACATTCAGTCGTCATCATACTGATACACCGAATTCATTTCGGCGACTGTACCCACAAACATGCCATTAACACGGTAAATGAGCGCGTCAGCAGCCTGGTAGCTTTTACTAAGCTAACCCGGAAGACAGCACCGTTAAAGGCCGAAGCCGTTATTACCAAGCTCAGTCGCTACATTGCCTACACCATAACCTTTGACAATGGCACGGAGTTTACGCAGCATGGACTCATCACGGAGGCACTTGGTATACCTGTCTACTTTGCTGATCCCTACAGCTCCTGGCAACGGGGAGCTAATGAGAACAGTAACCGCCAACTGAGAGACTATTTACCAAAGCGCAGTGATATACGGAACCTCACTCAGAAAGAGCTGGATAACATTGCCTGGGAGCTAAATAACAAACCCCGAAGACGGTTGAACTGGCATACTCCGCAGGAAGTTTACGACTGGCTTGTACAGAACCAGGATAAACAGCTAGACTTAACGCAGGTTGCGTTTGGTTCTAGAATTTAGGATCTATCTACTCACGTTTAATTGCAACCCAATTGTGATATAAAGTCTTGGTCTTGATTTACTCCCGCCTGCACCGAAGTTATAAGATTCTGCGCTGAATTTATAAGATTTTGATCTGCGGATACCGATTTCTGGGTGTACAGAATTAATAGTTGTGTGGATTCGGCTAGCAAACCGCCTTCCGTTGAAAGAGACTGTTCTTCAGAGGCTAATTTTTGCTGATCGGAGGAATACTGTTCTTGCGCAGATGATAACGCCGTCTGATCTGACGATAATGTCTCTTGATCTGTTGCAAGCTTTTGTTTGGCAGATTGACATTGTTGTTGGGCTTGCTGCTTCTGTTGAGCCTGCGTTTCTAGGGCAGCAGCTTTCTGTTGGGTTAAGTCCGTTGACTTAGTAGTATTCGTAGAAGCTGGAGCACTTGATTGATTGCTACTATCACTAGTATCAGCTGACGAATGATTAACGATGGCATAAGTGGCTGTTCCTATAACAGCAACGAGCAAACAAGGAATAACACTCTTAAGAATCTTAGATCGCTTCTTGGCGTAGTGCATTTGCTTTAGCTCACGGGGACTAAAGAGCAGATTGGCGCTTGATGAAGCCGGGGTACTCTTTGGCGGCTTTGATTTAAACGATTTGCTTGAACGCCTTATTTTCAAAATGATACTTTATCCTATCCTTACGCATCGCTTATCTACTACTCTCATTGACCGACCGGCTGGCAGGCTTGCAACTCCGCTCCGAGGGTTTGAGCAGCACCCGCCACCGTAGGGTCATAAGCATTGCTCGCACTCGTCATACACGCTTTCGTTTGCTGAGCCTGGTTAGACGCCTGGATAGACGTATACAAATGCACGACAAAAATGACGCTAACGATTATAGACAATGTAATCATCGTTACCGCAACGTTTCTTATGTGAGACGCACGAGTTTCGTATTTGTCGGCTAGGGGCTTGGAGTCTTCGAGATAGTCTTCACGAACACTTCGAAGCTTGCTGAGTGCTATACCGCCGAGTATCCATGCGACGATCGGAATAATCAACCCGAGAATACTCCAACGGGAAAGGGCTTGCGCCTGTCGGAGTAGCTTCTTTACCTCTCTATCATCACGGGTTCGTTCATCCATATCACTTCCTTCTACTGTCTAGGTATATTATACTCGTTCTTAGCTTTTTGGCGGTTGGGGGACTCCAGATCATCATTATCCCAAAAATCACTCTGTCCTACCGTAGTTGTTACACGTTTTGCCATTATGCCACTCCTCTAACTAATTCATGTGATAGGCTCTGAACCAACTATCTATCCTTTACTTGTTTGCTCCTAAATTAAAAAGGCACCCCGTATTCCTAGGTGTCTTACGCCACAGCAAGGTTTAGCCTACTGGTTTCGGTACGGGATGCCATTTATTGGCTAAACCGTACGTTTGCCCCGCAAACAAAAAATCGCTGCAACGTAAGACAAGAATGATTATAAACTAATCAGGCAAAAATAGATTCAAGAACGGCAAAGTCTGTTCTTTAAAAAGAACAGACCAAATCCCTTAACAGGGATTTTAGATAAAGGACTCAGGTCTAAGCCTCCTCCCATATTTTATCGATAACCCCATGTTCTTTTAGCTTTTCAACTGTTGCAAACCGTATATGCGGCCTATCCTCATCATCATGTTCCCATTCTTCTGCTAGTAATCCTCTAGTTCTACGTTTTGCATAGATAAGGTCGGTTGTTCTCGGACACACCAGCAGAATAATTGGTAGTTTGTCACCATCAGTTTCATCTCGCCACTCACTATCTTCCTCGTCAAAGTATTTTACATAGTCTGTTAGCCGTTTCTTTATACGGTAGCGTGGTAACGTCGCGTCAAATATCTCCAGCAAGTAGCTATTAATAGTAGTCTCTTTGTCAGAGGATTTATCGTATTTTTCTTTGGAAAAGATCAGGTGAGGATGTATGAGTTCACTATCAGCTAGGAAATGGTAATAGCTTTCCTCAAGGTAGCGAGCTTCTGTCTCATAGTAATAGCGCATGGTCTTAGTTCGGGCTTTCTCTAGAGTGATACAGCAATCGGCTAGCAACAGGCATCTATCGATGTATGTCTGGCTACGTGACGACTCACGATAGCGTTTCCGTAGTTCCTCTAGTGAATAATCCCCCGTAGTCTTCAGAATGCGGATACCATTAATACCAATGTAATACACGGCTGGCTTGGTCTTCTCCGCAAAGTGAGTTGAGTATATCCATTCCACATAATGCTTTTCTCTTAAATCCTTTAACCAGACATTGATTCTTTTATAGTCCTTATGATTCATTAAGGCTTGTATCTGTATTCTATTTAAGAATCTATAGCTATATATTAGTTTTAGTATTTCTCCTTGTTTGGTAGTTAGTGCAGGTAGTTTCATGCGTATAGATTAATTTAATAATTTAAGTAGTTAAGTTCATTTAGTATTGATTAGAGTATTGCTAGTATAGTTATTAGGTAAGTTAGGTCAGCGTTATACATACATTTGCCAAACCCTCCTACACCGTTTACTTGTAAGGGTAGGTACCACGATAAGTTTACAGCATCTTCTTAGAAAGAGATACTTATTGTCCTAGCCCATTAGGACAAAAGACATATAGCTGTTTTGTGATCTGATAGAGTGTATTGTTAGCCTGTACAGCCTCAATTTGTGCAGTTAGCTTATAATGGCAAATAGGAGATTTGATATGCCAGAATGGAAATTAACCATAAAAGATATAAAAGCCTTAGCTAAGCAGGTCAAAGAAGACCAATCAAAAACTGCACCCGCTGAAAAGCGGGTGAAACTATCTATGACGTTTAATCAAGCGATGAAAAAGATGGCACGGACGCCTTCACCGAAGAAGAAATAGGTAAATTACACGCCTTTTATTACTCATCTAGGAGATTTGGTATCACTAAGTATATAATTGCCTAAAAATATAGTGGTGTCAAATGAGTAGATCGCGTTACTATATTCTTCGGGGGTCTTCGGGGGTTAATTGACTAAGGACAAGAAGTATGTTATTATCTGAATCGTTCATCAGGGAGATGAATTTCCTAGTTAGTAGGAAGGGTTAACCGTGCGATTGGTCTTTTATGTCGTAGTGGTCGTCGTTTCAATCCTTTGCGCAGCAATCGCGTACATCTTGGCTTCCGGCTTACATGGCTTTGCCATATACGCGGAGATCGGTATCGCGGCTATCTTGCTTGCAATCGTAGCGGTCTTGGTGTTTTTGGTCAGGGATGAGCTAGAGTCTCGGCATCATTGTTAATGCAATCCGCTTCCGAACATCCATCTCACCACCTCTTAAAAAGCCCTTCTAAGGAAAGACGCCCAAAAAATCGTACCAGCGATTATTGGAACCCTGAAGGGCTGTGGCCGTGCGGATGCGCGATGTGGTTAGTGAACTGATGTTAGGCCTTAAAAGGCTTATTCCCAACTCACAACAATCTTACAACAACACATCAAACACATCCCTCGGCCTTTTTCATAGCTACCTTTTTAAATATCACTTAGATAGGTATTCTTGTAGTCCAGTCAACCAACCGCCCTTAAAGTATTGCTCGGGGCGAAAATCATTTACATCGACCCATTCCATCCGGTCGTGATGTTCGCCGATTTCAATTTCTCCCCCGAGGTAGCGAGCCTCGTAACCGACAGCGAATATACGAACCGTCTGGTTATTTAGGTCATGCTCCTGCCTCTCAACTCTAAAGAAAATTTTCGGTTCGCCAAGTTCATATCTAACACTTGGCCCCAATTCCTCAACTACTTTCCGCTTAATCACGGCTTCTAGCGGCTTATCGAACTCTCCTTTGCGAATGCGACCACCAGGCAAGTCCCATGCACCGAAGATATCATGCGTAATCAACAATCTATCTAGGTCGCGTAAAAATAGTTTAACCGCGACGAAATATAGGTCTTTTTCTTGCAGTTTATTGTTAATCCCATGATCTTGTTGTCCCATGCCATCATATTATCATTTCGAAAATTACATTTCTGGATTTTTATATTGCACCGTTCTGCTGCCGCGAATAGCCAATTCCATCTCTTCGCAGAGTCTTAAAAAACTGTTTCTATCCCCAAACTCTTCTTTTTCTGGGAATAATCTTAGAAAGTCAGTGGTAGATCTACTGAAATTCCATCGGTTTGCTGTGTCTAATATCTCACCAGCAGTTGTCGGGAACGGTCCCGAGAGCTTTCTTAACCACAGAATGTTATCTATGCGCGGAAGCGCCTTTTCGTAAATCATAGTCTGTCGCCTTTAAGAGGGGCGACTTCTCATGATGCGAGCAACGTACCTAAGCTGTCTCTTCATAGAGAAACTACTCTCTAACATTTCTGCTTCAAGTTCTGCGGGTACGGCATATGTGTTATCGTCTGACGGTTCGCCAGAATTATATAAATACTGATGAAAGTCTACTTTTGGGTGTTTTTGCTGTTTGTTCTTGATTGCGCGAATTGAATGAGACATAAATGTCACCTTTCATGTTTTGCTTTATAGAACAAAAGCCTAGCAGTTTCGGAAACACCCTCCTTTCAACGATGTGCGTAATAATGTTAGCTTCCTAACCTTAAGTATAACGTTAATGTTTTGAATGGATGTGTTTGTTATCACAAGTTTAAATTGAAAGCAAGCGCATAATGAGTTCACTACGAGTTTTAAATCGATTGCTCCAACGCGAAAAACTAAGAAAGAAAGTATCGTTTCCCGCTTTAGCGATGGTGTGCTGATGAGCTTTTCAAGAGAAGAAACAATCATCGATGATTTAGACGAACCCAAAAACACCTATTCGCTATCTTGAATTTTTCTAAACTACGAGCGGCACTTAACTGATGGTAGTAACTTCACTTACTAAGCCTCGCCGCAACCGCAAACTCTAAGAAGTATTTCTCTAAACTGGATGCGTCCTTTTCGTTGAATGGCTTGCCGTGTAGGCTAATGAGATATTGATCTTTTGCTCTTAGGACTTCCGTAGCCCTAATCGATTTCTTCTCAATAAGGGTTTCCACTGTGGCATCAAACAAATCAATGGCCCTTGTCGCGGCTAAGTTTTGATTGTCTACTTTCCCGCTTCGTTTTGCCTTAAACGATCTACCAACTTCGCTATATATATTGCCCATTTGCTCTAGAATACTCATTTGCGACCATCGCTCGCGATCGACTTTGTAATCAGTCATTTGATATCTTTTCGCTAACTAACTCGAGAATTTTTGCACGGATCTTTTCGTCCTCAACGCTTCTTGACATGTTCTTTTGACGAGGCCGGATGTTTATCATGGAATCAAACTCCACAAACTGATCTGTTCCTAGATTAGCTGGGTAGAGGTTAATCCCCCACAGATTTTCCTGCTTTGAGCCGTTTTCTAGCAGAAATTGCTCCAGATCGACATGCATTTCGGCGTCAACAACTAACAATCCATTTTCAAGGTCTACGACCGCTTTTACAAAGTCGCCGTACATGCTATCTGCCATGTCGGACAATTCTTTTATGGCTATATGATCAACCTGTTTCATCTACCTATAATATACTAAACAAAAGTCTGTAATTATGAATATTGGCTATTAGATTTAGGCAGATATTGGGCTATTGTAAAGATTTTCTATAGTAAATTGTCTCAAACGTGTTCCCTGTTGGATGGTTAATATTCTTACGGTCATACTCCGTATAGCCGTTGTTGACATAAAGGTTTATTGCTCGGATCTGTTCAGACGTCGTATCTAGTATAAGTTCGGTCATGCCTAGTTCTATAGCTCGAGCCTCTATTACTACCAGTAGTGCATGCCCAAGACCGGCACCATGCAATCCCGGCTTGACTGCCACCCTAACCATCTCGCCTGACGTGTCGCTGATTCTCTTAAGCTCTCCCATCGCCACAACTTCGGCTTGGTATTCTCCGACAATGAATGCCCCGCCATATCTCAAGTAGGTATCCTCAACATTACGTAGACCGTTTAGCCATACGCCATCACTTATGTCGGGGTAGACTGTTCGGATGGCAGCCCCAAATAATTCTGCTAATACGGGAGTATCTGATTCCTTGAAATCTCTGAAATGAACTCCGTCTATCATAATAAATCCATAGTCCACTGAGCTATTTTGACAGCCTGTTTATCGTCAAACAATTCGATCCTACTTACTCGCCGATTGGCTGCCGGTGAAGATAATCCTTTGTGTCGTTCGGCATTGCCAATATAAAGTGCAAATATGCAGGCGACGGCACCTAGCCTTACTTCTTTTTCTGGATGTAACAGGTCAGAAGTTATAGCAAAACAAATAGGCTCCATATAGGGGATTGGCTCACTTGCACGGGGCATTAATGGGTGGCTTGCGACGACGGTTGATAGTACATTTGCGTACCGCAAGGTTTTTAGGTAAGACGGCTGTATTCTTTGGCTGAGGTACCTGCTCCCTTGTCTTTTAGGATGAAAGAATGGTGTTGGTATTGAGCCCACCGAAAGAGCTTCGCTAGTCACATGTTGATACATCTGTGAAGCTGTTTGAATGGCAAATTGATCTATATCGCTCAGGGTGTTAAACCCATCAAATTGACGGCCTAAACTCATGTCAACCAGATTCGCTTGATGCCAATCGTGCGTTTGTTGATCCCCGCTAATAGTAGCGGGCCCAGGTAACTCAGCCATATCTTCATGTCAACATACCCCGAACAAAAACACAACCATAAGGGAGTTAGCTCTTCGTGAGGTAAGTTACCGAACGTATCCAAATGTCCAATAGTTCGTATCCAGCGTCATTTAACATTTTTATTTCTCCACCGTTGGATGGCTGGCCTTGGTTGACGAAGCCAGAACCCTACTGGCTAAAAATGCCGTATAGCATGCCGTGCAGTATAAGTTCTAATGCCTCAAATTCGTCCTCTAGCTTTAACTTATCGGTGCGCATCACAATTGCAGAGTTTTCTGTGTCTTGAGCCACGGCGGTTCCCGCGTCAATTAAATCATAGCCAGTATCATCGGAAGCCAATTATGGCTGAGCGTGCCGGTCAGGAATCTTTTCGCTTTGTGTTCACTACTGTTAAATGAGACATTATTTATTGAAATATGATGTATATACTATCACCGATCTGACCTGTCAAGGTTTACAATACTTAAGATGAGATTATTGGTCATAGAAGATGAAAAAAGGATTGCCAGAGCTATTAAGAGCGCATTAGAGCAGAATAATTTTGCGGTAGACATAGCATCTGATTCTGATAGTGGCATATCCGCAGCAGTTGACCCAGATTACGACCTAATTATCTTAGACCGGATGCTCCCCGGTTCGTTTGAAGGGGTTGAGCTGTGTCGTAAAGTTCGAGAATCGGGAATGCATACTCCAATATTAATGCTCACTGCCAGGGGTGAAGTAGATGATAAAGTAGAAGGCTTGCAGTCTGGAGCCGATGACTATCTGGCAAAACCATTTTCAATGAAAGAATTAATCGTTAGAGTCCAAGTTTTATTGAGGCGCAATCCTCAAACTGCGGGGCCCATTATGAAGCTTGATGATCTGGAGGTTAATGCTGAATCATTTAACGTCAAAAGAAATGGCGTAGAGATTAAATTATCGGCAAGAGAGTTTAAATTACTAAGTTACCTTTTATATAATCAAGGTCAAACTCTATCAAAAGACAAGATCATTAGTCATGTATGGGACGGCGATTCATTAGTTGTGCCAAATACTGTAGAAGTGTACATGGGATACTTAAGGAAAAAGATTGATAAAACATTTCCTCAAAGTACAACTCTCATTCATACCATTCATGGATTTGGATATAGGATAAGCGCTTCTAATGTTTAAATCAGCTACCTTAAAACTAACATTCTGGTATGTCCTTATAGTTATGCTGTTGAGTTTTCTATTTAGTGGAGTTCTCTATCATTTTGGTACGCACGAGTTATCGGAAGGTCTGAATGATCAATATCATCAAATCGTTGTCGATGATCACGACAGCGATGACGCTAATCATATCTCAAAAACTGAGCTTGATACTAGGTCGACACACTTAAAGGTGGATCTAGTTTATTTCAATATTGTAGTTTTAATTGGGGCGTTCATTACTAGTTATGTTTTGGCGCGTAGGACCCTAAGACCTATTGAAGAAGCCCATCAATCCCAGATTAGATTTACGGCAGATGCCTCACACGAACTAAGAACACCATTAACCGCTATGAAGGCAGATACGGAGGCTACATTAATGCGAGAATCAAATGACGCTGCAATGTTACGTCGAACTTTAAAAGATAATCTAAAGGATATAGAAAAATTAGAGGAGTTAACCGACCATCTAATAGATTTATCTCGACACGATAGTAAGTCCACCGATAGGGCAGAAATAATAAATCTTGAAAATATTACTAATGAGGTAGTGTCGTCCATGGGCCCAAGAATTCGCCACAAGAAAATTAAAGTTAATGTTAAAACAGAACCAGCCCAGGTTAAAGCAGAACCTAAGGGGCTACACCAACTAATAACCATAGTTTTAGATAATGCCATTAAGTATAGTGATCCTAAGAGCCAGATTAACCTAAGTCTGGCTAACAAGGGCAAACAAGCTATTATTACTATTGAAGATAACGGTATCGGTATACCCTCAGATGATTTGCCGCATATATTCGAACGTTTCTACCGATCTAAGAATATCAACACGACCAAAGATAGAACAACTGGTTATGGCCTAGGGCTACCTTTAGCAAAGGATATAGCAGAGCTTAATGGTGGACTAATTGTTGTGCAAAGCAAAGAAGGTCAAGGGACAACTATAAATATAACTCTCCCTACAGCATAGACACCGGTTTTGTATTATTTACTTGTCATTTAATCAGTAGCAACATCAGTAAATCTACAGCAAATTATGAAAGAATACTAGAGGTTTGAAAGGGCTGTAGTTATATCTTAAAAAAATTTATACTAATCGTAGCAGTACTAGGCATATTTGTAATTTATAGTGCCGGCATTAGACATCAGGTGCCTGTTCTTAAAAAGCCAGCTTCTTTAAGTACCAATAGTTCAGCATCCACGTCGTCGAGGGGATCAACTAGCAGTTCTGGCACTAGTAGTGGTTCTAGTTCTTCCACCACCACCAGCCAATATAAAGACGGCACTTACACCGGGAGTGTAGCCGATGCTTACTACGGGAATGTGCAGGTTGCAGCTACAATTTCTGGCGGTAAAATCACCAATGTAAAGTTCCTTCAGTACCCAGACACTCATTCAACTTCGGCTGTCATTAATCAACAAGCTATGCCTTATTTACAGCAGGAAGCTATTCATTCGCAAAGCGCAAATGTCCAGTTAATATCGGGAGCAACCTTCACCTCACAGGCCTTCATCCAGTCATTGAAGGCAGCCTTGTCACAAGCATAATCTAATATGAAAAAGACAAAAATAATAATGGGCATGCCCATAACAATAGAAATAATAGCTGGAGCTAGCAATGTCGTTTTTGAAAGCATATTTAATTATTTTAGGAAGGTTGACGAACAATTCAGCACCTATAAGCCGAATAGTGAAATTTCCAAGATTAACAACGGCCTACCTCAAGGCGAGTTGAGCAAGGACATGAAATCTGTCCTTAGCTTATGCGAGGAAACCAAAGCTATAACCGATGGCTATTTCGACATTCATCATAATGATAAATTAGATCCTTCGGGATTAGTAAAAGGTTGGGCTGTTTATAACGCTGCTAAGCTTTTACGGGAAAAAGGAGTAAAGAACTTTTACATTGAGGCTGGAGGCGATATACAGGTTGATGGCACAAATTCAGATAAAAAGTCTTGGGCTGTAGGTATTCGTAACCCGTTTAATATCAACGAGATTATTAAAGCTGTGCATTTAGAAAATCAAGGTATGGCTACCTCTGGTACATACATTCGAGGGCAACACATCTACAATCCTCACAGTAGCGGCCAAGACATCACTGACGTTAAGAGCTTGACTGTTATAGCAGCCAATGTTTATGAAGCGGATAGATTTGCTACAGCAGCTTTTGCTATGGGCAAAGAAGGTATTGGATTTATAGAAAGAATGCCTGACTTAGAAGGCTACATGGTAGATGATGAAAAGATCGCTACTTTTACCAGTGGCTTCGAAAGGTATGTATTCAATAATGCTTAAGACCATTGATAAGTTTATAGACAGCATAACCATGTATAGGTTGCTTCTATACTATTTGATAGCACTAATAATAGCCGCTATTTGTCTGAGCGCTTTTGGTGATCTGCATTATAAGCCACTTTATATAGCAATCTCGGCGATCATATTAGTAGCGGCCTGCTGGATTATCAATAAGGTATTCTCATATATATTCGACGCCCCTATCAATCCAGAATCCTCACTTATCACAGCTCTCATACTCGCCCTTATCATCAGCCCCAATCCAACTGGCTTTAATATTTTATTTTTACTTGCCGCATCAGGGCTAGCGATGGCCTCTAAGTACTTAATAACGATCAGAGATAAGCACATCTTTAACCCGGCAGCAATTGCGGTAGTACTGACTGCATTAGGACCCAGGCAAACTGCTAGTTGGTGGGTAGGAACTGCTGTTATGTTACCTTTTGTGTTAATTGGGGGCCTGCTAATCATGAGAAAAGTACGCCGCGAACGTATGATTATGAGCTTTTTTGTTGCGACAACTCTATCAACAGTATTCTATTCTATTATTTCTAAGGTGAGTGTAGCCAGTAGCTTACACAACATGATTTTGAGTTCAGCTATCTTTTTCCTTGGGTTTGTTATGCTGACAGAACCTCTTACCTCTCCGCCTACTGCAAAGAAGCAAACTTGGTATGCAGTAATAGTAGGTTTTTTGCTCCCACCTCAAGTACACATATTTAACTACTATACAACTCCCGAACTTGCACTAATTATCGGTAACGCATTTTCATATTTAGTCAGCCCTAAGACCAAACTCTTCCCTATACTCAAACAAAAAATCAAAATCGCTACCGATACAGCTGATTTTGTGTTTAGCCCGGATCGAAAACTTGCTTATGAGCCTGGTCAATATCTTGAGTGGACTCTTCAGCACGATAAAACCGATTCTCGCGGTAGTCGCCGATTCTTTACGCTGGCTTCATCACCAACTGAGCCTGACCTAAGGATTGGAATAAAATTTTATGATAAGGGTAGTAGTTTCAAAGGAGCACTCTTAGACGCAAATGAGGATACTCTTATTGTCGCTTCGCAGCTAGCTGGAGATTTTGTAATGCCAAAAGATCATGCTAAAAAACTAGTTTTTATTGCCGGAGGTATAGGGATTACCCCATTTAGAAGTATGGTTAAGTATTTAGTCGACAAAAACGACAGAAGAACAGTAACGCTATTTTACTCAGCCCGCACCGAGGAGGATTTAGCCTATAAAAGAGTTTTTGAAGAGGCTCGAGTTAGGTTAGCTATTAATACTATTTATACTATAAGTGACAACGGCGCAAAGATTACTGACCCTAATGCTATCCCAGGCACTATTAATGGCGAATTGATAAAACGATCAGTTCCGGACTACCTAGAAAGAGTATTTTATATATCAGGGACACATTCTATGGTCGAGGCAATGCAAGAAATTCTGTCAGATCTAGGGGTGAGTAAAAGCAATATTAAAATTGACTTTTTCCCTGGCTATGCCTAGGGAGCCTTTATAAGCTAACCGGAAACTTAATTTGAACTATCTTTTTCAACTCGTAGATCAATACTCGGATAATGTTCAGCTTTTTATAAGTAGCCACATAGTATTGGCTCCACTATTGTTGTTATTTGCCGAAGAAATGGGAGTTCCAATTCTAATTCCTGGAGACGCAGTGATTGGATATGTTGGCTTTAGGCTCTGACATACAGCACACAGTACCCGAATATGTCCGGCTTTCAATAGCAATTATTATAGGATTAGTGGTTCTAGCTATTTTGCTGCACTTTAGAGGCAAGCATCTAGAAAAAACAAACAGATAACCAACTAGTCTGTATTCAGGTTTTAGGAGTTAGGTAAAGCCTACTCCCAATTATCAGAAGACAAGCCGATATAATTAGGGGTGTAATAACTGGTCCTATCAACGTTACTGGTATCAGAAAGAAGATATCTTTTGTCAATAAACTACTTGGCCAATTATCTAGGATTTTAAGGAAAACGTAGTACATAATATCCCAGCAGGCAAAACTAACTAAAAAAGCTCCGAGCCTTTGTCTTTTATTTGATCCAGCTATATATGCAACTGAAATTAGCATAATAATAGTAGCCGTTTCGCGTACGACTTCTATGGACGTAACACGGTTATTGATTATCAGCGCATGTATCGGGGCAACAAAAGTTATGAAACCGATGTTTAATAAAACCTTGTAGTTGGAAATCGCGTAATTGGCATGAAAATTCATCAAATCTCGTAGGTAATAAACCACAGCAGCTTCCACAAATCCGAACGCAGTTCCAAAGGTGGTTAAAAATATGAGGTTGAAGAAGTTAGGTTTGCTGTTAAGTTTGTCGAGTCTCATACTAACAGTCTAGCACTCACTATCTGTCATTTCCCCGATTTTATTTGGCAAAACTACGTATTTGACTAACGTTCGGATTCATGCTGACTGGCCTTGTAACAACAACTGTAGTAGGGCTACACTGGGGACATGAACGTAGAATTTTATTTTTGTCCTAGTTGTCCGTTTTGCTGGATAACTAGTCGTTGGCTACTGATGGTCAGCGGTCACCGTGAAATTAAAATCGATTGGCGACCATTCTCTTTAGCTATCAAAAACAAAGAAGCGGCGGATAATGACAAAGACCAGACCAAGCATGGTGACATGCATCGTGGTGCACACAGAGTACTGCGGGTTATGCTAGCTGCACAAGATAAAGGAGCGTCGCTTATTGACCTATATACGGATTTTGGCATTCAGTATCATGTGGCTGGCAATGAATACGACGACGAATTGATTCTTAAAGTTTTGGCTAAACATAAACTGCCAGAAGCCTTACTAAAAGCAGCCGACGACAGCAGTTACGACAAAGCTTTGAGGGCGTCGATTAAGTCCGCTACGGATGTAGCGGGACAGGATATCGGCGTGCCGACAATTGTTTTTAAGTTGGCCGGTGGTGATAAAAATGGCTATTTTGGACCAGTTCTACAAATGTTGCCTGACCTTGAAGAGTCGCTCAAACTTTGGGATGGCCTCAGTATGTTAGCTACCAATAAAAGTTTTTATGAGCTCAAGCGCTCACGTCCTAGCGGTGGCCCGGACGTTGTCAGTACCGCTCGCTGCTAGACGCATTTGGGAGCGGGTTAACTATTGGCTTGAATATTGCTGGGACCATGTTGATACTCACGGGAGCTGTATGCGGATTTATCTACTGGTGGCGAAAGCATAACCTGGTTACGCAAGGCCTGTGATTATCTATTCAGGCCGCATCCATAAACTGGGATGCTTTAGCTAGCGTTCGTAGGGCGGTTACCCGCCAACGAAGTGGGAAATGATCAAGGCGGCTCCGGTGGTCACATTGAGTGCTTCTGGGTTTATGGGCGTATCTAGCCCAGATGTTTAAACCGACCGTCTGACTTCGATCATATTGGTGCGCGGTCGGTAATAAATTGAACCCTTCGATATTGCCCTCAGAATGGACGGTTAACCGGCCTGGCCTTGTCTCTCCCCGTTTGATGTTATGAACGCGCTTTGGGTCGATCTCTAAAGCATTTTCCGGGTGGTAATAAGGCCCATTAGATGTAGCTAATACTACTGGTACAATTTGAGAAACATTATGTTGAACGGCTAACCCAGAATACGGGAAATCAATATGGCCCTCTTTGTATTCTGGACTGTGAATTGAGTTGCGCACGTAAGTTGCATGGTTAAATCTTACCTGATCAGCAATTTGTCTTGGGGCGGCTTGAATTAAGGCGCGCAGTACATACATGAGCTGGTGATAAGTTTCAACACCGTCAACCTGAAAACCAGGTTGCTCGTTCTGATAAACAGCGTTGCTCAACTCACGTATATCATTTCGGTGGTTCCAGGTAACCACTTCGATGTTTGTCATAAGGTAGACAATAACACATTTTATTATATTTGTAAAATTGACTCGTGGAGCTGATGGAGGGTTTAGCGAGCGGTGATATGAAGGGGATGTGCCGGATATATGCTTAGTATATTTTTGCATGCAAGAGTAAGGCTGTTTGAGGGGTCAACAAACACATTGTTATCGGGAGAACCCGCTACAACATCAGCGTCATAACCGACTTCAGTGACAATCTGACCAGCCGTGTGACTCGTTAGGTCATTAAAGGAAACAGAGTATTTACCGAGCTGTGAATAAATTAGGATTGTTGTCTGCCCCTTATTCTCAAGAAGTATGTTTCTTTGCTCGGGAGAGTTTAGCCCCTTAACAACTTCGTCCCTTGGACCTTGACCGGCAGCACAATTAACGACTTCAGTTGTTGATGGGGTGTACTCGCCGCACCCAGCAAGAAAACCGACTCCGGCCACTACCGCTACCACGGGAGGTAATACGCTACCATAACTCATAATCTAATACTTTAAAACATTATGGTTTAAAGTACAATAATAAGTTGTTTTAAGACTATGGTTTAGACTTTACTGACTCTATAGCTGTCGTCCGATTCCGTAGATGCCTTGTCCTGCTAGTGGCGGTTCGCGTCGTCGCTTCTAGATTAGAGGGGTCATGCAATAACGTCCAAGACCAGCCGACCGCGGCTTTAGATAACCACCTTACCATTACATCAGGCCGACCGAATAATCGTTCGTGTCTAGCTGCTACCATGGCGTTACTAACGCGGTAATAACCATTGTTGCCGATTACTAGAGCGCTATGAGCTGCCGAATAAACGTCTTCAATTGGCTCTTCTCTGTCAGGCCCAGCCATAACTAGCCTAACCGTAGACAACCTTCCTATCAGACTAATCGTTGCGCCGTGTTCGGCTGCAAGCTCTCTGTAGGCTTGATCCACTTTGGGTAATTCACCTGCCGAAAGAATTTTAACAAAAGTTTTGCCACTGGCGACTTCAAGTGCATTATCTGCTTTGTCTAAGTCGCCTAGATTTGATTCTGCTATGGCACTACGAACATACGTAAAGCCATCATCCCGAGCAATGCGTGCTGATTGAACAGCTATACCTAGGGTGTCACCTACTAAAAATTCTTGGGCGCTAGAAAACAATCGATGTGCTCTGGAAAAACTACCATTTTGCGCGGCCCACAAGCCAGTTTCGTGCAGTTCTCTGGCTTCAGGGTTCTCGGCGAATACAGTAGCGCTCATAAGTCATCCGTTCATTCAATATCATAACTAAAATATGACAGTACTATAACATTTTTATATACCAAGGTCAAAAATCACACGGCTTCCTCTAGCTGACATGTTCTTAACTAAATATTATAATGCAGTTAGGAGCCAGCCTATTGATTTCCTTATGTCTGATTGAGTAGAATAAGAGCTTATCCCATAACTATACTGTCGAACCAAGAGTTCAAATAAGAGTACTGGAGTATTTCTTGAAAATTGCGCTTGTCGCGCCTATAGAGGAAAAAGTGCCTCCGTATAAATACGGCGGGACTGAGGTAGTGATATTTAATTTAGTCGAGGAGCTTATCAAACAGGGCCATGACGTGACATTGCTGGCAAGCGGTGATTCGATAACTTCTGCCAAGCTGATAGCGTGTTCCGAAACGGCGGTCCGTCAACAGCTTGAGGATAATCCTAGGGGGTGGTATCTGTCTCAAATCGAAGGGCTAAGGATAGCTGCTGAGGCTGTCAAAGCTGAAAAATTCGATATCGTTCATAATCACTGCGATTGGCCGTTCTTAATACTGAGTGGGTTATTTAAAGACCAGCCAGTAGTAACAACAATCCATAACCCAACTTTATATAGCAAACAAGTTCAAAAAGCCTACGGTAATCAACATTTTATAAGTATTAGCAATTCTCAACGTCGGCAGATACCTTTTCTCAAGACTGTCACGACAATATATAACGGGATTGATGTAGATGCTTTTGAGTATAATGCTAAACCTCAGCAATACTTATCTTTTTTGGGCAGGATTTGTCCCGATAAAGGCCCAAAGCAAGCAATTGAGATTGCCAAGCGGTCTGGCCACCGCCTGATAATTGCTGCCAAAATTGATGTACTCGACCAAAAGTATTATAGGGATGTTATAAAGCCATTAATTGACGGCGAACAGATTACTTTTATAGGGGAGATTGGCCATGACCAAAAAGTTAATTTGTTAAAGAATGCCAAAGCCTTATTATCTCCAATCCAGTGGGAGGAACCATTTGGATTAACAAACATTGAGGCAATGGCTTGCGGTACACCAGTAATAGCCCAAAATCGTGGCTCGATGCCTGAAATTATAGTAAGCGGCAAAACCGGCTATTTGTGTAAGAGTGTTGACGAAATGATCGAACGATTGGAAGATATACCTAAACTAAAAAGACTCGATTGTCGCCTGCATATTCAAAATAATTTTTCAGCACATCTTATGGCCAACGAGTATATAAAAGCGTATAAAAAAATAATTAACGGGTATCCGAAAACCTAGAGGACGTCCTTAGTGCCTCAATGGGCAAATGGTATAGTCGCCAAAACTTTTGTCTCTAAAGACCGTTTACGACCATCTTTGGCTTCAGTAGGCATCTTATTATGCTCAAGTTTAATTGCCAATACCGCAGCCGCAGTTGTGGCATGAATATCTTGAGGTGGTTCCTCCGCAACATTTTTACGCTTATTCGCGCTGTCCCAAACAGTGATCTTTCGGGTATTTACTCGATGAGTGTTATCAAAGCCTCCCCTGACGTATTCGGGCATTCGGCGAGTAGTATGTATCACATCTAAAATGCATCGTTTCAAAAATGATGCTAGCCCGTGATAGCCATGGTAGTCAAGACCTTGGGCAATCAGATAATTTTCCCAAAGCCAAACGCTGCCGTTTTGATAGGCGCCAGCCCGGAATCTTTTTTCGCTACTCGCTAATGTTCGAATACCGCTACAACTCAATAATTCCCGAGAGAAAAGCTGTATAATAATGCTTTCCACCATTTCGGTTGACGAGGGTATGTCGTCTGCTAAAAAACGCGAGTGAAGCAGGTGGCCCATATCAGAGGTTTTTATGGTCAGCTGACGGTGGTTGCCGTTTTTATCTCGATCCAACCCAAGCACAAAAAAACCACCTCTTGAGTCATTCCAAAATTTTCCAAGTAGCTGATGACGAATCGTATTGGCTCTCTTAGATAACTCTTCACCCAATTGAGAATTGCCCAGTTCTTGGTAGAGCTCTGCGGCGTCAAGCAATGTGTCATAGGCAACTCGCTGGACTTCGGTAGACGCCACTCCACTATCATGGTTGGCCATAGTTATACCGTCAGCGTGGTGATATGAATCCCAAGCATCGCGCCAAACTTGATTTTCAATACCACGCGGTATCGCCTTCCGAAACTCCAATAATCCTTCTTTGTTAGAATCGAGTCGTCTGGTGGTCCAGTTAACCGCTGAGTCTAAAGCGTCAACCATACGATGCACGTTCTTGTCGCGTCCGATAAAAGTCTGTTGCAAAAAACCCATATTAGACGGCTGACTCCTACAATAAGCAATCAACGTCCTGGTGAATTCGAGCGTAGAGTCTACCGCTCCGTAGTAGGGCCAGCCCCACCCACGTTCCTCGGTTAACTGCCGAGCCACTGGATCAACTTCAGGGTATCTAATTTCGTGCGGGATACGCCCTAATTCTTCTTCACGGCTAGGGGCATTACTTACTCCTTGAAGCTCGGCAAACCTTAATAAAGTATTTCTTGCTAGATTAGGGTAACGAAACAGTAAATTTTTTGCGGCACGCTCTCCATCGCGTACGAACTCGGCTTCGTATTTATCATATTCAGGGATACCTACGTGACTTTCCAATGGTATAGATGCCACGACTGGCCCCCTCTTCCCAATATCTTTACCTCTATGAACTCCAGCTAACATCTCTAAATCACGAATAGCTGAGGGCGGGGTCTCAGGTAGCGAATCGTTGAATTCTTGAATTTCGAGCATCTCTTCACCCGGAAGTAAATGGAATGTTTTTGCACTCTGACTCATATCAACAATAATAGCATTACATAGTAGCAAAAAAACTAAGCAGATCTACACCGCTTATACTTGACTCGGGCTAGAGCCGGCGTTTCGAATGGTAGTTTTTTGTTGAATAGCTTTAATGACAGATGGTTGTCCTTTATTGTTATGTTTATTAACCGATAAGAGTGCTAATATAAAGCTGACATGGGCAAACAAAAAGGAGAAAAGGTTCGATACTCGGCTAGTACCGTTATAGATTTCCCTCAAGGGACAGGAAGGTTCGTTCTCGTACAAGAAACAGCACCGCACAAAAAAGGTAAGTTGAATCTTGCTGGTGGGACAAAAGATCCTGGTGATAGAACCCTAATTGATACCGCTAAACGTGAGGCCAAGGAAGAAACCGGTGGTATACACTCAACTATCCCAGACCATGGTTTCGATGTTGTAATTACTGGTCTTATAGGTGTATATGCGCACGAGCAACATACTAGTCGCTTATGTGTAGTTTTTTCGGCTGTAGCTATAAGTGGGATTATGTGGGCATCCACGGAACATCCCATAGTTGATGCATATACTATTGAGGAAGTAGATGAGTTCCACGATATGGGGAGGCTTAGAGATGAGCGGGTACACCATGCAATACATGCTTACTATAAAGGAATTGTTCTGCCTATTGGTGAGTTGTCAACTCAAATACTTGATAGCGAGGTCTTAACTTTTGATAAGTAGCGCAGTCGTTCAAAAACTTGACTTAGAAAGCAATTGCTAAAGGAGAACTTTTTTATTGTTTATAAATCTTCAGCTAGCGTCCCCGATTTATAAATGATCAAACTCTCTGGCTTCGTTTCCCAAGCTTGTCGGATTGGCTCAATAATGCGCCATGTTTCTAATACCTCCTCACTGGTGGTGAAAAGTGTGTGATTAGAGTTAATCGCGTCAAGAAAAACCCACTCATAAGCTTCCGGCAGTACATCAAAATGATCACGGAAAGATAATTTTAATGAATGCCTGTCTATTCGACGCTCATAACTTGGTACCTTTGTCCACAGCCTAAGCTCGATACCCTCATTTGGCTGTACGTTGATGATAAGCTGGTTAGATTCGTGCTGCTCACCTTTCTTATAAGTAATTTGGATTTGAGTCAATTTCTCGGCTAGGGATTTACCAGTTACTAGTTCGATTGGTACGCCTTCCCAACGGGGATCAGACGAATGTAAACGAAGCCGCACAAACGTTTCTACGGTCGAGCCTGGGTTATTTACTTCGTCACGATAGCCTTCGTATTGCCCGCACTGCGCATAACTATCAGGAGTCATGTCAGTTGGTATGTGTAGCTGTTTCAAAGCCCGAAGACGTCGTGCTGGAACCTCCTCAAGTTTTTCCGCCTCAGGATTTTCCATGAGCGTTAGTGCTGCCAGCTGGAGTAAGTGGCTCTGGACAGTGTCACGCAACGCTCCTGTTTGCTCATAAAAAATAGCCCTTCCCTCAATGCCTATCTTTTCGCTGGCGATTATTTCAATTTTTTCAATGAAATCGTTATTCCAGGAATGATTAAAAATATAATTGGCATCGCGAAAAACAATGAAGTTTTGGGACATCTCTTTAGCTAAGTAGTGATCTATACGGTAAATTTGCACTTCCTTGAAATACTTTGTCGTCCGAGCTATAAGGTCCTTCGCTGAGCTAAAGTCAGTACCGAAAGGTTTTTCAAGCAGTAGTTTTGTAGACCGGTGACGGGCTAGGCCGGAAGTACCTAATAGCTCAATGATCGGCTGCGATAATTGCGGCGGTACAGATAAATAGAATAATCGTTGTGTGCGAGGGCCAAGCTCATTCTCTAATTTTTGTAAGTAGCTCTTTAGGTTCTTGTAATCTTTAGCTTCAGTTAAATCCATTTGGAACATGTCGAGATTTTTGTCCAAGAAGTGGTGTGGCGCTCTGCTTTTAACGCTAACGAGCACCTCATTCTTGGTAATCTGCCTACGTGTGATGCCGACGATTTTAAAAAGTTCGGGAGCAGCATTAGCTTTGACAATTTGTTCAATAGCTGGTAGTAATTTGCGTTTACTTAAATCACCGGTAATGCCTATAATTATAAGGATAGTCGGCGTGTCCTTAGCCATCATGTTTTATCGATCGGATGTTCACCGACAATCCTTGAAAAAACTCACCGACTAATCTACTAACTAAAGTAAATTTACCCGCACGGAGTTCGCCAGTAACGAGGGCATTCATCAACTAAATAATGTCACGACAAAGCTATAAATACAAATCATGGCTCAACTGCTTTTGACGAAATGGAGGATTAAGTCAGAACTGATAGCGATCTGGGAAGTCGAAACTTACTTTATGGTTTAAGCTAATTAAGACTAAGGCAAGAGAACGAATGGTTTACCCAGTTAACGGTGCCATTTAAAGTATCTGAAAATGGGTTTGTGGCTATTATTTCGTCAACGATGAATGCAGCCTACCCAACAACAAGGGCGGCGCACTCCTTCCAGTAATTCAGTGATTGTCCGCTCGATATGATTTCTTCTCGTCTCTGGTTTTTTGGTGGAGATTACCCAGCAAATCCACTCATTACGTGCCAGTGGCGTGAGGTCCTCCCATCTTTCTAGGGCAGATTCGTCAGACATCAGGGCTTTACGTAAATCCGCTGGTACTTCATGCACAACACCAGTGGCAGTTTCTTTTTTGGTCATAATTAAACTATATCAAAATATAAAAGTGCTTCCTACAATGTGTTTTTGCTTGGCTCTCTTAAGGCACCGAACATCTTGGACACTTTCAATACAATAGAAAGGAGTAATGAAAGTGAGTACAAGAACAATGACACAGAAGCAGCTCCAGGTTTACGGAGCTAGGATTAGACTAGCTTGGTTTAGGAAGGCAGATGA